>CAJUQB010000105.1:0-5468 GCA_910588285.1 uncultured Lachnospiraceae bacterium
CCTCCTCGTCCGCAAATTTCAAATAGGCATCCTCCAGACGCTCACAGCCGCTCTGAGATTTCGCCTGCTCCACGGCGCCGTAAAAGACGGCCTCCCCTTTTCTCAGAATACAGATCTCATCGCAGAGGGCCTCCACCTCATCCATGAAATGGGAAGTGAGGAAGATGGTCAGCCCTTCACCCTTTAAATCCTCAAGAATCTTCCACACCGTCCGGCGCGCCCTTGCGTCCAGCCCTGTAGTCAGCTCGTCCAGGAACACAAGCTCCGGGGTCGGTAGCAACGCCAGAACAATAAACAGCCGCTGGCGCTCCCCGCCGGAAAGACTTTTTACGGCATGACCTGTCTTATCCCCGATTCCGAAACGTTCACACAGCTTCCGCCAGTCTGCCGGCCTCTCATACAGGCAGGCAGTTTCCTCGCAAAGCTCGGATACCCTGATTTCCGGCTGGTAATCCCCTTCCTGAAACTGGACGCCCACTTTCTGAAATACAGCGCGCCGGTCCTTTTTGGCATCCCGCCCCAATACCAGGGCGGTTCCGCCATCGGCCTGTTCCGTTCCCAGGATGCATTCGATAGTGGTACTCTTTCCGGCGCCGTTTGCCCCCAACAGACCAAAGACCGTTCCGGCCTTGACTGACAGATTCAAGCCCTTCAACACAGTTCTTCCCTGATAGCTTTTGGTAAGGCCCGTTGTTTTAACAGCCTCTTCTGTTTTCTTTCTCGTTTCGCTCATCTTATCCTCCTTTTTCCGGTAACGGTATGCACCGCTACTGCTGCTTTTTAATTGCCCGAAGTTCGATGTATCCCCTCTCCCCTCTGGGCTCCAGCTGGATGCGGGGGCTTTCCTCGTCCCACTCGTATCCGATCACAGACGGGTCATAATGGTCGATGGCATATTGTACGGCAAGAATCGCCTGGGAATAATCCTCCTCCCGGAAAGGCTCCCCCTGGACCGCCAGATACTCGGCGGCAGGCAGGGAAATGACATCAAACCCCTCCGGGATTTCCCCATGGTAATCCGCCTCTGCCTCCACGCCCTGTACATAGGTGGAAGTGCCGGGCTTTTTATAGGCTCCCGGCAGCCACAGGCAGACCGGCTCCCCGCAGAGGGAATCCATGCTTTTTAATATTCCCCAGACCTCGCAGCTCACTTCGTCACAGTATGCAAAATAATCTTCCGCTTTTATTCCCCGTTTGATGATGACTTTTCTCTCCGGTTTCCGGATTACCTGGACAAATACGCTCTGCAGATTCTTCATTTCCATATCCAAAACATCCTCCCTCAGTTCTCTGAATTTTACGCCGTATGGGATAAACAGGGCAATGGGCACCGGGTCCTTCAGATATTCCCCCGGCCTGCAGCCGAATTCCCGGTAAAAGGCACGGGTATACCCGTCCACACTGCCAAACCCGCAGTCAAAGGCCGCCTCCGTCACAAGGCACTGTTCCTCCTTCAGCCGCATGGCGGAGCGGGAAAGCCGGAGCCTGCGGATATATTCTGCCGGCGTCACCCCCAAAAGCTCCTTAAACAGCCGGTAGGAATGCCAGGGGGAAAACAGGGAGACGGCTGACAGCTGTGCCAGTGTGATATCCGCTTCCAGATGGGCTTCGATATAATCCTGCATCCTCTGGACCGCCGCTGTCTGTTCTTTCAAAATAAACCACCTCCTTCTTGGAGTGTAACAGTTCAGAAAAGCCCTGAACTGTTACGGCATCCGGCCATTTAGAATCGCCTTTGGCGATGGGCCGGATGCTCGCAACCACAACGTTTTCATACGGTCAGCGCGGTGAACGCGCAGACCTACCTGAACGATTCCTTCTGGAATTACTATCATATAATGATCCCCACTTTTTGTCTCGACTTTTTTTGCTGTTTTCCGATTCTTTAGGGAAACGCTGATTTAATCAGCATTTCCTTAGATAATCAGCCGTAATGGTCTGTCCATATTCCGCCAGCTCCTGCGGGGTTCCGGTAAAGACTACCTCGCCTCCCATCGTCCCCCCGTCCGGCCCCATGTCAATCACGTAATCCGCCAGCTTTACCACATCCATGTTATGTTCGATCACAACCACCGTGTTCCCCTGCTCCACAAAGCCGTCCAGAAGTTTCATAATTGTCTTCACATCGGAAGCATGGAGCCCGGTGGTGGGTTCATCCAGCACATAGATGTTCCCCTTCTGTCCCAGGTATTTTGCCAGCTTTACCCGCTGCCGCTCGCCCCCTGACAGAGTGGATAAGGGCTGTCCAAGGGAAAGGTAGGGAAGCCCCATCTCCACCATGGCGTGCAGCGCCCTGCAGATTTTCGGACGGCCGGAAAAGAAGCCTTCGGCCTCCTCTGCGCTCATATCCAGAATCTCCACAATATTTTTCCCTTTGTATAAATAGGAAAGCGCCTCGTTGCTGTAACGGCTCCCGCCGCAAGCCTCGCAGGTGGTCGTCACCGGGTCCATGAAGACCAGCTCGGTGGTGACAGCCCCCCGTCCTTTGCAGACCGGGCAGGCGCCTTTGCTGTTAAAGGAAAATAGGGCGGCGCTCACGTTGTTTTCTTTCGCCATCTGTTTTCGGATATCATCGAAAAACCCCAGGAAGGTGGCCGGGGTTGAACGCCCGGTGGCTGTCACCGGGGACTGGTCCACCAGGATGACCTGTCCCGGATCAGGGAGCTTTTCCCGGAGCCTGCCACACCGGTCACCGCAGTCAACACACGCAGGGGGATATCAACGGAAACCTGTTTCAGATTGTGCAGGCTGGCATGTTTGACAGGCAGGAACCCTTGGGGCTTCCTTGGCTCCGCCTTAAAGGGTATCTCCATCTCCATGGCCTTCCCGGTTAATGTGCCGGAGCCAAGGATCCCCTGATAGCTGCCCTGATAGAGAACCTCCCCGCCGTTTTTTCCTGCCAGCGGCCCCACATCGATCACTTCATCCGCAATAGAGATTACATCCTTATCATGCTCCACCACCAGGACCGTATTCCCCTTATCCCGGAGGGCACGCAGCAGCCTGGTCATGCGGTGTACATCCCGTGGGTGCATCCCGGTGCTTGGCTCATCGAAAATATAGAGCATGCCCGTGAGGGCGCTCCCCATGTAGCGCACCAGCTTCAGGCGCTGTGCCTCCCCGCCGGACAAGGTAGCCGCTTCCCGGTTCAGGGAAAGGTAAGGGAGGCCGATCTCGATCATGCGGGTCAGGGTCATAACCAGGCTCTCCGCCACCGACCTGCCCCTTGGGTCTGTGACTGTCCCCAGAACCCGTTTCAGTTCTGTCAACTCCATCTCACACATCTCACTGATATCATACCCGGCAATCTTACAGGACAGGGCCGCCCCGTTTAGGCGTTTCCCATGGCAGAGGGGACAGTCGGATTCCCGGACATATTTTGCCAGCCGGCCTGCAGAAGTTTCCCCAAGTTCGGAGCTGTCCCTTTTTAACAGCAGCCGGCTCATCATGTTGTGGATGCCCTCCACCTGCTTCGACACCCGCTTCCCGCCCGGTTCCTCCGAACCGTACAGCAGAAGGTTCCGTTCCCTTTCGGAATAGTCCTGCCATTTTTTATCCAGGTCAAACAGGCCGCTGTCTGTATACTGCTTCCAGTACCAGTTCCCCACACGGAACGTGGGCAGCTCCACCATCCCCTCATTCCAGCTTTTATCTTCCTTTATAAGAGGAAGGACGTCCAGCGTCATCACCTTCCCCAATCCGGAACACTCCGGACACATGCCCCCCGGATTGTTGAAGGAAAAGCAGGAGGGTGTTCCCACATGGGGTTCCCCGATCCGGGAGTAGAGCAGCCGCAGGGCGGAATACATGTCGCTGATGGTCCCCACCGTGGAACGGGCGTTGCCCCCAAGGGGGTTCTGGTCAATGATGACCGAGGGGGAAAGGTTTTCGATTCTTTCCGCCTTTGGTTTCTCATACTTCGGGAGCCTGCCCCGGACATAAGCGCTGTAGGTCTCGTTCATCTGGCGCTGGCTCTCTGCCGCAATGGTGTCAAACACGATGCTGGATTTCCCGGAGCCGGAGACCCCGGTGAATACAACGAGCTTTTGTTTTGGTATCTTTAAGGAAATATTTTTCAGATTGTTCTGGCATAAGCCCTGAATAACGATATGATTCTGATCTGGCATGATGTTCTCCTTTCTGGCCTTTGGCCTGGTCTTAGTAGTATAACAGCATGCCGGAAAATGTACTCGACCTTTTTTGCCCTTTTCAGAACAGACAAACTTCATTCCCACTTCTTTATTTTCGAGTCCTCCGTCAAATCTTTAATAGCGTATAGTAACAATAAGAACCTCTGGATTTTTCCAAAGGTTCCTATTGCATTATGATACCAATATTTTTTTGTTAATTGAAATCAGCTCGGATAACTCGTCCAATTCAATAAATGTTACTTTCTTTCCAGACAACCTTGCCAAGTGTCTCAAAGTTCCTTTAAATCCTGCATCAATATATTGCGGAATGACTACTGCTATTATTTGACAACGAGCATCTATCATTCCCTGCTCCACAAACTGACGAATTATCTCCTGCCCTTCTCCTGATGTTGATAATAGTGGTTTTCTTATTTTTTCATCATCATTAACAGATTTTCTAGGTCGGTTTTCACTATTCTTTTTTATGATACCCTTTAAATCATATGCTTTATTTCCAATTTTCACTTCCGCAGCAACATCCCCATACTCCATGCCTTTGTGAGGTTGTGGACGATAGCCTGGTAAAATGGTATAAAAAACTTTAGGTAAACATGCCATTCCATCATTTTCAGTACATTTTTCAATTTTTGCATATGAACAGGTTCCAGAACCACATTTCTCATTCATATTTACCGCATAAGCTTTCACTCTATGTGTAAGGGCCACTGAATCATGTTTAAAGCATTCTATTGCTGCAAATGGAATTTCAACTTCTGTTTGCAAATTCTCTGTTCCATTAACAATATATCCCATATCGCCTACAATGCAGATATTATATTCTAAAGAATAGTCTTTAAATATTTTCTGAATATTTTTATTGATCATACTTACCAATATAGATCTTGGAACATACCAATTTACAATCTCACAAGTATCATGACCATCCGCACATTTAATTTTTAAGGGTGCCCCACACTCACATTCTTTTATTATCCCCCTTCCCATCTTCAACTCTGTTCCACATTCAGTGCAATATGGAGTCTCATAAGAATCACAAGTTTTGCAATATATTCTCGGAAACTTGATAAACCATTTACTATTATCCAATACCGATAATTTATCTACCGGAATCTGGAACTCATACTCGTCTCTATCAAGAGAAGCTATAATTTGTGTCAAATACCAATTCAGTTGCGTAATTTCAATTCCGCTTGCCCCTGTCCATTTTATTTCCTGTCCTACTTCTTTAAAAATTTCTTCAGCTGGCTTCCCTTTTAATTTTTCAATTTCCTCCAAAATAATTTTAATCGAATTTTCAGACCACTCAAACAGAAC
>CAJUQB010000105.1:5478-14130 GCA_910588285.1 uncultured Lachnospiraceae bacterium
AATGTTTATAAATTCCAATACTGCCGTTTCTAACATTATATTTAATCGTAGCATCAATATTCTCGGTAATTGCCGAGATAAAACTCCCAGATGTATCAATTCTCTCAGAACGAATTCTGCTAATCTCTTCTTCTTGATCAGGCGTAATTCCCCCAGCTCTTGACACAATTGTTTTCTCTCCACCTTTTCCCTGCAACACAATTCTGCTTATGGCCTTAGAATTTGTGCATTTGTCAATTGCTGATTTTGGGGGCTTTATTTGTGTTACCGGGTTTTTAAATAAATCAGCAATGTATTTTGTCATAAAAGCCGTCATTTTCTCATGTTTACTAATGCAGGCAAGATATGTTGATGCCTTTCCAATCCATAAGCATCCTCTATGTTGTTCCCATACACTGGCATTTTGCCCATCCTCATTAACATAAGTATATTCTTTGCAATAAACATATAAAACTTCTGTACGGTCCTCATATTCTTTTACAGATAAAATTTTTAATTTTCTATATCCAGAAACAGAAAGATATTCCTCCTCCACATTTTCCAGGGAATTAACAATACCATAATCTGAATCTTTCAACGATGATTGAAATGTCCATAACGTAAACGTTACTCGGTCACCATAAATATAATCATTTACATATTGCTCTATTTCCTCATCCGAAAGGATCCCATAAGATAATATCTTATCTATTATTGTATTCTTTTCCTTTCCGTTAACTTCTTTTTCTTCTATTCCCTTTTTTACTGCAATATCATGTAAAGCATACCAAGGCAAAGTTCGTAGTTTTTTGTTTTTTACTGATGTATCCAAATACTCTCCCCCTTTAATTGCAAGCTTCCTTAAATCTCTGTGCAACATGCTCCGGCAAATACTTAACCAGTTCTTCCACCAACTCATACACCTTCGTTCCCGGCGCAATTTCTGCTGGTGTCTTACTTTTACCATCGTTTATGATACGTTTGGCATATCGAATTGCCAGCTTTGGATTTCCTTTTTCCGTCAAAATATCAAAAATATCTTTCATATTTTTCTGATATTTTCCAATCCCCAATTCCCTGAATTGATCATTCAGAAATGCTATGTATTCCCCCCGGTGATTATTCGCTGTATAATATGCAAAATGCAAAAGAAACCAGAACTCAATACATTCATTACTCCATGCTGTATGATATTGAAGTTGAGAACTTTCTTTATTTAAGTTCTCTGCCCGATTGACAACACCATTAAAATCATCTGCCGGAAAGCTGTCTTTATCATAAACGCACCAAATCTGGCCCTTTTGGATTTTGTTCTTCTTTACATATCTTTCCGCCATTCCGATTACTCGCATCGTTTCTGCCTGACAGGGTTCTATTTCAATTAGAACCATATCCTTATAAATCGGATTATCTTCAATCAGCTTTTTGAATCCCATAAAATACAGAGGTTCTGTCTGCTACCCCTCGCAGAAGATATAGTATCTGTACTGCTTCATTTCCAGATACTCCTGACGGCGCTTCTTTTTCCACTTCTCCATTCCGGCTTTTTTAGGCATTGGCCTTCCCCCAATCTATAATTCTTTTGAGATACGGATCAGCGCCATATTTTCCTTCCAGATATTGCTTATCGAATTTGGCATCCTTACGAACAGATTCGCCTTTTTCGTTCTTAAATTCCACCAATGAATACAATTTAGAGTTTTGAGCATTCCCTTTTGCCACGAACCAGATTTCATCCCTTCGAAACACTTCATTGTTCATTGTAGACAGATCATGGGATGTGAAGATTAATTGTGCTTTCTTTTTATTAATACTCATATCATTAAACATCATAATAATATGACGCAGCAAAACAGGATGTATCTTTGCATCCAGTTCATCAATAACCAAAACGGTTCCCGTAAGTAAACATCCAGCAATAAATGGCATTAAACCAAATAATTTCCTTGTCCCGCTGGATTCTTCCAGTAAGTTTAACTCCGTCTCATAGCCATCCACCAAATGCTTTGTATACACATCGATTCTGTCATTTTCATCCTCAACTACACGAAAATCCACGATATCCAGATCCATTTCCTGTATCATGTCAAGCATAAGCTGCTTCACATCCTCTGAATTTGATACTGCCATACGAAGTTCTTCAATCGGATTACCATAGTTTAAAAAATCAATTCCGTATTCAAACCAATCCAGAACATCTTTTACTACCTCATTTTTTTTATAAGTGATCCCAAGATAAGACAGCAACGGTAATGTCGCGGACAAGTCCTCACTGGCTTTCAGTTTGGAAAATACACCTTTTAAAGAAATTTCTTCCGTATCCCGTTCGAAAAGCGCTGAACGTCGTCCCGTGTCCAATTTTACACGGTCCAAACTTTCATAATTTACAACATCCTTCATGATATGGAGTTTATACCGATACTCCGCAATTTCTGTACGGAAAAAAATTTCAAACTCTGTTGGCTGGCTTTTCGTTTTTTTTGAGAATGCAAAAGGTTCGATGAGCAGCCTTTTCTGAAGAAATATACGTTCCTCCTTATCACCAGTTGCATATAATGGACGAAGTACTTTTGAAGCCAACGTATGCATTGCCTCCAATACGTTTGACTTTCCACCTCCATTTGGCCCATATATTGCAGAAATCGGCAAAAACAATTCTCCATCTTTATCACGAATTATATTATTTTCATGTTCAGAAATAGCAGCTGCCTGCATATCAAAGGTCATTTCATCCCGAATGCTTTTATAATTTTTCACTGTAAATTGGCACAGCATCTCTTTTTCCCTCCAGTTTATGTGTCTTTCAATATCTATTATACTCATTTTTAAAATTTTGCAAACAATATATGAGATATTTTCTCATATTTATTGTTGAAATTATTCATCAAAACAGGACATCCAACATATATCCTATGTCGAATGTCCCTCATTTAAGGACTTTCCATTTTCTGTTACATCCCTTCTCCATGCTGTTTTTAACAGCATTTACTCCCCCTCTATTCCCGCCATCCTCCCATGCCCCACCAGAAACTCGGCGCTCAGTGTTTCCACCACAAGCCTGTACGTTCCCGGTTCCAGCGTACCGTAAATATTCAGATTATAGGTCTCGCTGGCGCTCTCCCCGTTCGGAAGGATATGGGCGATATCCTGGAATCCCACGTTATCCGCCCTTACCGGTACCGTATACCACTGGCCGTCTATCTGCTTCTGGATAGAAAAGTATTCCCCGTAGGAAAATTCCTCCCCGCTGTTATTGGTAATCCGTACCGTAATCTCGCTTGTCCCTATGTCCTCCACCGTCAAAGTCAGACCCTCCGGGACTTCTGCCGTCTGCTCATCCGCTTTCAGAAGGAAGATCGTATGGTATGCCGATAAACGCCCCGCATTGGGAAAATTCAGGGCATTCCTGGTATCCTCATCCTTGCCTTCCATCTGTTCCCATAAACCAGACAAATCCGTATCCCCATAATAAACCGCCCCGTCATTCTTAAGCCAGACACCGCCGGAGGCCGTCACGGAAATGTCAAAGCCATCCTGACTGCTGACCCAGAACCCGTAAAAGGGAGGCTCCATCTGGGAGAGGGCATCTTCCTCTGCCGCCTGGAGGGGGATACCATTAATTTTTTTAATCACTTCCTTCTCCGCACCGCTGTCATACAGCGTCCTGACCGCAACCGTTTCCCCGTCAAAATAATACATCTGGAAAGCGCTTGTGTCCGGGCTTGCCCCGGCAAGGATATTTCCACCTTTGTCATTTCTTCTGCCATTTCGTATTCCATACAAAACCGCCGCCAGAATAAGCAGAGAGAGTATCAAAACTGTTATATATTTCTTCCTCCAAAGTACTTTTTCTGTTTTCACCAATGTTTTCCTTTCTGATGGTTTCTTTTATTATTACTCTATTGACCGATTCTGGGAAGCCCTGAAATAAGCAACACTACCCCGCTTTTCCTTCCAGCCCTTCTACAATCCCCTCCACCAGCTCCTGGGCCAGCTTTCCCTGGTATTCCCCTGATATCAGTTGATTCCTCTCATTATAATTGGAAAGGTATCCTGTTTCCACCAATACGGCAGGAACCGTTGTATTTTTCAAAATATAGTAGCCGGAAGGCTTTGCATTCCTCGAAACAATCTCCCCACTCTTTTCTATGGTATCCAAAATCCTTTCGGCATAATATTTCCCGTCCTCCGCCCCTTTGCAGTAATAGCATTCCAGGCCGTAGATCGAACTGTCTTTCTCATAATAGTTGCAGTGGATACTGACAAAAAGATCCGCTTTTTCTCCGTTTGCAACCCGTACCCTTTCCTCCAGCTTTATAAATATATCCTGCTCCCTTGTAAGGACCACACAGATGCCCTGGTTCTCCAACAGCTCTCTCATTTTCAACACAACAGCCAGGTTGATTTCCTTTTCCGTGGCCGTCTGCTCCACGGTTCCTCCGTCCTCCCCGCCGTGTCCGGCATCCAGGACTACCGTATATTTTTCCTGCTCTGGAAATTCCGTGTCCGGTTTATTTTCTTCCACGCCGGGTACGGCTTCCCGAACGGAATCTGCCTTAAGAGCAGAATCCTTATGATCTTTGCGAAAAAAATCCCGGATATACAGACAGCCGCAGACCATCAGAAGAAGCATGACTGCCAGGACAGCCGCCACGATTCCCCGGACTGTATAGGCTATAATCCTCCGCCGTAGTCTGGCAATCCTCTTTTCTCTTTTTCTCCGGCTCTCTGCCTTCCAGACCGGCTGTCTTCTCCTTTGCTCCATATCCGCTCCTGCATCTGTCTCTTTCTGGGATTTACAAAAAACAGCCAATTAAGCATGTCAAAGCCTCTGTTTCACGGACCCTGACATGCTCACCTGGCATAATTATGGTATGATTCCATATATTCCGGCAGCGGAAAAATACTGTCTACTGCTGTGCCGCTGGAACATAATGGAGTTTATTGCTATCCAAAAACAGTATCCTGCCGTCTGCCAGTGCTGCCATCGGATAAAAACCTTCCGTGCTGAAAGGCAGTTTACCTGCGGGAACATTCCATTTGATATTGGCGCTCCCCAGGTCATATCCAAGGATTCCTTCTCCGCCGAAAATCACAAGGTCACAATCCCTCCCCGGGCATACATTTGAATAGAAACTGCCATCACTGCGGAGCATAAAAGAAGTGGCATCCCCTATATGGCCGTCTCGTCCGTCCAGTTCAACGATCACGGAAGTGCCATCATCTGCAACACTGTCGCGAAGCACGGCGTATACCTTTCCATCTCTGCCCCTCCCCATAGCGGTACGGAGACTATAAACCTTGTAATCATAACTGATTTTATTCAGGAAATTTCCTTCCGCATCAAAAGCCAGCACTGCTGTTCCATCGTTTTGGGTTGACAGGTAAATATCTCCGTTCCCTGCCACTGCAATCATACGGGGTGAAAAAACTTCCTGTTTTACATATTCGGAAATGTCCAGTTTTGCCGCCACCTCACCAGACGGGCTGACCCTCCATACTTCACAGTGTTCTGTAGGACAGGCAAACTCATCATCCCTCATCACTACCTCAATATCCCTGTCCTCCGCCACCACATACAGGTTCCCCTGTTCATCCGTGGTCATGACGGAAAAAGTCATCCCATCCGGCGCCGTCACCTGCAGGGCTTCTCCATCAACTTCCCCTGGCTTCATCTTCAAGATTCCGGAGCCCCCGTCCTGATCCCTGCTCAATAAATAAATGGCATCCGAAGACGCCGTAAGCCAGTCTACGGACACACTCCCCTTATAATCTATGGTCTGCGCCTCTGTGGATAACGGCGGCAGTACAAAACTCTGGCCGCTTTCCTGTGGGGTAATGCCGGAATCCCCACCGGAGCCAGAATCTGTGGAATCCTCCGGCAATGCCGACTGCTGTACATCCGCCGCCATAACGTCTGCATTCGATTCCGTGCTGCCGCAGCCAGTTAGACACAAAGCCCCTGCCAATAACAGCGTACCCAAAAGCCTGTATTTTCCTGTTCTCATATTTTCTCTTTTCCTCCATGTATACAGGATGATTCCGTTTCGCCCTTACAGGGCATCATGACCTGTTCAGTCCTGATGCCCTGTACCTGCCCGCTTTCAGGCAGTATCAATCCTGTATTTTCTTTCCGTGTCAGTGTGTTTACGAAAAACCGCCTTTTCCCCTGTTTCTAACGAAGCGTATCGGAATCGTCTGCCTCTTCCCATGCCTCCTGCCTCTGCTGCTGCACATTCGGATTCTGTTCAAGGGCAAAGTCTCTTTTGGAATTAAAGTCCAGGATCTGCAGAAGTTCTTCGTCTGTGAGTGCCCTTTCCGGCAGATAGAAGCAGCCGGTGTCTCTGGCATAAACCAGCTGGTCAGAATCCACAGTCTGCCCTGCATTTTCCACCAGTGTCAGCGTACCCTCCGGGAATCTGCCGTTCTCATACTCCTTTTTCAGCGCTTCCTTACGGCTTTCTTCCTCCTTTGTGTATTCCCTGCTGAACTGGTCGGCATGGAAGCTGCGCTGCTCATACTGGACCATGTTATAAATATCCTGCACCTCTGCTTCGGGAACCTCCTGCATCCTTGCCATTACTTTGTCGCTGGTGATCGCACTCCTGAGTCCCTGATATCCTGCATAGACCGGAATGGACACCATCCCAATTGCCATCAGGCAGGCTGCTGCCGATACCATATTCCTCTTAAAGCTGTTCCGTCTGTAGGTTCCGTCTGCCATCTGTGTTCTTACATTCATGATAATTTCCTCCTGCATATTTTCTTTCATGTGTACCTGTTTCATAGCATGTCTCAGCTGTCCGCCATTCATCTCACTCATCTGCAATATTCCTCCTTCCAGGCAGTCCGAAACTGCTCCCTTCCACGCTGCAGCCTCTTTTTGACCGCATGCTCCGTAATCCCCAGGATACCGGCAATCTCCTTTACCTGGTATCCTTCTACATAATGGAGTACCATCACGGCCCTCTGATTTGGGGGCATCTGGAGGAGCTCCCGCACCGCCTCCCTGTCTTCCTGCCGGGATACCAGTGTGCCTGCAAGCTCATCAATGGGCACCTTCGGGTGCCGGAATCTGAACCGCTGTATGTCCCTGCAGTGATTAGTCGCCACCTTGATCAGCCATGCCTTTTCATGCTCGCCGTCCACAAATTTCGGTTTTTTCTCCAGATATTTGCAGAAGGTCTCCTGAATGGCATCCTGGGTATCCTGTTCACTGCCGAGTATCACAATGCAGATCCGGTACAGCATCTCGCTGTGTTTCCTTACTGCCGCTTCCAGATCCATATCTTTCCATCTCCTTCCTGTTCCACATCCATCGCTCAAAATACCCGGACCTGGAAGAATTCCCGTTACCGTTCGCAGGGCGGGAAAAATTGAATAACAGCAGATGTCAAGCTTGCTTGTAAGTCCGTTGTTATCCGGTTTTCCACATCGATCGGACGCCCGATGCTTCTTGTCCGGCATAAGACGGGCAGGAAGATGTCCCTGCGAACTACATCCGTGCCCGAAAATCTTTCCGGATATCCTTTGGTTGGATGCTGTTATACTTATGACACGCAATTAGAAGACGAAAGGTGACCTTTTTGCAAAATTTTTTAAGACATGCCAGATTTATCAAAGAAATGCAGGAAATAAAGGTTTTATTTAAGAAAAACTGCCCTCTCCTGACAAGGGTTTTCTCCTTATCAAAAGAGGACAGGCAAAGGTTCAGGCCACTTTTACAATACAAATCTGGGTTGCTTTCAGTCCGCTGCCGGAAGAACTTCCCCATACCTGAATGAACTGGCCGGATGCCAGGTCCGCCGCTGTTGCTGCTGACATTTCAGATCTGGCCCCTCCATCGTAAATTATTTTTATAGCAAACAGGGTATTTTCATCGTATGTAACCGCAATCTTGTTATACTCAGAATCATCCCCGCTGCCAGGAGACACTACGATATCACCTCCATTATCTGATTTTTCTGTAATGGCCTCTACCACGGTAAGCTGCCCATCCTTCAGCTCTTTGATATCCCCTTCCAGACTGGGAGTACTGTCCACCCATTCTGCAGATGTGCCAGACGTACTTTGACTTTGTGCTTCCGGCTGTTCTTTCTGTGTGCTGTCTGTTCCCTGGCTGCCGCTTTCACCGGATTGCGGTTCCGGTGATGCTTCCGGTGACTCCGGTTCATTCCCGGTGTCGGTTCCTTCTGCATCCGCTTCCGGTTCCGGAGCAGAAACATCGTCCTCTGTATCATCCTCCGGGATCGGCTCGCCCTGAACCACCTGTGGTTCAGGGGTATCTGATGCTTCCTCCGTCTTTCCACAGGCACATACCGCAAGGCTCAGGATGCACAGCACCCCTGTCAATAAGATTATTTTTCTTGTTTTCTTTTTCATGTTGTTCTCCTCTCATATAAAATTCAGTCCACAGCTTATCCAGTATTTCTGCGGATTTTTTGTTCATTCTATCAGAGTAGTCTCTAAAAAGCCTCTAAAACATCTTAAGGAAAAATAAACTTGTTTCTTGTTTTTCCATAGACCGATTTTGAGAAGGGTTTTGTTTTCGGGTCTTCCCGAAATCGGTCAACAGCGGTAGAATAACCAGAAAGGATAAATCCAAAAACTATGACTAAGGAGAAAAAGAAAGAGCCTTTAAAATGAAATGAAACATAAAGCGAAGGGAGTAAC
>CAJUQB010000105.1:14140-16941 GCA_910588285.1 uncultured Lachnospiraceae bacterium
ATTTTCCTCTCATATAAAATTCAATCCACAGCTTATCCAGTATTTCTGCGGATTTTTCTCCATTCTATCAGAGCAGTCTCTAAAAAGCCTCTAAAACATCTTAAAAAAGAATGAACTTAATTTATTATTGCTCCATTGACCGATTTTGAGAAGATGTTTGTTTTCAGCCCTTCCCAAAATCGGTCAATGGCAGTAAAATTGACAGAAGAGGATAAAATCAGAAACCATGGTGCAGGGACGTGGTCATTACTCCAATTTTGAAAGGGAAAAAATATGACAGGTATCTATTTAAGCGGTACGGGAAACACAGAACATTGTATCAAAAAGCTGCTTTTTTACTGGATAAAACTGCGCAGGCAGTTCCGATGGAGCAGAAAGACGCGGTACATTTATTATCACAGCATGACTTTATTGTTTTTGCATATCCTGTTCAGTTTTCAAACGTTCCCGTCATGGTAAAAGATTTTATCAAAAACCATCCGGATCTTTGGAAGGGTAAAAAAATACTCTGCGTTGCCACTATGGGATTGTTCAGCGGAGACGGCGCAGGCTGCTCGGCACGGCTGCTCAAAAAGTATGGCGCAGAAATCGTTGGCGGTTTCCATATCCGTATGCCTGATTCTGTCTGTGATGTAAAGCTGCTGAAAAAATCCTTTCAGGAGAACCGGGAAATCATCCGGAAAGCAGACAGAAAGATTGAGAAATGCGCAGAGGAAATCAGAAAAGGCAGGTATCCCAAAAACGGCCTGCATCTTTATAGCCGAATCGCCGGATTACTCTGCCAGCGTTTGTGGTACTACAGCAAAACCAAAAGTTACTCAGATCAATTAAAAGTCAGTAATGCCTGTACAGGCTGCGGGCTTTGTACCCGGCTCTGCCCGGCAGACAACCTTACCCTGAAAAATGGAAAAGCGGCTGCCGGAAAACACTGTACCATGTGTTACCGGTGCATCAGTTCCTGTCCGGCAAGGGCAATTACATTACTGGGACACACAGTCATTGAGCAGTGCCGCTATGATAAATATATCCAAAACGAGAAAAAGAACGAGCCTTTAAAATGAAATGAAACATAAAGGGAAGGGAGCAACAACCAATGAAAATCGAAAAATGCAAAAAAGAATCCTTTGTTGTAATCGGAAAAGAAGGGGCGACAACGGACGGAGCCGGCTTTATTCAGAAGTTATGGGATGAGGCGAATTCCCATTTTGGAGAAATCGCACATCTGGCAAAGAAAGATGAAGATGGAAACATCAGCGGAATATGGGGCGCAATGTCTGACTTTTCCCGTTCCTTCCAGCCCTGGGAGGGCTTTCAGAAAGGACTTTACCTTGCAGGGGTGGAGTGTAATGAGGATGCAAAAGCCCCCGATGGCTGGACAAAATGGGTGATACCCGGCTATGAGTATATTTACGTGGAACGTGAAAATGATAATACCTTTTCAGAAGTAATCCAATATATGAAGGGCAATGGTATTGCTTTGGCGGGCGCAGTCCATGATTTTACCTGTCCACAGACTGGGAAGGGATATATGTTTTTTCCGATAAGAAAATTATAAAAACAAAAATTGGCAGGGGTGGCCAAAATGGCAAACGAGGATAAAAAAGATTTTAACACAATGCTTCATGACAGCAAGGATATGCCAAAATTCCAAATAATTACAGATGTAACAGGTTTATTGGTTTGAGGAATCCTGTCACTTTCCTCAATGGAGCGAAAGCGACAGGTTTAATAAGCTAATTTGCAATTTGCTTACATAACAAATAATAATTTAGTGCGTCTTAATGCTATCAGGTAAAGACGACAAATCGTTAAGTTGAGATGGAGATGAAGAACTAATATGACAGATATTTACGACTTGGTGCCAAAAAATAAATTTGATAGTTCCAATATAGAGAGGCTAAAACACCTCACTGACAATGAGATTGAGCCGATATTACCCTCTCTTTTGGAGTGGATACAGGACTGTAATTGGCCTGTTGCTGGTGATATTTTGCCGGTGCTGGCTTTACACCAATCAGCTCTGACCCCTTTAATTCATAGAGTTTTAAGTCCACATGAAAAAGACGAAATATGGAAGTATTGGATTATTACCTGTCTGGCACCTCTTTTTTCTGATAAGAGCATAAATTGTATTCTCTCAGATATACAGAGGATTGCAAAAAAACCTACACAGGGCGAATTAAGAGAAGAAGTACAAGAAGCTGCTGTTACCTTTTTGCAGAATAGGCTATCAAAAACAAGTCGATAACTTTCAGTTTATCGGTAATTTATGCAGAACAAGAAATTGAAATCTTGTACAGATGGGGATTATGCAGAAAAGAAGATAGCCTTTTAAGCAATCACCTAAACTAATAGGGTGGTTAATTTTGTTTAATAAAGCAAAGGAGGACGCAGACTTTGAATGTACATAAAGGCAGGAAGAGTATTACACAAAGACCATTTCGTATTTTAGCAGACTGCGAAAGAATCTATCAGTTTTTGCTTGAAATTTATGAGAGGGACTGGAGAAATGGTGTACCAGCCCCCTTTTTTGAATACGCATACGCATCATTTTCTTACTGGATGGATATCTCCTATTCTTACAAAAACCGCATCTGGGAATGCAATGGTGAAATCGTAGCGTTCTGCTTTTATGAAAATCCGGTGACAGACATTTATTTCTGCCTGAAACCCGGATATGAAAAGCTGGCATCCGAAATGGTGCAATACGCTGATGAAAATATGTTTACAAACAAAGAAGGCATTCAATTTATTTTCTTCGGCGGACAGGATGTATTGATGCGTTATGCACAACAGATGGG
>CAJUQB010000106.1 GCA_910588285.1 uncultured Lachnospiraceae bacterium
AACGATGACAAAACAACGTGCCTCATATATTCGCGGCGATGTTCACGGATTCAGGATAAAGATATCCTGCCAGGATAGCATTCCCGCACCCGGTCAGGATCTTATCATATCTGCATTGTTCTTTTAGTATATCTCCATACCTACTTTGTTTCTGTATCAAATCCTCCAAAGATTCTGCCGTTACATGCATGCTATATATTGCCCCGAGCTGGTTCATGAAATCATGCTGCCTTCTGCGCATTTCCGATATCAATTCCTTGTATGCATTTCCATAGGTATCCTGTAACTCCATCTCCAATTTCTTCTTCTCTAATTCAATTTTCGTGCGCTGTGCCTGTATCCAAAAGAAATAAATCAGAATCATTAGAATAAACAGTAGAAAATAAGAGATCTGCTGGAACTCTCCACTTCTGCGGTATGCAATAATTGCCGCACCCGTACATAGCCCGCATATTCCGATTATGCCAATAAATTTTCTGTTATAAAATATCTTTACGGGATATTTCCAAATGACTATTTTATAAAAAATTACTGACATAAGGAAAGAACTAAGATTCATCCATAGATATGCCGGCTTGTCCCATTCCGTATCCGCAGCCACAAAGGCCATAAGGTAAGAGGATGCAAGCTCAAAAGCCCCTGTCACCACAGCACTGAAAATATAAACCGCGATTGATTCTCCCCATCCCATTTCATAAACCTTTCTCATATAGAAAAATATTATGATATGGATCCATCCGCTAAAAAATAGAGGCAATCTCCCACTATAGATTAAGGATAACACCGCGATATCCAGTCCCAGAATTGCAAAAATCGGTAATCCTGCCCTTATTTTCTTCCCTAAAATCCCATGCAGGCAGAAGAGAATTGAGAAAAACTCTGCACTCCAAGCAATTATGTTAGCAGCAAAAAGCGCTGCCTCTGACATCATTTCTCCCATTTATCTGCTTCCCATTTTTTCTCTGAAATCCTTCTTCCATATTGGCCCAATCTCAACTGGCTGCTTGATTCCTTTTAGCTTTATGTAGCGATTGGTATAGTCGATCTCCTCAATAAATTTCTTATTTACAATTGCACATCTGCTGCATCGTACAAACAGATTAGAATTGATTTCAGAGAGGATTTCATCACATGTTTGATATGGGATGTCTAATAGATCGCCTTTGCAATGAATCGTAACCTTCCGTTTCCTGTTTTCAATATATATGATTTCTTTGATACTTTTGGCGTATAGAATGCCATCCTTCCGAAAATATACAGAGCGTTCCGCCTCATCTTCTGCCGGAAACTCCAAGGCTTCTGATATTAATACCTGTACCTGCTTCACATCAAAAGGCTTTTCAATATAACCGAAACAATGTAACTGACTATAGGAATATAATTTGGGATCTTCCAATGATGTTATAAAGATGAGCGGTGTAAACTGATATTTTCTGATGCCCCGAATTTCCCGTACAAACTTTAATCCGCTTACATCCCCGGGGTTCTCCGGATGCAGGATAATATCGATCAAAAACAAATGTATCTGCTGTTCCATAACAATCTGGAATGCTTCCTTTTCTGTGGATGCCGTAAATACGCGCAGCTGATTGTTCACCTCAGACACAATCTTATATAATGCATCCATGTGGGATTGCTTATCTTCAAGTATAAGAATATTCCGCATCACTTCATTTCCTTTGCAGGTATTCAAAAAAATTATCAATGAGTTTCTTATAACCATTCTGCCCTGCCAGCTCTTCATCTCCTCCCAACCTTGTTTCCGTGAAATAAATAGACAAGCGCAATAATAAGCGGATTTTTTCTTCTTCGGAACAGTTTCGGATGATTGTCCATACTTCCTCTGGCTTCTCACGGTATCCAAATAGCACATATTCCACAGCGCCATACTGATAACCTTCTAATTCATACAGCGTGTCTATAGAAATCCGATTGGTACCATTTTCTAACTTCTTGTAGGCCGACAAGGAAATTCCCAGCTTCTCCGAAAACTTTTCTTGTGTTAAACCATGACGTTTTCTGATTTCATACAGGCGATCTGCCATTTCCTCTTTTTGGACTGTTTTTTCTTTTGTCATTTGTTTCATCCTCTCCGTATTCTGAATTATTTTTTCAATTGAGAAAATCTATGGCTGCCAAATACCATTGACTTTCTTTGAAAAATGCATGTTCAGACTATCATGATATACTCCTGGATGATACACCTGTTCTCTAATTGCTTACAGGCGAAGGAAACCAGCGGGACTCCCTGGAATGGGGTTTCCTCTATAGTACTGCCAAGGCGGATGCTTCATTTCCTTGGCCTTAAAAAGACGATTGTATTTATTTTATAACAATTCACGCTCGTTTGAAATCCGCTAATAATGTACTATTAATACATCAATAATGTACTTTTATTCTGTAAGATGCCTTTCTGTTGATAGAAAAAAGATATCCTTGTATAGAGTGTATAACCGTACATATAACAGCAGGTATAAGATGTTATACCTATAGAGGGTTTAAATACTAAAAAGAAAACTATAAGATTTATTATATAAACTTAGGTAATTGTTAAATGATTTTTACCTTTGATGTGGATATCTTTCCTCTATATAAAGAGAGACGAACCGACATCTATGCCGAGGTCAGAAGCCTACAAAACCTACACTTCCAGACGCAGGTTCGGCTCACAAGGATCAAAAATCGCCTAGCAAGATGGTTCTTCGTCTACTTTCCTGAATACGAAAACATTTCCGAAGACATAAAAGCAGTTCGTAGATGGATGGTGCTGAAGGCAGCGCCTCTACCAGAAGACATCATAAAGCTGGGCGGAAGGTGTGAACCAGATTTGAAGGGGCACAAAGCTGAGGGGAGCTGGAATGAAGAGAGCAAAGGCCCTGGTATCGGCTGCAGAGCGTAGCGTCAGAAGCAGGGAAGCTCCGGATGCGGCGCTGGGGAGCGCTGGCGAACCTGCTGAATAACATGGATGTATATGCCTCAAGGCGGGAAGGACTACTCTAGAGAATGGAAGAAATCCCATTTATAGGTAAGCTGCTGGCGATCAAAGGGGATCGTGATAGTAACAGTGGGCGACTTTATATCGGAAGTGGGTGATATTGGACGTTTTGACAACCACGAACAGCTGCAGAAGCTGTCAGGATATGCCATTATGGCAAATGATTCGAGCGAGCATACCGAAGAAAGCCAGATCAGCTATCATGAACGGCAACGCCTGCGGTATTTGCTGTACAAGGTCATGCTATTCCTAGTGGAAAGTAACTCGGAGTTCCATGAAATACAAAAGTATTACCGGATGTAAAAAAACTCTCAAAAAGATGCAGTCGATAGTGCAATAACCAATAAAGTGATGAGGGTATTTTATACGTTCCTTACAAAAGGCATCCAGTATAACCCTAAAAAAATGCCGGGAGATATGTGGAACAGACTAGGAAAAACGTCCACCGCAAGGGGGAGCCCGAGAACTATGCAAGTCAATAAGACTTATAACAAAGAATGAGCCAGTAGTGGACAGGAAGATTTTCCATAGAGCAGGCCCTGTAAAGGCGCTAAGCTGACACCCTAGTTATGGATAGGGGCCAGAAGGGCGAAGGAAGTTAGAACTCTAAAAGATACGGGTGTTTCCGGTAGACACAGAATGTACGCTGCCATAGAAGGACGGGTATACACATAAATGTAGAGCGAAAAACCAAGGCGTTTTACTTTGTGTACCCTACACCCTCTATTTTCGTACCAGATACAGAAAAATATCTATCCCCTTGGCTCATTCATCTGAGATATGAAACTTAAAATACCTTGATTTTTAAGGAATATCACTTGACAATATAGGGAGGATAATCATGGGAATATGTGTATTTTTTTCAGGACCTCACGGTTCTGGTAAAACAACGTTAATTAACAAATTAGTAGAGAAATATGAATGTTTTAGTGAAAATGATTTTGATGTAAATTTTTTAGAACAATTTTCGACTATCAAAATTATGAACGATTTTGAACGATGTCTTTTACGACTTTATCATAGAATCTTTATTCAATCGTATGCAAGTGAGAAAAGTAATAAAAAGGAAGAGCATATGGTAACCTTGGTGAGTCGAAGTATATATGATTCATTTGCATATATAGAAACATATCGAGAAATAGGAAAATTTACTTTTAAAGAATTAGAAGTATTATTAAATGTTGAGGAGGGTATTGGAGATTATCCGCTTACGGTCATCTTGAATCCTTCCCCAGGAATAATAATGGAACGTTTGTTAAAAAGAAGAAAGACGGGAGCGAGAAGCGAACGAGATAAACTATTTTGTAAAGAAGATACATATGAATTTGTTTGTAGTTTACACGATAAATTTGAACGCTATAGGGATAAAGACGGTGTCTTATATATTGAAGATAATGACGAATCAGCAATGGAGCAAATCTATAATTGGTTAATAGAAAGAATTACTAGGAGATAATAAATTATGTTATTTTATAGTATTAAAAAGTGTATTCTTTATATGTAAGTAAAAGAAGTTAATTTGTTAAATAGAATAATAACATGTGAGGAAAAATAGTATGGCAAAATATCAAAAAGTTCAAAAAGTAAATGACTTAATAAAAGTAAAAAGAGTGTTGGTTAGCTGCACGGATAAAGAAGGATTAATTTCGAATAGGAATTTTGAAATTAAAGGGTTTCCTAAATGTGGAATTATTGGGGAACTAGCGAAAGTTAATCCAGATATTATTTTTATTTCAACGGGAAGTACTTATAAACTTTTATCAGAAGCTGGTTATCAAACAATAGGATTAGCTGAATATACAGATTTTCCAGAGATGAAAACTGGTTTAGTCAAATCACTACATCCCAAAGTATATGCGGGTATCTTAGGACATTTATATACAGAAGATGATGCAATTTTTATGAATGAGCATGGGATTGAACCCATTGATTTAGTTATCGTTAATTTTTATGATTTGCAAGGGACAATTGTAGGTAATTGTGATTGTGAAGATAAAAGACAAGCTATTGATATTGGAGGACCAACTTTGTGTCATGCTGCACGAAAGTCGTATATAAATACAGCTTTAATTGCTGATAAAGGTGAATATATGTCGTTCATACGGAATTTAACGCAAAACAATGGGTACATATCTTTAAAGGAACGTATTCAGATGGCTAAAAAGGCATCAAAGGTTTTGACACAACTAATGTTAGATATTGATAATATTGTACAAGGCACTTCAGTTGATGAAATAGAAAAAGTATATGATGTTGTGTAAACATATTGCATAAGATAAAAAAGCCAAAATATGCCGTTACAAAGGAAGTCTTGGTCTAAAATTCAAATGACCATAAATAAAGGATCATAGATTCCGAGAGTCTATAAAAGTGAAGGAGAATAGCAATGAAAGAAAAATTCTATGAGATAGCCAGTGTGAAAGATATTGATACTTTTTTTGCGAAATGTTCATATATATATGGCACAGAAATTGATAAATATAATGAAGGATTTGAGTACGAGATTAAATTGGATTTTTCTAATGAAAAAAATATTAATGTGGTAAATAAAATTGTTTCCAATCTTTTAGAACAATCTTATAATTATGTGATAAACCGATGCGAAAAGAAAACGGATTATACTGTAGAGTTCTTTGAAAATAAAGTTTCTAGAGTAGAAAACTCTATATTTATTTATGACGGGAAACCGATGCTTAAAGAAAAATTGCATACTATAATCTTATCTAAAGATTATAAAGTATTTAAAAGTACAGAAAGTTTTGTTTATGATCGAGAAGAAATACGCCGTGCAATAAACAAAGATGAAATGACATATATTGGTTCGATGAGGAAAGAACGATGTAAAGATTTTATTTTAAATGTACAAAATGGTATGGTCTTTGCTTCAGCAGTTTCAAAATGTACAATAAATAGTGAATCGCAATATCAATATGAAATTGAGTATTATGGACATTATAATATTGGCGTAGTCGTGATTGAAGAGATGGTTCTAGAAGAACTTGTTAAAATTGCTGAGATATTAGTAAACAAATCTGAAGTTGATTTCCAGAATAGTGAACAAACAAAACTGTCTTTTGTATTAAGTAAAGTAAGAAAAGAAAATATTAAAGATGGAAGAGAGAATGTTTACAATATTTTATTATAGACAAAGGAGCAAAATGTTGTATGAGTATTGTTGAAAAAGAAGATGTTGAATATTTATATAATCGATTAGATACTAGATGGAATAGTAAACAAGTGATAAAGAAAAGTATCCACCGTACTAAAATTGAAAAACTATTGAATTTTTTAGAACCGGGAAAAACTCTTTTAGATGTATGCAGAGGCGGTTCTGTAGATGGAATATTAGGTGTAATGGCAGCAAAAAAAGGATTGAAAGTAACAATATGCAGTTCGAAACAAGAATATCTAGATGTTATTAAAAGATTTGCAGATGTAAATGCAGTAAAAATTGATAGATATGTTATTTGTTCACCTGATACGCTTTTGTTTGAAGATAATTCTTTTGATTACGTATCCTGTATTCATGTGTTGGAACATGTATACAGGTATGAAGAAGCAATTAAAGAAATTTACAGAGTTACAAATAAACATATTTTGGTTGCTATGCCAACATGTTTAAATTTGTGTGTGTTTGCGCGAATTGGAGGAGCCGATTATTACAAATTTAAATGGAACAGTATTTTTTGTTTATTATTAGGTGGTTTCAAAGTGCTGTTAGCACTTTTAACATTTCAAAAGGGAGTGTTTGAAAAGAATGAGGAAAAAGGAATAATTATAAAGCATCTTCAGCGGTTTCCTTGGATTATAAGGAGAGAGTTCGAAAAAAATGGATTTAAAATCATTCAATATGGAGCAGATGGATTTTGTTTTCCATGGTGGAAGTATATGATTAGGTGGCAAAAAAAGTTAGATAAACTTGCGTATGCACCATTTGTAAGAAATTTGGGGTTTGGTACACATATATTTGCCGAAAAGAGAGGTGATTAATAATTAAAAGCCAGTTTTTCTTCGGGGAAACTGGCTTTTTGAGAACTATAAATGGTTCAAATTAGTTCAGGTATATTCTCTATACTAATTATAGAATCATTATCATTTATCGAATTTCTACTAATATGGATAAAATGACAACCTGCATTATGTGCAGTCAGTTTATCCTTTTCTTCATCGCCTACAAAGAGCAATTCTGTTATAGGTGTGTTATATTGTTCTGCAATTTTTTGTAAACCAAATATATTGGGTTTACGATATCCGCAGGATTGAGAAGAAACATAACAGTCAATGTACGGTAAGAGATCTGCTATATGTTTACGGAAAAGTTCGTCCGGCATGGCAGTTGGTAGATCTGTAAGAATTGCTATCCTATGCCCTTGAGATTTAAGACTGCGTATTGCAGGACGAACGTCTGGATAAATTTTAACAGATAGATTTATACCAATAAAAAAATCTTCTATTGCAGATTTTAGGCAATAATTAATATTCCAATGACATAAAGTGTGTTGGAATATATATTCTGGAGAATATTCAATTTCTCTGTAGCATATTCGTGGATTAAAACTTTTCATTATTTCAACAGATTTATTTATTTCATCATCAGTAATACTTTTATTTACTTTTTTTGCAATATTGCGGAATCCTTCGTAATAATACTTCACCCATGAACTAGGCATTCCAATATATTCCATTAAGGTCCCGCCAGCGTCGAAAACAATAACTGACATTCTTATATAAATTCCTTCCTAATTAATGTTAAGCCTTAAAGCGCAGACTTTTCAGGCTTTATTTTAATATTTACCTCATAAAACAGAGCCAAAAGTGTATGGCACTCATTGAAGTGATATGATAAAGTTGTAATGAAATTGGCTAAAAAGATATAATCAATAATACAATAAAAAAGTACTCATTATGTCATAAAAATACACTCTCGAATTTAAGAAAAAAATGCCCGTCTCCATGAGGAAGAAGAACGAAACTACAAAAGCATGCGAGTCTATCTGGATTGCAGTGGCAACAGCTATAGCCAAATAAAGATCTATAAATACCAAACTTGATCCGCGTTCCATCATCCGCCCTAAGAAACCAGTTACAAAGCCTGGCTCCCCATAAAGAGTTCGAAACAAACTGAAGCAGAGCTTCCATGCGCACAAGCTGAACCAGAAATGGTACACGGCTTTCACATACCTGTTTTATATCAGTTTCATTATATCCTACTTCTTCTAGAATTACAACAACAAGATTGTTTGTGTTTCCGCCGTTTTATCCACAAATGTTACTGTTCAGGTGCCACATTTTCGTTGTAAATAGTGCTGAAATTTAAAAAGTTTTTTAATCCCGAAAGAAAGCATTTGTGGATAACCTTTCTTTTGGGATTTTTTGCTGTTCCTGGATATCCTCATTCCTGGATGGTTCTTCCTGCATTTTGTATAAATCTCTCTATTTTAGTTCTTATATCCACATGCTCCCTCTACCTGATTGGCAGTTATCCTCCGTCAAATTGCCCATAGCCTCAAATTCACTCATTCGCTTTTTCGTGTCTGATCTGTTATACTTTTTTTAGAAAGTGAGGGGCTTATGAATCAGGAAGAAAAAAGCAGCTGGAACTTTTAGAACAGACGATTGACCTTTTCCAGCAGGAGGTAGAAGCAAAGGATGCCCTGATCCAAGAACAGACTAAAGTGATACAGGCACAGGAGCAGCACATTGATAAGCTGACCGGATTGCTGAATAAGATTTTCAAAGAATAAGCAGAAAGGAAGACCCGGATGAGCAACCACTCCTTTGAATATATTTCAAATCTTCAATACTGTCTGAAGGCTGCAAGGGATCAGCTCAAAGCATTCCAGTCAGGAGAAACATATGTCCATATGACTGTGGAACGCAAGAAACTTATTCAGGACTATGAGCGGCAGATCCGAGAATTGAAAAAAGAACTGGCACAGGCAAGAAGGGAAATCGTGACAGTCCGAAATATGTGGTTCGAGGTATTTGAAGATCTTGAAAAAGAGAAGGATAAAGAACTTGCGTATTGGAAACGTGAATGGGAAAAGATGGAGGAACATGCGATCCACGCAGAATCACAAAGAGATGTTGCACAGGATAAGATTACCGAACAGCGCCAAAAGATTTATACGCTTGAAACGGAGCTGGAAGAGGAAAAAGGAAAGAACCGGAGACTGACCGCACAGTTGAATCACGATTATGAGAATTCATCACTTCCTTCTTCTATGAAGGTGGAAAGAAAGAAGATCCCGAACAGCCGTGAGAATACAGGGTGTAAACCTGGCGGACAGCCGGTCCATACCGGGCATAGCCGTAAGAAACAGACCGCCACAGAAGTCATCCAGCTGGCACCGCCGCAGGAAGTGATGGATCATTCGGAAATTGGTGCTGATATGTCTGTCTTTGAATCCGGCGGCCTCTCTGTTCCTGGGCTGGACTTACCCCTGCAAATAACGAGAATGTCAACAAGAAAAAATCTACCAGATGCTCCAAAGTAGGACAATATTTCAAACTGCGGTTCATTCAGTGTGCCTTTGCCGATGTTAAAATCAAGAAAGAACCTTATTTTGCGCTCAAGTACCAGCGTATCGCAAAACGCCGCGGCAAGAAAAAAGCAATCATTGCCATAGGGAACTTACTTTGAAACCTTTAAACTCATCAGCAGTAATGTACTGCGCAAGCCAAATAAGTTTTTAAAAAGGACTTTCTCTACCAAGGGGAAAGTGCGCCTAACATTCCGGTTATAGATTTACACTTTATAAATCAATATCTATTCTCTCAGTAGAATCCAAAATGCAATCGTATTTGCCAGGATTTATATAAAATCGTTCATACCTCCGAATCTCCATGAGTATATGGGGCATATTTGCCATCAAATGTACACAAATACATGTCAAGATAGATCCGCTTATCACATAGATATATGCGTTCACACATCCAATAACTATCTGCGTCAGAAAATCTCTGCGATTAAAATATTCGCTCCAGGGCAATAAGTAATGTGCCAGGAAAAAGTAGATAGCGCTAACCACGATCTGTACATAATGATTACTTTCAACATCAATAAGGTACATTCTAAAAAAAAGTTCCTCGCAAATTGCCGCACCAATTAAATTATAAATTGACAAAGCAATTCTATATTTGGATTTATGCCCCAGCATTGCAATACCATATTTTGAAAAATAAAATACCATTCTTTTATGTATCATCATATAGTTTACTGCAACTGCCAGACAGCCAATTAGAGCGGCTGTGACCATTTCCTGATTTCTACCCATTACAAAACAAATTTTATTCCCCAAAATAAATGGTGCTAAATAAATTCCAAAATAGAGAGTCATTCTTAAAAAATAAGTAAAATTGTTTTTATAACTTATTCTTCGGATATTCCCCAGCGAAAATAAAATTATGACCCATAGGAATGCCTTTTCTTTTTCATAGATCAGCATCAGGGGTAAGATAGAAATATATGCAATACTTTGCTTGAACGAAATAACATTATTCATTTATGTAAATTAGCCCTTCCTCTTTTAAAAAGTCAATATAATTTAAAACATCCTTTTCTATTTTGTCCAAATCTTCCTCATGATACTTTTTGGAGACTTTTGCACAGAAATCTTTTAGTTCCATTTTTTGACCTGTATATTTTATTACCAATGCACCCAGCTCATTTAATTTGTAGCATTTCCCATTTCCCAAAATAAAATATTCGGATTCAATCCCCCTTACCCTTAACCCTTCTTTCCTAACAATCTGCTCAAAATTATGCATCAAAAATCAACTCCAATCATAATATTTTCTAAACTTTTTTCCATTGTACCTAAAAATTTATGGATCATTCTTTCTGCTTCCTCATGTTTATCTACCCGCCAAAAGAATAATTGCCGGCAGCTTTCTAATTCTTCCATATACATTCTCTTTGTCTCAACCAAATTTTTGAACTTTATAAGCAGCCACTTTTTCCTATCATACATTTCTTCCTCATTTAATAATATGATTCCCATAAGATGATAACATGCTTCTCTGGCACATAATAAAGCTGTCTCTATTTGGTTGGCCTTTTCATTTCCCATAACATCCTGAACGATATTGTCTATTTCATTCATCAAATAGTACTTATAGATATGCATAAATTTTTCAAAATTTGTTTTTGCAATAATCTTTTCATACGCATCTTCATTATAAATGCAAATAGAATTTTTGATTCGGCAAAAAAAGGAATTGGCGCTTTCCATATTCCATCCTTCTGGAAAATTGATATAATTTAATACCCGTTCACTTGTGTTTATTTCAGAATTCTCCAACAATTCTATCATGTTATCCACACAGTCTCTGTCATAAATTTCTATATCAAATGATATCCCATTGGGTGTTGTATAAAAATCTATTTTTTTTATTTTTTCGTTATATTCCCCTTTTGTAGCTATGTAGTTTTCGTGATTCCGTAAAATAAAAACATCGATATCCGAATATACATTTCCCATCCCTCGCCCATATGGATTGATACTTCCTTCTATGAGGGAACCACCTAAATAAACAATATCCGTGTTGTATGGCATAAGAACATTGTGGATGTCATCAGAATTCAGTGTTTTATTCAGGCTGAGTAAATTGATCAATTTTTTCATCTTATTCTACATTCCTTCTGCTTTATTTTGATCTGTCCTTGCTTGTTATGGCGCTATACTATTTTCGTATAGCGCCAGGCTTTGGGTGCTACTAATTTACCGACGGAATGCTGGCTTCCCCGTCTAATGCAGCCGGGAATTCAACGATGACAGCTTTAGGTGCTTCATACATACACAATCCCTCCTTCCCTTTATATTTACAATATATTTTACAAAATATTTACCATCTAAAAAACCATCTGAAGAACCATTCATTATAAACAATGGTTCCAACTAAAATCATTGTTATCGGAGTTTGTTTTCTCTTGCATATCCTGATTTTTTATATACTCTTTTATGTTTTCACGGGGTAGGGAAATAGGGTACGAAAATAAGGGGCTCTCGTGGCCCCCACATCATGTCGCCTGTGGCCCTAAGTTTACCGCTGCTTGCAGCGATCTGGAAAAAGAAGCCAGGGCCTTTTGACAGAAAAGCGAAAATAAATAAGCCTACCTTGTACTTGGCGGTTCAGGTAGGCTTATATTAGTCAACCGGGAGGCTAACCACTTTGTACCCATTGGGCATGCTATGGGCGGTTGCTCCTTTTTCTATGTTTCATATAACACATTCAGGGAACGGACGCAAGAAGTTTTTTGCGTCCTAAAACAATTCGATTCCTCCCCTTTTTATAGCCGAACGCTCTATCCTCTTAATGAATAAAGCAGCTAAAACAAAATAAATCCCCCCAACCAGCAATTCCCCCAAAACCAGCTGTACCGGCAGCTTGGCAGACGCCTGGGTAAGCATTGTCTGAGTTGCTGAAATACCGCGTGTCAATGGCAGTACATAGGATAATTTTTGAAATATGTAGGGTAACTGGCTCACAGGGAAATTAGCTCCTGACAGGATCAGCAGCAGGCACTGAGTCAGATTCAAAATCATATACATTTGATCCGATATTAAGCCGAAAACAGATATAAATAATCCGAATCCTACCGCGGAAAACATCCCTGCGGAAAATGTTATAACGATACTTCCCCAGGGCAATGGCTTCATATCAATCCCAAACACCATACACCCCATAAAAAAGCCAAAAAACGTTGTAAAAATGCTCAAAAAGATGGAAAAAAATCCTTTCTGTAAAATAATAATTATTTTGGAAAGATTTCCTGTAATGATGGAGCAGATTCTCCCGGTATAACGCTCCCCGATAAAGCCAAGCCCAAGGTGGAAGATGCATATATTGGTACATAATAGAAATGCATTTCCAACTACCCATGTAATAATATTGCTGTTTTGATGTGCATACCCTGCTGTTATGCAGTAAAAAATCAATGTTACAAATGGATATAGGATCTCCAATGTTACTAATTCTTCAAAATTATATACTGACCTATTCCCTTTAAAGTCCAGCCAAGCCATTTTCACAAACTGCATTCATCTTACCTCCAATGTTCCCTTTATTCTAATTTCTTTATTGATCCGTTGATACAGAACCAGGGTAATCCCCACCAGGATGAAAAGCTGGGTTAGTAAAATAACCACATGGAACAAATACTCCTGCAGGTTTGTTTCCACAACGCCCATCCTCAAAATTTTTACTGCCCATGTGATTGGGATACAGTTGGATATAACCTTGAGCAGCGATGGCAAAATTTCGATTGGAAAAGTAAAGCCGCAAATAAATATCATTGGTATTTCCAACAGATTCATATAAAGCTCTGTTTTTCTGGAAAGCATTAAAATATAGGAAAAACAAATGGATACTACTACGAAACACAGAATCATCATAACAAATGACAAAGCAAACATAGCGATATTCTCTATCACAATCATTTTTCCCGATAGTATCGTGGCTGTAACAAATGAAATAGCAAATGTTACTATGGATAAAATCATATTTCCCAATATTTTCCCCATAATAATGATTCCAAATCCTCCGGGAGCCACGTAGATGAAGGGCAGGGTTCCGGAATGCCTCTCACGGTTAATGTCGCCGATTGAGGAAAAACATATGCAGCTCCATATCCCCATCAGACAAGAACCAAGTACCCCATAGGATATAAAATCCTGGAAATCCCGGTTGAAATACAGCTCATATAAAAATATCATATTGGCGATTGGGTTTACCAGTAAACAGAATTGGAACATGGGCCTTGCAAGGGATTGCTTGATCTGTAATTTTGCTGTTGTAGAAAGAATTCTTATTATATCCATCATTGTTCCTTCTCCTTATCACTGATCAGCGTAATGAATGCCTGTTCCAAAGAATAATTTCCGTTTTTCCCGCCATATTTGTTCTTGATATTTTCAGGTGTATCCATTGCCGCCATCTTCCCTTTATTCATAATTCCGATATGATCGCAAAGCTCATCTGCCTCCTGCAGATAATGTGTTGTCAACAGGATTGTTTTCCCATTCTGTTTCATTTTTTTGATAATGTCCCGCAGCATAGTTGCCCCCAGCGGGTCTAAGCCTATGGTAGGTTCATCCATAAATATAATTTCCGGATCATTGATCAATCCTCTTGCGATCTGCAGCCGTTGAATCATTCCCTTGGAATATGTTTCTACTTTTCTATCCGAATCCTGTTGCAGGTCAACCAATTCTAATAAATCCTCGATTCTTTGCTCCACATCCGCCATACTTAGCTTATATAATCCGGCAAAGTACTTTAGATTATCCCGTGCTGACAGCCTCCGGTAAACGCCCTGCTCACCTCCAAAAATAAAATTAATTTTAGGACGTATTTTTTTCGCTTCCTGATATGTATCCATGCCTAAAACCTTACAGCTTCCCTCTGTGGGTGCAAGCAGCGTAATCAATATTTTGATTGTAGTGGTTTTCCCTGCGCCGTTTTCGCCCAGCAGGCCAAAAATTTCCCCTCTTTCTACGGAAAAATCAATTCCGTTGACAGCTGTCACTTTCTTCTGCTTCCTTCTGAACCAGCCTGTTTTGGTGATGTACTCACGCTTTAATCCCTGTACCTCAATGACCTTTTCCATATCATCTCTCCATTCTGACATTCTCTGTACCTGTATTATTATACACCATATATTCCTATTTATCAAACAATATACTTTCATTATTAGCTTAAAGGGGCATTTGGAATATGCGCTATCATTCCAAATGAAGTTACTTTTTGTTCTTTATCTGCCCCATAATTTTATTGTATTTTTCCCAAAAATCCGATATACTAAAGGCAGTTAGCAACATTTTCGTTTTATCCGGATTAGGCAGGAGGCGATATTCTTATGGGAAGAAGGGTAGCGATTGGGATCCAGAGCTTCATGATATGATAGAAAACAGCTGCTGCTATGTAGATAAAACATCCTTTATCCGGCAATGGTGGGACAGTATGGATGCCGTAACCTTAATCACCCGCCCCCGGCGTTTTGGGAAAACCCTCACCATGAGCATGACGGAACAATTCTTCTCGGTAAATTATGCAGGACGCAGCGACCTGTTTGAGCATCTTTCCATCTGGGAGGAAGAAAGATACCGGAAGCTGCAGGGAACCTATCCGGTTATCAGCCTTTCTTTTGCGAATATCAAAGAAAAAAGTTATAAGATGACCGTCCACCGGATCTGCCAGTTTTTGATGCAATTATATGAGCAAAATTCTTTTTTGCGGAACTGCAGCCAATTATCCAAGGCGGAAAAGGCCTATTTTGAATCTATGGCTTCCGGCATGACAGAAGCGGAAGCCCCCCTTGCCCTTTATAAGCTTTCTGATTTCCTGCACCGCTATTATGGGAAAAAAGTAATTATCTTATTGGATGAATATGATACACCTGTGCAGGAGTCCTATATCTTAAGGTTGTGACCACAACCTCCGACGAGTATGCCGACTGCTTTGGTTTCACAGAAGAAGAAGTATTTTCAGCCATGGATGAATGCGGCCGCACAGACAAGGAAAACGTGAAAAAATGGTACGACGGCTTTACCTTTGGCAGCAAGCAGGATATCTACAACCCCTGGTCGATCCTGAATTATCTGGACACCGGAAGATTCACAACCTACTGGGCGAATACCAGCTACAACAGCCTGGTGGGCAAGCTGATCCGCCAGGGGAGCCCTGAGGTCAAATCAACCATGGAGGATCTGCTGAACGGGAAACTGTTCCGGACACAGATGGATGAACAGCTCGTTTTCAGCCAGCTTGACCACAAGATCAGCGCCATCTGGAGCCTTCTTCTGGCCAGCGGGTACCTGAAGGCGGCCTCCTATACGCTGGATCCTCAAAAGGGGAAACCGGAATATGGACTGGCGCTGACCAACATGGAAGTCCGTCTCATGTTTGAAGATATGATTGAGGGGTGGTTTTCCGATTATTCCCCGGCCTACAACCAGTTCATCAAGGCGCTGCTTTCGGATATCAAGGCCATGAACACTTATATGAACCGGGTGGCTCTTGAAACCTTCAGCTTCTTTGACGCTGGGAACCACCCTTCCGAATATGCAGAACCGGAGAGGTTTTTCCACGGCTTCGTTTTGGGGCTCCTGGTGGATCTGCGGGATCGGTATGCCGTCATTTCCAACCGGGAAAGCGGGTTCGGGCGGTATGATGTGGTGTTAGAGCCGAAAAATACGGAAGCTCCTGCATATATTCTGGAATTCAAGGTGCATGACCCCCAGGATGAGGATACCCTGGCGGACACGGCAGCCGCCGCCCTGGCCCAGATTGAGGAAAAGGAGTATGAGACAGCCCTGCTTGCAAAGGGGATTTCCAAGGATCGGATCCGAAAGTATGGATTTGCCTTTGAGGGGAAGAAGGTAATGATCGGATGAGCTGCAATTATTCGCAGCCTAGAACAATTCGATTCCTCCCTTTTTTATAGCCAAACGCTTGATTCACTTCCCCCAAAACCAGCTGTATCAATAGCTTGGCAGAAGCTGGCGTCCCTTTGACCCCGGCGTGCCTTTTGCTTTCCCTCAATCTTGAAAAAGAAGCCAGGGCCTTTTGACAGAAAGTCGAAAATAATATTGTCCGTGAGGAGAAAGTGTGCTATATTGTCAATAAGGACAACCGTGTTACAAGGTGGTAGCCTCCCATACTTTGGCAAAAGAAGGGAGGTGGTGTATATGAGTACATACGAGGTTTTAACATTGTTAATTCTCTTCGGAACGTTCCTCATTGCATTGCTTGTGTCTACACGTCACGGATGATACACTGTAAATCCGTTGCACCACATTTTACAC
>CAJUQB010000107.1 GCA_910588285.1 uncultured Lachnospiraceae bacterium
AGGGCCGGACAATGCCACAAATGTACTGGGCTTCAATATCTACAATTACGCCTTCCGCTATTCCCAGATGGGGTATGCGTCGGCAATGGCAATGATCCTGATGCTGATCATCCTGGTGATTGCGGTGATCCAGTATTTCTGTATGAAGGCTGACTGGGAATATTAGGAAGGAGGAAGGCAGATGAGGAAAGCAGGAAAATGGATTCGGAATCTGATATTGGGGCTGGGCGTTTTCGCAGTGGCCTTTCCTTTTATATGGTGCGTGCTGCTGTCATTCAAATCAAACGGGGAGATCATGAGCGTGGAGGCCCCCTTTCTTCCGACGAAGCTTGTGCTGGACGGATATCGCCGGGTGCTGGAGGATGCGCCCTTTTTCCAGTGGCTGTTCAACAGCATTGTGACGGCAGTGGCTGCCACGGCTTTGACAGCCTTTACCAGCTGCGTGGCGGGATATATTTTTGCAAAATTCCGGTTCCGGGGAAAAACGGTACTGTTTTTTGCAATCCTGGCAACCATGATGGTGCCTTTCCAGGTGACTATGATCCCATTGTATCTGATTGTCAACAAGATGCAGCTTCTGGATTCCATGCTGGCTCTGATCGTTCCCTATATGGTGTCTGGCTTCGGGGTCTTTCTCTGCCGCCAGTTTGCGGAGAGCATTCCAACAGAGATTATTGAATCCGGCAGGATCGAGGGGGCAGGGGAATGGACGATTTTCTTCCGGCTGATTATGCCCATGATGAAATCAGGGATTTCCGCTCTCTGCATTTTTACTTTTATGGGGCGGTGGAACGATTATGTGTGGCCATTGATCGCATTGACCAGTGAGCGGAGGATGACCCTGCCCCTGGCGCTGAATTATTTCAATTCCAATTTGTTTACGGATTACAATGCTTCCATGAGTGCGGGAGTGCTGGTGATGCTTCCCCTTCTGATCATCTATTTCATTTTCCAGAAGCAGTTTGTGGAGAGCATTACCTTGACAGGGATCAAATAGGAGGTTTCGCAATGAAAGGAAAGAAAGAGCATCTGAAATTTGTATTTATCGGGGCCGGGAGCTCGGTGTTCACCATGCGCCTGATTGGGGATATCCTGGCGGAGCCCTGCATCCGGTCCGGGCAGCTGGTGTTGGTGGATATTGACGGGGAATTGCTGAAGGAAACGGAAGAAGCGGTCTGCCAGCTGATCCGGTATGCGGGCCGGGATTTTTCCATTGAGGCTTATGTAGATTATAAGAAGGCGGTTCCAGATGCGGATTTTGTGTTCATGACCATTGCCACCGGCGCTTATTCCCGGTGGAAGAAGGATATTGAGGTTTGCACCAGATACGGAGTGCTCCAGTCAGTGGGGGACACCATCGGCCCGGGGGGAATTATCCGCACCCTGCGGACAGTCCCGGTGATCCTGGATATTGCCCGTGAGATGGAACGTGTATGCCCCGACGCATGGATGATCAATTATACCAATCCCGAGGGAGCTGTCTGCCTGGCCCTGCAGAAGTACACCAGGATTAAGAATTTCGGCCTTTGCCACGGGACGCCGGACACGGCGGACTGGCTGGCGGAGAAGGTATTCGGCGTGGAGCGGCAGCGGTTCGGTTACCGGGCGGCGGGAATCAACCATTTTACCTGGTTTCTGGAAATGGAGGTGGACGGACAGGACGTGTACCCCTCCCTGGGGGAGAAGCTTGTGGAGAGCGGGATGGATAAAGAGGAGCCTATTTCCGCACAGCTCTACGACATTTATGGCTGTTATCCGGCCCCCGGAGACCGCCATGTGGGGGAATTCGTGCCCCATTATCTGAAGGATACGGTGCTTAAGGAGCAGGATTACCGCTGGAAAAACAATGATTTTGTGGTTGTGGACGGCTGGCGGGAGGATGCCCGCAGGCTCCTTGAGGATGTGCGCAGGGAGGGGAAGGGCTATGAGAAATTCCTGGAGGGCTCCGGGGAGACGGCCACCCATTTTATCCGGGCACTGATGACCGGGGAGCCTGCCAGGGAGATGGTGAATGTCATCAACAGAGGCTACATTGACAATGTATCCCAGGTGATTGTGGAGCTTCCCACCTACATTGACGAATTCGGGCTCCATCCCCAGAAGATCGGGAGTCTGCCGGAGGGGATTGCGGCCCAATGCGACCGCCTGGGCAGGGAGTACCTCTTGATGGTGGATGCGGCGGCAGCCTGCGACTATGAGAAGGCGCGGCAGGCCATGTTCCTGGATCCTTTGGCAGCCAACTGTGCGTATCCGGAAGGGCTTTTGCAGGAGCTGATCCGGGAAAACCTGGACCTGCTGCCAGAGGCGTGGGGGGAGCAGCCATGGCTTGTATAACCCAAAAGGAGCGGCTGTATCTGCGGGAGCTGGCCAAAAAACAGAGGGAATATGCTTCCTTGCCGGAAATGGAGGAGAAGGAAAAGGCCTGGTTCGACCTGAATATGGGGAGGCCGGCAGTGCCGCCTGTGGTGGTAGAGACCTGGACCTTTGGCCAGGATATGATGCCGGAGGGGATCCTGCGCTGCACTTCGCCCAAGGCTCGGGAGATGGAATATCGGCTGTTAAAGCAGATCCGGGAGTATGAGCTGATTCATGACGACAAGGTAGTGCCAAAGGAATACCCGGTGGATTATCGGGTAGAGATTGATGAATTTGGCATTCCGGTGGAGGAGCGCCACGCGGTGGATGCCCAGGGCAGGTCTGTGGGATATGAATACCATTCGCCCATCCGGGATTTGGAGGAGGATTTTCATCTGCTCAAACCTGCCGCTCTGGAGATTGACAGAAGGGGGACCCAGGAGGAGGCGCAGCTTGCAGAGGAGGTTTTGGGGGATATTCTCCCAGTAACCCTTCGGGGCATTCCGCCCATCATTGCCATGCCCTGGCAGGCCTCCAGGCTGCTGGGGCTGGAGGGAATGATGCTGTCCATGTATGACTGCCCCAAGGCTATGCACAAGCTGATGGCATATTTGACGGAGAATCAGATCCGCATCATGGAGGCCTATGAGAGGGAGGGCATTCTGACGCTGAATAACCGGAACCAGGAGACCGGCATGAGCAGCTATGGGTTCACGGAGGAGCTGCCCCGGGGGAGGGAGGAGGGAATCCGGCAGGCTGCTTTCCGAAAAGAGGAAGGATCCGGGCGGGCTGTTTTTTCCAAGGAGGAAGGCGGCAACTGCCTGGGGGATATCTGGCTCTGGGCCGAGGCGGAGGAGACGGCCTCCATCTCCCCGGAGATGTTCCGGGAATTTTTCCTTCCCTATATGGCCAGGGCCTGCAGCAGGGTGGGCCTGATTTACTATGGCTGCTGTGAGCCCATGGAACGCAACTGGCCGGGGCTTGTCCAGGCGATCCCAAATATCCGTAAGGTGTCGGTTTCCCCCTTTTCCAACCAGGAACAGATGGGGGAAATGCTGCGGGGCACAGGCATTGTATTCTCCAGAAAGCCCCTGGCCAATTACTTAAGCATTGCAGGCAGCTTTGACGAGGATGCCTGGACAGACCACATTAGAGAAACGCTGCAGGCGGCCAGAGGCTGTCAGTGCGAGATTATCATGCGGGATATCTACCAGGTGGGAAACCTGGGGAAGGTGAGACGGGCCGTGGAGCTTGCAAAGGGGCTGGCGTTACAATTCACGGCCTAGCCGGCCGCGAACTGGGGCTAAGGTGGAACAGGAAGTAGACATTTTTTTCTTTTTCGTATATACTAAATAAAGTTGAAGTTTAAGTGTTAAGGTGATTGCGAAAAGGAAGGAAATAAAATGGTATATGAAAATATTTTAGAGGCTATGGGGCATACACCCATAATCCGGCTGAACCATATGGCAGGGGAGGATTCTGCCAGGGTGCTGGTCAAATTCGAGGGCCTGAATGTAGGCGGTTCCATTAAGACGAGAACAGCCTATAATATGATCCGCAAGGCAGAGCAGGCCGGGAAGCTGACAAAGGATTCTGTCATTGTAGAGCCCACCAGCGGGAATCAGGGGATCGGCCTGGCTCTGGTGGGGGCGGTGCGGGGGTATGAGACCTGCATCATTATGCCGGATTCTGTCAGCGAGGAGCGCAGGAAGCTGGTAGAGCATTACGGCGCCCGGGTGATCCTGATCCATGATGCAGGCAATATTGGAAAATGTATTGAGGAATGCCTGGAAATGGCCTTGAAGATGCAGGCAGAGGATCCCAGGGTGTTTGTGCCCCAGCAGTTTGAAAATCCGGCTAATCCGCAGGTGCAGCGGGAGCAGACCGGTGTGGAGATCTTAGAGCAGGTGGATGGCCCCATCCATGGATTCTGCTCCGGCATCGGCACGGGGGGAACGATTTCCGGCATTGGAGAGACCCTGCGGGAGAGGAATCCGGACATAGAAATCTGGGCCGTGGAGCCGGAGCACGCGGCGATCCTGTCAGGGGGATCTATCGGAACCCACATCCAGATGGGCATCGGCGACGGGGTGATCCCCAAGGTGCTGAACCGGGAGATTTACCAGGACATCTGTATTGTCACAGACGAGGAGGCCCTTAAGACGGCCAAGGAGCTGGCCTCCCGGGAAGGTATTATGTGCGGGATCTCCAGCGGAACAAATGTGGCTGCAGCTCTTCGACTGGCCAAAAAGCTGGGACCGGGGAAGACGGTGGTGACCGTGCTTCCGGATACTGCGGAACGGTATTTTTCTACGCCGTTGTTTGAGTGAAGGTACCGTTTCTCTGTTGTGAGTTTGCGCTGTCATTTTTCATTGTATGATCGGCAAAAATCCGATATACTTAGGGAGAGAGAAGGAGGTGCAGAAAGATGGCAAGAACTGTGGGTATCGGACATCAGGATTTCGAGACCGTTAGAAAAAATGGGTATTTTTATGTAGACAAGACCCATTTTATGCGGGAATGGTGGGAGAATGGAGATGCGGTAACATTGATCACCCGTCCCAGGAGGTTTGGGAAAACACTGACTATGAGTATGACAGAGCAGTTTTTTTCAGTAGAGTATGCCGGGAGGGGAGAATTATTTGAAGAATTGTCCATCTGGGAGGAGAAGAAATATCGGGATATGCAGGGAACGTACCCGGTCATAAGTCTGTCCTTTGCCAATGTGAAGGAGCAGGATTATGTAGCAGCCAGTTATCGGATTCGGCAGCTCCTAATGAAGCAGTACGAAAAAAAATCTTTTTTGCAGGAGAGCAATCTGCTGTCCAATGCAGAAAAGGCTTATTATGAACGAATGAAGACAGATATAAGCGAAATAGATGCTTCGCTTGCATTGTATCAGCTTTCCGATTATCTATGCCGTTATTTCGGGAAAAAAGTGATCATTCTGCTGGATGAATATGATACGCCTATGCAGGAAGCCTATATGAGCGGCTACTGGGAGAAGCTGGCAGGATTTATCCGGAGCCTTTTCAATGCCACCTTTAAGACCAACCCTTATCTGGAACGGGCCATTATGACAGGCATCACCCGTGTCAGCAAGGAGTCCATCTTTTCCGATCTGAATAACCTGGAGGTGGTGACGACTACGTCGGACAAATATGCAGATTGTTTTGGGTTCACGGAAGAGGAGGTATTCCAGGCCCTGGATGAATTTGGTTTGACAGGAGAAAAAGAAGACGTAAGGAATTGGTATGACGGCTTTCGGTTTGGAAATATCAGCGGGATTTATAACCCCTGGTCCATCCTGAATTACCTGGATAAGAAAAAGATAGGAACTTATTGGGCAAACACCAGCTCCAACAGCCTGGTAGGCAAGCTGATCCGGGAGGGCGAGGCGGAGATTAAGGTTACTATGGAAAAGCTGATTCAAGGAGAAAGTGTCCATGCCATGCTGGATGAGCAGATTATATTCAGTCAGCTTGGCCAGGAGGAAGGAGCGGTCTGGAGCCTGCTTCTTGCCAGCGGCTATCTGAAAGCAGAAGATGTCAGGATGGATCTTGGCAGCGGGAAGATGAATTATGAATTGCGCCTTACAAACCGAGAGGTGCGTTATATGTTCCTACAGATGATAGATGGCTGGTTCCAGGGATGCCGTCCGGTTCGGAATGCTTTCCTGCAGGCAATGCTTCAGGGCGATCTGGAAGAAATGAATGAGTATATGAATGATATTGCGGAGGAATTGTTCAGCAGCTTTGATACGGGAAAGAATCCATCTGGAAAGACCCATCCGGAACGCTTCTATCACGGCTTTGTACTGGGGCTGCTGGTAGAGCTGCAAGAGAGATATGAGATTACCTCCAACAAAGAAAGCGGCCTTGGCCGGTATGACATTATGCTGGAGCCCAAAGATCGAACCCAGGACGCAATTGTGATAGAATTTAAGATTGCCAATACCAGGAAAAAGGAAAGCCTGGAAACGGCAGTGGAATCAGCATTACAACAGATCGAAGAGAAGAAATATGAGGCTGTATTGCATGCAAAGGGCTTTGCCAGGGGGCAGATTAGGAAATATGGGTTTGCGTTCCATGGGAAAGAGGTGCTGATTGGGGCGGCAAAGGCTTAAAATTTTTATGTAGATAAGATAAAATCTGGGAGATTCCCCAAAATCATTGACATTTAGGAACAAGTATGATAGGTTAAATATCAAGGTCGTGCTGACGCACAAGGGTTCGTCCCGAGTGGAAAGGCGATGGAATCATACGGGAAGAGTATATCCACGTCTTTTTGACGTGGATTTTTTACTACAGGATTTTCAATACACCAGAAAAGGCAAAGCAGAGCCTGAATCGCCCGGAAAGGCAAAGCAGAGCCTGAATCGCCCGGAAAGGCAAAGCTGAGACTGGCATCACATGCCGGATGCCCTCACAACCTTCCGAATCCCCAAAGAAAATCCTATCCCCCCCTCCATACAGACCGAAACAACAAAGCGAATATAGGAGGAAAAACAACATGAAAAAGAAATTCTTAACCTGTTTACTGACAGCTGCCATGACAGCGGCCCTTCTGGCGGGCTGCGGCAGCAAGCCGGCAGAGACGCCTGCGGATGCAAAGGAGCCGCCCGCACAGCAGGAACAGACGCCGGAGGCTCCGGCCGCAGCGGAGGATCCTGACGGCCAGAAGCCGGAAGAGCAGCAGGAGGGCAATGAAGGGCAGACGGAAGAGCCGGAGGCTGCGGCCGGGGAAAAGACCGGTGTGACGGTGCGGATCGGAGGCTTGTCCGGCCCGACCTCCATGGGGCTGGTAAAGCTGATGGAGGACAATGAGGCTGGCAATACCAGAAATACCTACGAGTTTGCGGAGCTGACCACAGACCCCTCCGCCTTTGTGGCACCTCTGGCTCAGGGAGAGATTGACATTGCGGCAGTTCCCTCCAACCTGGCATCCGTGATCTACAACAACACCCAGGGGGGCGTAAAGCTTCTGGCAGTCAATACCCTTGGAGTGCTCAGCATTGTGGAGCGGGGGGACAGCATCCAGTCTTTTGAGGACCTGAAGGGCAAGACCATCTATGCCACCGGACAGGGGGCGACTCCGGAATATACCCTGCGGTATCTGATGCAGGAAAACGGTATGGATCCGGATGGGGACCTTACGATCCAGTGGTGTGCGGATACCACGGAGGCACTGTCCTACCTGACGGCAGATGAGAGCGCGATTGCCATGCTGCCCCAGCCCTTTGTGACGGTGGCTATGGGAAAGGTTCAGGGGCTTCGCGTGGCGCTGGACCTCAATGATGTGTGGGAGGAGCTGGACAATGGCTGTCGGCTGATCACCGGCGTGCTGGTGGTGCGCAGCGCCTTTGCAGAGGAAAATCCCCAGGCCCTGGAGGCATTTATGGAGGAGTACGAGGCCTCCGTGAGCTTTGTGTCCCAGGATGCGGCTCACACGGCGGAGCTGATTGAGAAATACGGCATTGTGCCGGCAGCAGTTGCCGAGAAGGCATTGCCTGGCTGCCATCTGACCTTTGAGAAGGGGGCACAGATGAAAGCCTCGGCCAGCGGATACCTCAAAATCCTGTTTGACCAGAATCCGGCATCTGTAGGGGGAACGATGCCTGGTGATGATTTCTATTATGGAGCAGAATAAGAAGCAGGCAGAAAAATTAAATACAGTCCAGGGCAAATGGCTGCAGCGGGGCATTGCCATTGCACTGGCATTGGCAGTCTGGCAGCTTGCAGCCATGAAGATTCAGCAGAAGATTCTGCTGGTGACTCCGGCAGCAGTGGTGAGAAGGCTGTGCACCATTTGGCAGGTGGAGGGATTTTTTCCCTCCATCTGGTTTACGTTCTGCCATATTTCCCTGGGCTTTTTGCTGGGCGTGCTGCTGGGATGTATCCTGGCAGTCCTGGCTGACAGGATCCGGTATGCGGAGACGCTGCTGTGGCCCTGGATGATCACCATTAAATCCGTGCCGGTAGCTTCCTTTGTGGTGATCTGCCTGATCTGGCTGTCTGCGGGAAACCTTTCGGTATTTATCTCCTTTCTGATCGTCCTGCCGGTGATCTATCAAAATATGCTGGCAGGGCTTCAGTCTCTGGACCCGTCCAGGAGGGAGATGGCCCAGGTATTTCAGGTGCCTCTCCGAAAGCGGCTGAAATATATCACGCTGCCTCAGCTCAAGCCGTATCTGATGTCTGCCTGCAGGGTGACTGTGGGAATGGCATGGAAGGCAGGGGTAGCGGCGGAGATCATCGGGACGCCCCAGGGCTCTGTGGGGAAAATGCTGTTTCAGGCGAAAATCTATCTGGATACGGATGACCTTCTGGCCTGGACAGTTGTGATCGTAGTTCTCAGCGTATGTTCGGAAAAGTTGTTTTTGTTCATTTTACGGAAGCTTTTGTATCCGGGAAAAGGGCGGGGATAAAGCCATGGAAATTCGTATCAGACAGGTATCAAAAAGCTACGGAGAAAAGGAAGTATGGAGAGACCTCAATCTTGCAATTTCTCCTGGGAGCAGCACGGCCCTGATGGGAGCCAGCGGCTGCGGAAAGACAACGCTGCTGCGTATGATGATGCGGCTGGAGGAGCCGGACAGGGGCAGCATAGAGGGAGTCCCCCAAAGGATCAGCGCCGTTTTCCAGGAGGACCGGCTTTGCCCGGGCTTTACGGCAGCGGAAAATATCGAAATGGTTATGCAAACGCATAACAGAGAGGAACTTCTGGGGCATCTGACACGGCTGGGACTGGGAGACAGCCTGGATAAGCCTGTGGAGACCTTAAGCGGAGGGATGAAGCGCAGGGTGGCGATTGCCCGGGCCTATCTGGCACCCTCGGAGATGATTTTTCTGGACGAACCGCTAAAGGGCCTGGATGAGGACACAAAGGCATCGGTGATTGCCTGGATGCAGGAGCAGCGGCAGGGGCGTACAGTCCTTCTGGTGACCCATGACAGGGGGGAGGCCGGCCGGCTGGCGGAGCAGATCCTGGAACTGGATGCGCCTGCTCACAGCGCCGGAGCTTGCTCATAGCAGCGATTCAGGAAACGAATCATAGCAGTGATTCAGGAACGAATCTGAACAGTGTTTCAGACCGCGATTCAGGACCAGATTGTGATAGCTTTCTCACAGAACCTGTGTTATACTGAAAAAAAGTGATACAGGAGGAAACACATCATGAGCAAATATTATCTTGACCAGGAACAGTACGCATCCCTTGCACGCCAGGCAGCGGCAGAGGGGTGCGTTCTTTTGAAAAACGACAACAGTACCCTGCCGCTGAAGGAGGGAGACCGGGTGGCGGTGTTTGGGCGCATTGCCCACACCTACTATAAGAGCGGCCTGGGTTCCGGCGGCCTGGTGAATACCCGGTATGTGGTGGGGATCCTGGATGCATTGAGGGAGGAGAAGACAGTTACCCTGGATGAGCAGCTGCTGTCTGTATATGAGGAATGGATCGCAGAGCACCCCTACGATGAGGGGGCAGGCTGGGGGCGGGTGCCCTGGTGCCAGGAGGAGATGCCTCTTGAGGCTTCGGTGGTGCAGGCTGCCGCAGACCGCTGTGATGTGGCTCTGGTGGTGGTGGGACGTACCGCCGGGGAGGATCAGGACAACAAAAAGGAGCCTGGAAGCTGGTATCTGACAGAGCTGGAACGTGATATGATCGCTCAGGTCTGCGCCCGGTTTGAACGGGTGGCAGTGGTGCTCAATGTGGGAAATATCATTGACATGGAGTGGGTGGAGGCCCTTAAGGTTCCGGCGGTGCTGTACGCCTGGCAGGGGGGCCAGGAGGGCGGACATGGCGCTGCAGATGTGCTGACAGGCCGGGTGAACCCCTGCGGGAAGCTGGCAGATACCATTGCATGCCGGATTGAGGATTATCCTTCGGATTCCAATTTTGGGGATGAGCTTTGCAATTTCTATCAGGAGGATATCTATGTGGGCTACCGCTATTTTGAAACCTTTGGGAAGGACAAAGTGTTGTATCCCTTTGGCTACGGGCTGTCCTATACCAGCTTTTCTGTGGCAGCGGGGCTTACCCTTGGAGCGGATGGATGCAGGATCCGGGCGGAGGTGTCCAACACAGGCAGTCTGGCCGGAAAAGAGGTTGTCCAGGTCTATGTGGAAGCGCCTCAGGGAGCTCTGGGGAAGCCGGCACGGGTGCTGGCCGGTTTTGCCAAGACCGGGGAATTGCCGCCGGGAGCAGGCGAGGTGCTGTATCTTGATATTCCAAAAAGCAGCTTTGCCTCTTATGACGACAGCGGTATTACCGGCCATAAATCCGCCTGGGTGCTGGAGGCCGGGGAATATAAGTTTTATGTCGGCAGTGATGTGCGAGGGGCTGCCCTGATCGGAAGCTATGAGGAAGAGGAGCTGCAGGTACTGGAACAGCTGGAGGAGGCCTGCGCCCCGGTGCGTCAGTTTCAGCGCATACGGCCGGCATCCGGTCAGGAGGCGGCCGGCGTGGTGTCCGGCGGGTCCGGTCAGGAAGCGTCTGGCGGTGCGTCTGGCGGGAATGATCAGACTTTGGATGCCAACAGAGATTATGCAATTGCATACGAGGAGGCGGCGCTGCGTACCGTGAATCCCTATGAGCGCCTGGCACAGCGACGGGAGGAGGATCTGCCCGTCACTGGCAGCCGGGGCTATTGCCTGGGAGATGTCTATGACGGCAAGGCTTCCTTGGATGAATTTGTGGGGCAGCTGACCGATCAGGAGCTGATCTGCCTGTTCCGGGGCGAGGGAATGTGCAGCCCCAAGGTGACGGCTGGCTGCGGCGGAGCCTTTGGAGGCCTGACCGAGAGCCTTCGCGGCTATGGGATTCCTGCAGGCTGCTGTACGGACGGTCCCTCCGGCCTTCGGATGGACTGCGGAACCAAGGCATTTTCCATGCCAAACGGCGCGGCCTTAGCCTGCAGCTTTAATCTGGAGCTGGTGAAGGCGCTGTACCATATGACTGGCCTTGAGATGCGGAAGAACCGGATTGATCTTCTGCTGGGGCCTGGCATGAACATTCACCGGCATCCACTGAATGGCCGGAACTTTGAATATTTTTCCGAGGATCCTCTTTTGACGGGAAAGCTGGCCGTGGCGCAGCTTTTGGGGGCAGAGGATACGGGAACCACCCTGACCATTAAGCATTTTGCCGCCAACAACCAGGAGGCCAGGCGCCAGCAGGTGGATGCCGTGGTTTCGGAGCGTGCGCTTAGGGAGATCTACCTGCGGGGCTTTGAGCTGGCGGTGAAGGAAGGGCATGCCCGGGCAGTGATGACTACATATGCGCCCCTGAATGGCATCTGGACGGCCGGAAATTACGACCTTGTGACCACTGTCCTGCGGAGGCAGTGGGGCTTTGAGGGGTTTGTAATGACAGACTGGTGGGCCAAGGGCAATCTGGAGGGGGAGGACGGGACGCTGTCCAACCGTGCGCCTATGGTGGCTGCGCAGAATGATCTGAACATGGTGAATACGGATGCTGGCGATATGGAGCAGGATAATGTGCAAAAGGCTTTGGAACAGGGGCGTATCACCCGGGGAGAATTACAGCGCAATGCCAAAAATATTCTGGGATTCCTGCTGAAATCCCCGGCCATGCTTCATGAGCTTGGAAGGATCAGCCAGGAAGAGCTTCAGGAGATGCAGGAGAGGGAGGAGGATGATTTTTCCCCGGAGAATCTTAAGTATTACAGGCCCAATGAAGAGGGAGAGATTGTAGTTGACGGCAGCAGCTTTGCCACCTCCCAGGGGAACGCAGAGGTGTTTGGCATTGTGGTGGAGAAGTTTGGCATTTATGAGATTGAGCTGAACATGAAGTCCGACCTCTCAGAGCTGGCTCAGCTTCCGGTGTCAGTATTCTATGACAACGCGCTGAAGGCCTCAATCAGCATCCAGGGGACAGGCGGCGCCTGGGTGACGGAAACCAGGGAGCTGGGAGAGATTTTCGGCAATATCCATTTTGTTAAATTGTATTTCGGTGCAAACGGACTGACTGTGGGCCGGGCCGTGATCCGTCTGAAGGAGGAGATAGAAGTGCCGTATTAAGAATTCTGCTGGACAAATCTTCCATTTTTATTTATGATAGAATTATTAAGATAGAAAAAGGAGCGTATTTGAGGTGTTTTCGGATCGCGGGAGCATGAAATGCGCAGTACCTGCAGTATCATAAAAATGGAGGAACATGAGATGAAAAGCTTAAAAGGACGTCTGGTATGCATTACCTGTGTGATTATATTGATCTGTTTGGGGCTTACTGCTGCCATCAGCTATGCCATTGCTTCCCGGCAGATATGGACGGAATCTGTGAACCGCTACACCCTGCTTACGGAGGCAACGGCTTCCAGGATTGACGCCTGGCTGGGAGAGCAGTCGCAGCTGGTGGTGAATCAGAAGAATGCCATTGAAATTATGGGGAATTATGAGATCGACGATCTGATTTCCTACCTGACGCCTATCGTGGAGGACTATAATACGGAAGGGTATATTTACGATCTGTATTTTACTTCAACAGAGAATCAGATGGCATCAGGCTCCGGCTATGTGCCGGATGGAACGACAGATTTCACGAAGAGGGACTGGTATCTGGGAGCCTGTGAGGCGGAGGGATTGTATTTTTCGCCCCCTTACCGCGATACGGATTCCGGCAGGCTGGTGATCACCATATCGGAAAAGGTCATGGACGGGGATATTCTTCAGGGAGTGCTTGCTACGGATATATTTGTAGATACATTGATAGCGATGGTAAATGAACAGCAGAGCGTGGCGGACAGCTACCTGTTCCTTGTGGACAATCAGGACGGCATTGTGACGCATCCCAATGACGCCTACGGATATGTGGAGGATGAACCTATTTCCTTAAGCCAGGTGGCAGACAACCGCTACAGCCTGCTGGTTCAGGGGCTTGACAGCGGGGAGGCTGCCCCGGTATCCATCCGGGATTATGATGGAGTGCCCAGAGACTTTTTTCTGGGCAGGGTAGACAGCTGCCAATGGTATGTGGTTGCAGCCATCAGCGATCAGGTGATGAATCAGTCACGGAATTATATGTTCGGCGGGTTTCTGGTGGCACTGGTTATTTCCGTTGCCCTTGGGATTGTGATCACCATGGTGGTGGCTGCAAGGATTGTGAAGCCCATTACATCCCTGTCGGAGAAGATTGCCGCAGGAGATTTCTCCCAGGATATTCCGGTGAAGAGCCATGACGAGATCGGAATGCTGGCCCGCGGCTTCAACGGCTTGATGCAGAAAATGCGGGTTCTTCTTGCAATTACGGTAAACAGTGTGGAGAATATCCAGTCCTTTGCCGGGGATCTGAACCAGGTGGCAGGGCAGCTGGTGGAGAACGCTGGAAGGGTGAATACAGAGATGGAGTCCATTGCAGGGGCTATGGAGACCCAGTATGCAAGCGTGGAGCAGGGAATGAGCCAGCTTACCAAGTTTGATGAGAATATCGAGACCTTTGGGGAGAGCTATCACAGCATGGAGGAAACCATTGAGGATGTCCTTGGCAGGCTCAATGATTCCGTTGCGGCTGCACAGAGTCTGGAAGCCTCCACCAGGCGCTCCAAGGAAAATATGGGAACCATTTATCAGAATATCCAGGAGCTGGAACGGCTGTCAGAGAGCATTACAGAGATCGTGTCCACCATCAGCAGTATTTCCGAGCAGACAAACCTCCTGGCGCTGAATGCCTCCATTGAGGCGGCCAGGGCCGGAGAGGCAGGAAAAGGCTTTGCAGTGGTTGCGGATGAGATCCGCAAATTATCCGAACAGACCTCTGCTGCCACTACCAATATTTCCGGACTGATCGGAGACGTCCGCGGGCGAATCAATCAGGCAGTCTCCTCCATCGGAGAGTCGTCCCGGACCTTTGCGGACAATACGAAGGATTCCCAGGTGGTTCTTTCCGTATTTGCCCAGATGAAGGAATGCCTGGATCAGATTGGCTCCATCAACCAGTCTCTCTCCTCTGCCATGCATGTTTTTGTTGACAGCAAGGAGCATATTGACAGCTCCTTCGGAAGGATTGACAGCAATGTACATACCTGCCTTTCCTCCACCAATGAGGCGAAGAATTATTCCAGAGAGCAGACGGAATGCGTGGACAATCTGGAGGCCCAGACCAATGTACTCAAAGACCTGGCAGGCCGGCTGAAGGAGAGCACCCGGTCCTTTACGGTATGACAGTTTGATTCCGAGGAGTGGGAAATACAATGACAAAGCAAGCATTTGAATCTGTATATAGAGAAATATTTCCGTTTTGGGACAGGATTTCAGAGGGGGACAGGGCCTATATCTGTCAGAATTCCTACGATATTACCTATCCCAAAGGAAAGAATATTCATGATGGAAGTGAATGCTCCGGCGTGATCCTTGTCCGCACGGGATGTATCAGGCTGTATATTATGTCGGAGGAGGGCAGGGATATCACCCTCTACCGCCTGCACAAGGGGGACCTGTGTATGCTGTCGGCTTCCTGCGTACTGGATGCAATCACCTTTGACGTGTTCCTGGACGCGGAGGAGGACAGCCAGTGCTGCGTGATCGGCGGCCCTGCCTTTGCGGCGGTTTCCCAACGGAATCCGGACATCCGTATATTTGCCCTGGAAACTGCGGTCAGCCGCTTTTCGGATGTCATGTGGGTGATGCAGCAGGTGCTGTTTATGAGCATGGATCAGCGGCTGGCCATCTTTCTCCTTGACGAATCGGCGCGGACCGGATCAGACACCATTGCACTGACACACGAGCAGATTGCCCGGTATATGGGATCTGCCCGTGAGGTTGTGTCAAGAATGCTGAAATATTTTGCCAATGAGGGATTTGTGGAGGTGTTCCGCGGGGGGATCCATATCCTCGACAGAAAACGCCTCCGGGATTTAACCCTCTAACAGAGCCAGGATATCCTGCTTGGGCCTTGCGCCTGCGGACTGGCTGATTACTTCGCCGTTCTTGATAACAGCCAGTGTTGGGATGCTCATAACATGGAAGGCCTGGGCCAGCTCTGCTTCCTGATCCACATTGATCTTGCCTACCAGGTACTGGGGGTTCTCCTCTGCGATTTCTTCCACAATGGGGGACACCATGCGGCAGGGGCCGCACCAGTCAGCATAAAAATCCAAAAGAATGGGCTTGCTGCTGCTTTTTACAGAATCAAAATTATTTTTGTTTACAATCAGTACGGACATAATGAGTTCCTTCCTTTCTTTTTACAGGCTGCCTTGATAAGGCTTATATTTTTTACCGGGTTGCTTTTGTTTGATTACAGTTTACCATTTACGGGGCATTGGTTCTGTGACGAGGTCACCATGATTTGATAAAAAGCTGCTATCATAAGTAAATATTTACAAATTGTATACATTTTTTGTATTACTTGGAAACACAAAATATGGTATCATTTCTATAAAGACAGGCAGGAGGTGTTTCCATGGATAGAAGAGTGACAGGAATACAGGTGACGGATATCAGCCGCAGTGCTTCCGCTCCCAGGAATACAGGGGCCGCCCGGCGAAGTACCCAGTGTCCGCCGCAGGCCAGGCGCAGGCCGCGGAACCGGCGGGCGTGGTATATCCGGAGAAGGAATCAGCTTCTGCGCCGTATGGGCCTTTTGGCCGTGGGGCTGGTGCTTGTGGTAACCGTGGCGGTAAAGGGGATTTCCGCCTTGAGAAGCCACAGCCCAAAGGAGGAGAACGGCCAGTGGTCCAATGAGGACATGATGGCCCAAAATGACATCGGGAGACAGTTGAGGCTGGTGGGTGATTCGGAACCAGAGATTACGGATCCCATTATTGTGCTGGATGCAGGCCATGGGGGCAAGGACCCGGGAACCATGGCAGACGGGGTGAATGAGAAGGATATTAACCTGGCCATTGTGAAGAAAATACAGGGAATCCTGGAACAGCAGGGCTACCAGGTGATACAGACCAGGTCTGACGATACATACCTTACTCTGTCGGAGCGGGTGAAGGTGGCCACGGATGCCAAGGCTGCGGCCTTTGTCAGTATTCACCAGAACGCCCTGGAGCGCGACACGGTTACCCATGGAATCCAGATCTACTGCAACAAGGATGCCAACCCGAACAGCGAGCGGCTGACGGATGGGATCTACAGCAGGCTTTTAAGCGCTACCGGAGCCTATGACCGCGGGAAAAAGAACGACAGTGATTTTCATGTGGTGGAAGAGAATCCTGTACCCTCCTGCCTGGTGGAGACAGGGTTTCTGACAGCCGCAGGGGAGCGGGAGAACCTCTTAAGCGATTCCTATCAGCAGAAGATCGCGCAGGCCGTTGCAGAGGGAATCATTGCTTTTCTGGGCAGCTGATAAAATTTTGTTGAAATATTTCGATAAATGCGCTATACTGTTATAGCGCATTTATTTTGGTTCTAGAGCGTGTTTGAAAATTGCTTTCTGGCAGCTGTGCGTTACACTTTGTGGGAG
>CAJUQB010000108.1:0-13873 GCA_910588285.1 uncultured Lachnospiraceae bacterium
AAAGGCCGGAAAAATAATCTGCTGTTTGCGTCTCCCTCAATTCGCCGTCCAACAATAAGCCGCAAGAGTTAAAGAAAACCTTTTTGAAAAGTGTTGAGAAGAAGAGATTATAGATATGGAATTGTCCTGTGATGAGAGAGTTACGCAGGGCACCGATTATGAAAAAAACTGTTCTGGATAATAACGAGCATAATTCAAATGAAAATGTAGATGAGCCTGCTGCGGATCAGCAGGAAAGCAATATACAGACAGCGGAAAGTATAAACCCGGAAACATTCCCTGTTGGTGAATACCACGATGATATGGGTTCTCAGTTGATTATCGCTAAGGTTGATGACAAAAACTATACGGTAGAATTCGGCATATATAAATCAATGTATACAGAAAATGCAGTCGGAAGTTACGATGTCAATACTGGGATATTATCTTTTTCCGGAACAGATATCAGTACCGAAAGCACAATATCTGCGGACGTGGTAATCAAAGGGGATAATTTGATAGTTACATTAACGCATTTTGATTATCTAACAGGAGAAACTTTTGAATTTGAACCCGGTCATCCATGATAGAGATATTGTTTGCCATAAGGAATTGCAGCACATCATGGATACAGTAAGCGTGAAGGAATGATGGAATGCTGCATGAAATGGTAATAAATGCAAATAACAGACCGCCGTACTATGGACTTCATCCGCCATATGCGGCGGTCTGCTTTTTTCACAGGCAGGCCGGGCGGCCTGATAAGGGAAATCACTTGGAAAGGGCTTGTCGGACAAAAAGCGAAAAAATATAGGGGTATTTTTGATGTTTTTGTACTTCATTTATACCTTTCGTTCCATTTCGTATGCCTTTCGTTCCCTGCATCCCAAAATAACAAAAAATCTGCCGATAAAATAGATAGCGGAACATAATAGAATCCGAGATCAGTGATTTTTCCACAGGGGAGGGGCTGCTTGCGGCAAAAGCTGATTTTGACATAGATCCAGTTCGGGATAAAGCTCTTTCAGGACATAATCTGCTGGAACAGGGAAAAGAGCAGCCGGATCATTTTAGAAAAACAGGTCAGCAGCTTACAGGAGCATATGGGGGAGATGGAACGTGTTTACTCTGGGATAAGGGGGATGAAGCATGACATGAAGAATACGATCTCCCTCATCATGCAGCTTGCGGCCGGAAAGGAGGAAGAACTGCAGGCATATCTGGAAGAACTAAACCAGACTATGGATAGGCTGGAGTTTCGGTTCAAGACGGGGAACACGGTTGTGGATACCCTGCTGAACATGAAATACCATGAAATCACCAGTACAGTGCCAGACCTGCGGATGGATGTGGAGGGGCTGCAGTTCCCTGAAAAACTGTTCATCCAGAGTTATGATATCGGCATTATTTTAGGAAACGTACTGGATAATGCAATGGAGGCGTGCCGGAAACTGAAAGCGAAGGAGCCGGATGCAGAAGCCTTTATCCGTATCAGTTCATTCCAAAAGAGGGAACTGTTTTTTCTGAAAATGGAGAACAGCTTTGACGGGTGGCTGGTGCGGAGACATCAGGAGGAATTCCCCATAACAGATAAGGCGGACAAAAGCTCCCACGGGATAGGGCTTGCGAACATCAAAAGTACGGCTGAAAAGAGAGATATTATAAGGACAGCATAACCAAAAAGGCGGTTTCGGTTGCCGCATATGAAGCGGCGGGCATTTTGAAGTAAGGAAGATTATGCCCGGACTTGCCACAAGGGGGCATGGGCAGCCCTGAATGACAGAGGGGCCGCAGGTAAGATTTTTTAAAGGAAAGACGGAAATCTATATGGATATGTATAAGCAGATGAAGTCAGACGACAGATTGTCAGCAGGCTGGACATTGGGGCAGTATCATAAGGCATATGCGCAGGCGTTTAAATCGGCGATTAAGACAGTTGATCCTACATGGGACTATGGTATAATCTATACACCCAATTCCGCAGAGGCGCATAAAACTTTGCCTCTTCGGACTGCAAGGGTGCATGGGCGGCTCTGAACGGGAGAGGTGTTATTGAAATACGAATAACTAAGAATGTGGAATTGGAGGTCACAAAAGGCTGTAAGAATTAACGACAAATCCAAAATGATGAGGTTTTTATTTATGAACAAAAATGAAAAATGGTTGGAATGGGCGATTGAGTTACAAAGCCTGGCTCAGGCAGGCTTGACCTATGGAAAAGATGTTTATGATAGGGAGCGATATGAGCGGATAAGGGATATTTCTGCTGAAATATTATCATATAAAACAGACATTTCCGTTGAAAAAGTAAAAAATTTGTTTTGCAATGAAATCGGATACCAAACACCAAAACTTGATACAAGAGCGGCTGTATTTGAACATGAGAAAATACTTTTAGTAAAAGAGAATAATGGAAAATGGTCACTACCAGGCGGGTGGGTTGATGTAAATTTATCAGTAAAAGAAAACACAGTTAAAGAGGTAAAAGAAGAATCCGGATTAGATGTAACTGCTGACAGAATTATTGCGATTCAAGATAGAGATAGGCATAATTTACCAGCATATGCTTACGGCGTATGCAAAATTTTTGTTTTATGTTCTGTTATAGGCGGGGAATTTGAAAAAAACATTGAAACAACGGAATTCCGTTATTTTAATAAAGCTGAATTACCAGAACTTGCAACAGAAAAGAATACAAAAGAGCAAATTGAAATGTGCTTTAATGCATATTACAACAAAAACTGGATAGTCGAATTTGATTGAAAGAAGAATAGATATGCAATATAAACAAATTGTATTTGATGATGACGGAACTTTAATTGATACAGAATATGCAGTTCTCCACTCTTTACAAGATACCGTGGAATACGTGGCAGGTACAAAGCCTAAAATTGAAAAGCTCATTTTTGCATTAGAAATTACAGGTGAAGATGCATTACGGCAACTTGGAATGGCGGATATTCCGTTTGTGTTATCGTTGTGGGATAAGAATATGGAGAAATATGCCAACCGGGTTCAGGTGTTTGACAATAATGTGCTATGAGAGCAGGAATTGACTTTGCATTAGCAGGATTTTCCGGCAGATTGGGGAATTGAGGGAGCAGCGAGAGGAGGTGAAGGTCAGTATGGAATTTGACAGGGGGAGTTAGAATATAGGAAACAATAGACTGCTCGGACTTACATCAAGAGAGCAGAGATGGCTCTGAATGACAGATGAGCCGCAATACTAAAAATAATGGAGGAGATTAAGGAAATGAATGTTAATGGAATAGGAACAGCAGGATACCCGGTGGCAGGAAAAGCAAAGGTGCGTCAGGCGCAGGACGGCACACAGAGTTTTGACCGGGAGTTTATGGGAATGGCATCACAGACACCTCCTTCTTTTGTAGAAAAGGTCTGGACGAAAGAAGAACTGATGCAGTCGGTTGATCAGCAGGTGCAGAGCAACCAGAACAAGAAAATGTCCGTTTCCGATATGATAAAGGCAACCTGCATAGAGGGGACGAGGGCGAGATTCCGCTTTGCGGGAGAGGATAAAATATACACATTTGATGAATACACAAAGGAGCTTGACAAGCGTTCAAAGAATAATGTGTAGGTAAAATGCCATAGGGCGGGCTTTCCCGGCGTTCCGGCAGATCTTCCTGCATATGTGTCGTATGTCCTGTCCGATTATGCTCTGCTGATACTTGCAGCGAATGGTCTTCCGGTTTTCCGAAAAATCAGACGGAGGCTGGAGAAAAACCCTTATACCAGGCGTTGGCTTTCGGAGACGGAGTACCGGGCGGATATCTCTTTATTAATTGTGGATGATGAGGCAGACATTGTATCCACCCTTGCAGATTATTTTCTATATAACGACTATCATGTAATGACGGCAACAAATGGGATGGAAGCAATTGAAAAGGCAGGAAAGCAGCCAGACCTGATTCTGCTGGATATCAATCTGCCGGATGTGGACGGGCTGGAGGTTTGCGCCCGGATCCGTGATTTTGTCAGCTGCCCGATTCTGTTCCTAACGGCCAGAGTGGAGGACAGAGATAAGGTCAAAGGCTTCGGTATGGGCTGGGACGCCATGCAGCAGGACGGCGGCAGTATTTTTTCAAAAGCTTCGCAAACAGCGGGTGTAGTGGTTAATAGGGGGCTGCGTATAGCAGCCCCCTATTTGCAAAAACAGTTTTACTTGTTACAGCAGTTCCCCTGGGGAACGTCGAATTCCGGATTGAAGGCGTAGAAGTTCTTGGGATCCAGCTCCTCCTGCACAAGCCGCAGGCTTTCACCGAACCGCTGGAAGTGGACGATCTCGCGTTCCCGCAGGAAGCGGATGGGGTCGCAGACCTCCGGATCCTTTACCAGCCGGAGGATATTGTCGTAGGTGGTGCGGGCCTTTTGTTCTGCTGCCAAATCCTCAAACAAATCCGTAATGGGATCCCCCTTGGACTGGAATTCGCAGGCATTGAAGGGGATGCCGCCGGCGGCCTGGGGCCACAGGGCAAGGGTATGATCCACATAGTATTTGTCAAAGCCGGAGGCCTTGATCTCCTCCGGGGACAGGTTCTTGGTCAGCTGGTAGACAATGGCGGAGATAATTTCCATATGGGCCAATTCCTCGGTGCCGATATCCGTAAGCACTCCTGCCACCTCCTTATAAGGCATGGTATACCGCTGGGACAGATACCGCATGGAGGCGGCCAGCTCCCCGTCGGGCCCGCCGAATTGGCTGATGATGACCTGGGCCATCTGGGGGTTGGTCTGGGTGATGTTCACCGGGTACTGTAAGCGTTTTTCATAATTCCACATAGACTAGAAACAACCTCCTTCCCATGGCATGGGCTGCGTGGACCAGAGCCATTTTCCCTCCGGAGAGGCAGTGTCAACGGTCAGCGGGCCGAACTGGCAGGCATACTCATTCAGGGCCTGCATCCGAAGCTCCTTAAAGTGGTTGAAGTATTCCATTGCCTCCTGATCCTCGGGATGGGTGTCAAGATAGAGGGTAATGTCGTTGACCGCAAAGCTTACCATGTGGATCCACTGGTACAGCTTGTAGCGTTCCATCTGATTCTGGTTTGCCATCATCGCATTGCACCTCGCTTTCCTAAAAACGGTTTGTTCAGTTCCGGGAAAATGGTCCCGTATGCCAATGCTTTATCCGGTTCATAGACCTGGGTAAAATGCTGCCAGGGCACATAGGCCATGGCCAGCGGCATATTGTCAATGTCATATTGCTGCTGACAATTCTGCATCCTGGAATTCTGCTGTGGGCAGCCAAAATTTTGCATAAATTTCATATCCTTTCTACACAAATGCCAATGCATTCTGTTGTTTATGATATAATCTATGAAAATTTTTTTAAAATGTTATTCCAGTTCTACGGAAAGCCATTGACATTTGTCCGTCTTAGAACTATCATAAGACTGGTGAGAGAATACTTAGAAAAGTTAGAGGTGGCAAACAAATGACAATCCTGGAAGGAACCATACATGGGAGCTATATTGTGCAGGACATTACGATACAGGAAACTATTTTGCGCCGGCTGGAAGCGCTGGGGATTATTCCCGGAACCCGGCTGATGCTTCTGAACCGCAAGAAAAACGGCACATCCATCATCAAGGTGCGGGGGACCCGCTGGGCCATTGGGCGGGAGATTGCCGGCGGAATCCTGGTGGAGCAGGCAGGAGGAGGTCAGGATGAGTAAGAATACCATAAACGTAGGCTTTGCCGGGAATCCCAACTGCGGGAAGACAACACTGTTCAATGCCTATACCGGAGCCAACTTGAAGGTGGCCAACTGGCCCGGGGTCACGGTGGAGAAGAAGGAGGGAGAGGCAAGCTATAAGGGGCAGAAATTAAAGCTGACAGACCTGCCGGGGCTATACAGCCTGACCTCCTATTCCATCGAAGAGAAGGTGACCAGGCGATGCATCATGGAGGACGACATTGACGTGATTATCAATGTGGTGGACGCATCGGCCCTGGAGCGGAACCTGTATCTGACCTTGCAGCTTCTGGAGCTGGGCAAGCCGGTGATCCTGGCGCTGAATATGATGGACATTGTGGAGGAGCGGGGGATGGAGATTGACCTTCACCGCCTGCCGGAGCTTCTGGGGGGGATCCCGGTGGTGCCGGTATCTGCCAGGAAGCGCACCGGACTGGATGTATTGATGCATGCAGTAGTCCATCACTATGAGGAGAAGCATTCCCCCAGGGTGGTGGAGTACAGCCAGGATCTGGAGGAGCGGATCAGGCTGCTGGAGCAGGCATTGACCCGGCAGGAGCCGGGAATCATCAATGCCAGATGGCATGCCATCAAGCTGCTGGTTCAGGATGAGGAACAGGTGGAGGAGCATCCCATAGACCTGCCGGAGATCCTGGACAGAAGCTATGAGCAGGAGATTATCAACCAGAAATACGCCTATATCGAAGAGATTATTGAGGATACCTTATTTTACAAGGGGAATAAAGTAGCATTTACAGATCGGGTAGATGAGGTATTGACCCATCCAATCTGGGGGATGCCCATCTTTTTCGGGGTGATGGCCCTGGTATTTTTCCTGACCTTTACGGTGGGGGATTTCCTGAAGGGGTATTTTGAAATCGGACTGGATGCAGTTTGCGGACTGGTGCTTGGGCTGCTTACGAGGCTCTCCATTGCAGACTGGCTCATCTCCCTGGTGGTGGATGGAATCCTTGCGGGGGTAGGAGGGATCCTGACCTTTTTGCCCAATATTTTTATCCTGTTTCTGGCCCTGGCCATTCTGGAGGACAGCGGCTATATGGCCAGAGTGGCCTATGTGATGGACGGCCTGATGGGGCGGCTCGGCCTGTCGGGGAAGGCGTTTTTGCCTATGGTGCTGGGCTTCGGCTGTACGGTGCCTGCCATTATGGCTACCCGGGCCCTGGAAAAAGAGCGGGACAGAAGAAGAACCATCCTGGTGACGCCCTTCATGTCCTGTTCTGCCAGGCTGCCCATCTATGTGCTGTTTGCAGGCATGTTTTTTGGGCGCTTCCAGGTGCTGGCCGCTCTGTCCATGTATGTGATCGGTCTGGGTATGGCCATTCTTGTGGCCTATGCTGCCCACCGGCTGGAGCGGGAGAAGCATGAAAATGTCCTGCTGATTGAGCTGCCGGAGTACAAGACACCCAACGCCAGGACCATTGGGATCTATGTGTGGGGAAAGGTGAAGGATTATCTGACCAAGGCCGGGACAACCATCTTTGTGGCATCCATCATCATCTGGTTTTTGCTGAATTTTGGCACAGGAGGCATGGTGGAGGAGGTGTCGGAGAGCTTTGGGGCCATGGTGGGGCGTTTCCTGGTGCCGGTGCTGGCTCCGGCAGGACTTGGCCTGTGGCAGGTGGGTGTGGCGCTGATTTCCGGAATATCTGCCAAGGAGGTGGTGGTATCCAGCTTCTGTGTGCTGTTTGGCATCAGCAATGTGAATTCCGCAGGAGGGATGACGGCCCTGACAGAGCAGCTGGCCTCCAGCGGCTTTGGCACGCTGAATGCCTACTGCCTGATGCTGTTCTGTCTGCTGTACGTGCCCTGCGCGGCCACAATCGGCGTGATCAGGCGGGAGACAGACTCCCTTGCCTTTACGCTGAAAATGATCCTGTTTCAGCTTCTGGTGGCCTGGGGAGTATCTGTTCTGGTATTCCAGGCAGGAAGGCTGTTCCTGTAAAGGAAGAAAATGAGAGAGCTGTAAAAATTGTCGTGTATTTCTTGGAATACACGACAGTTTTTTATTGCATATCCAGGCTGAGTATGCTAAATTAATAGCGAATTAAATGTTAAAAAATTAACAATCTAAAATTTGCCATTTGCAGAAAGCAGGAGGAACGTATGAGAGGATTGAACACACCTGTATTAAAGCTTCGGAGACAGATTTTTACGGAGGTTGCCAAGGTGGCCTATGAATCGGAGCATGTGAACAATGATATTGAGGCTATTCCCTACAAGGTGACGCCGGGAGACGCCCCCCGGTTTCGGGACAGCATCTACCGGGAGCGTGCCATTGCGTCGGAGCGGGTGCGTCTGGCCATGGGGATGTCCCTGCGTCCGGAGGACAAGCCGGTGCATATCACCGACGGGGTGGAGGAGAGCAATATTTCCGAGAAATATTATGAGCCGCCCCTGATGCAGGTAATCCCCTCTGCCTGTAATTTCTGTGATGATAACAAATATCTGGTGACCAACCAGTGCGAGGGCTGTCTGGCCCATCCCTGCATGGAGGTGTGTCCCGTGAAAGCCATCACCCAGATAGACGGTGCGGCTGTCATTGACCAGGAGAAATGCATCCATTGCGGCAAATGCAAGGCAGTCTGTCCCTATGACGCCATTGCCAGGAAGGAGCGCCCCTGCAGCGCAGCCTGCGGCGTGAAGGCCATTGAGACGGACCGCCATGGACGGGCCACCATCAATACGGACAAATGTGTTTCCTGCGGCATGTGTATGGTGAGCTGCCCCTTTGGCGCCATTGCAGACAAATCCCAGATCTTCCAGCTGATCCGCTGCATGAAGGAGGGCGGGGAGGTGATCGCAGAGATTGCGCCGGCCTTTGTGGGCCAGTTCGGTCCGGATGCCACTCCCAGGAATGTGAAGGCGGCCCTTAAGGAGCTTGGATTTTCCGAGGTATATGAGGTGGCCCTGGGAGCGGATATCGGAGCTGTGTCCGAGGCACACCACTATGCCTATCATGTGGCCAACGGCGAACTGCCCTTCCTGCTGACCTCCTGCTGTCCCTCCTGGTCCGTGCTGGCCAAGAAGCAGCTGCCGGATATTGTGGAGAGCGTGTCCTCAGAGCTGACCCCCATGGTGGCCACGGCCCGCAGCATCAAGAAGAAGCACCCCAATGCCCATGTGGTGTTTATCGGGCCCTGCGCGGCCAAGAAGCTGGAGGCCATGCGCACCACGGTCCGCAGCGATGTGGATTTTGTCATAACCTTTGAGGAGCTGGCAGCCATGTTTGAGGCCCGGGGGATTGATCCCCAGAACACGCCGGGGGACAGCTCCATGCATGACGCCACCGGGATCGGCCGGGGCTATGCCGTATCCGGGGGCGTGGCGGCAGCCATCAAGGACTGCATCCGCGAATATTATCCGGATGTGGAGGTGAAGATTGAGCATGTGGAAGGGCTGGCAGAGTGCAAGAAGGTTCTGGCGCTGGCCAAGGCCGGACAGCGTAACGGCTATCTGATCGAGGGCATGGGCTGCCCTGGCGGCTGCGTGGCCGGCGCCGGAACCATCATCCCGGTAGAGAAGGCGAAGGTGGAGGTTGGCAAGATCGTGAAAAATTCCACAAGCCATATGCCGGATAAGGAGCTGCGGAAAATCGAGCTGGATTAGGCTTATATGATTTCCACCCGCTTGAAATATTTGATCATGATATCCGCACAGTTTTCCGCGCCCAAAGTGCTGGTATCTAAGATCATCTGGTAGTTGTTGACATCTCCCCAGACCTTGCCGGTGTGGGCGAAATAATAATCAGAGCGTTCCCTGTCATTTTGTTCGAGGAGAGCCTTGGCCTCCTCGTGAGACAGGGATTCTTTTTTCATGATCCGCTGGATGCGGTCCTCCTTGTCTGCACAGATGTACACATGGAATGCATTTGGCTGGTTTTTCAGGATCTCGGAGGCGCAGCGGCCAACAATAATGCAGGAATGTCCCGCAAGCTCCCGGATCAGCTCCGATTCGTCAGAAAAGCTGTTGTCATGGAGCTCGTTTTCTATATAGGCCTTGTCATACACCGGGATGCCCAGCTTCTTTGACAGCTGGCGCGCAATCATACTGGTCCCTGTTCCAAACATGCGGCTCATGGTAATTACTAAATTCATCATACATTTCCCTCCCATTTTGCTGATTGTCAGATAAATCCTATGTCTCCATCTTACCATAGTTAAAAAATGAATACAAGGAAAGTTCATAAACTTGACAGCATTTTCCAAGTTGGGTATAATGGCTTGAGAAATCTAATGCAGAGGAGAATGCAGCTATGAGTAAAGTAAGAACACGGTATGCGCCCAGCCCCACCGGCAAGATGCATGTGGGGAACTTAAGGTCCGCATTGTACGAGTTTTTGATTGCAAAGCATGAGGGCGGGGATTTTATGCTCCGCATTGAGGATACGGATCAGGAGCGCTATGTGGAGGGGGCCACGGAGATTATTTACCGGACCCTGGACCAGGCCGGGCTTGCCCATGACGAGGGGCCGGACAAGGACGGCGGATATGGCCCCTATGTCCAGAGCGAGCGTATGAAGACCGGCATTTACATGGAGTATGCCAGACAGCTGGTTGAGAAGGGGGAGGCCTATTACTGCTTCTGTGACAAGGAGCGGCTGGCATCCTTAAAGAGCGAGGTGGTGGAGGGCAAGGAGATCACGGTGTATGACAAGCACTGCCTGTCTCTGTCCAAAGAGGAGGTGGAAGCCAACCTGGCGGCTGGAAAGCCCTATGTGATCCGCCAGAACAATCCCACAGAGGGGACAACCACCTTCCACGATGAGCTGTATGGGGATATCACAGTGCCCAATTCCGAGCTGGACGACATGATTCTGATCAAATCCGACGGCTACCCCACCTACAATTTTGCAAATGTGGTGGATGACCATACCATGAATATCACCCACGTGGTCCGGGGGAATGAATATCTGTCCTCCTCCCCCAAATATGTCCGTCTCTATGAGGCCTTTGGCTGGGAGGTGCCCACCTATGTGCACCTGCCCCTGATCACGGACGAGAACCACAAGAAGCTCTCAAAGCGCAGCGGCCATTCTTCCTTTGAGGATCTGATGGAGCAGGGCTTTGTGGCAGAGGCTGTGGTGAACTATATTGCCCTGCTGGGCTGGAGCCCGGAGGACAACCGGGAGATCTTCAGCTTAAAGGAGCTGATTGAGAATTTTGATTACCGCAGGATCAGCAAATCTCCGGCCGTATTTGACATTGTGAAGCTGCGCTGGATGAACGGGGAATATCTGAAGGCCATGGAGTTTGATACCTTCTGCGAAATGGCAGAGCCTTACATCAAGGAGGTCCTCCACAAGGAGTATGACTGGAAGAAGATTGCAGCCATGGTGAAGACCAGGATTGAGGTGTTCCCGGATATTGCGGACCACATTGATTTCTTTGAGGAGGTGCCGGAGTATGACTGCTCCATGTACGCTCACAAGAAAATGAAAACAACCCCCCAGACCTCCCTTGCAGTGCTCACAGAGGTGCTGCCGCTGCTGGAGGCCCAGGAGGATTACAGCAACGATGCACTCTATGGGATGCTGAGCGCCTATGTGGCGGAGAAGGGCTATAAGAACGGCTACGTGATGTGGCCCATCCGTACCGCAGTGTCCGGCAAGCAGATGACGCCGGGAGGGGCTACGGAGCTCATGGAGATCCTGGGCAAGACGGAATCCGTTGCGCGGATCCGTGCCGCCATAGCAAAATTAGAAGCAGAGACAGCCAATGAATGAGAATGTATCCCAGAGCCAGGCCATTGCACATGTGCAGGGGCCTGCGCTCATCCTTGCAGGGCCCGGTTCCGGGAAAACCCATGTAATCACAGAAAGAACAAGAAATTTAATCATAAATGAACAAATCAACCCCACGGAAATCCTGGTGATTACCTTCACCAAGGCTGCAGCCAGGGAGATGAAGGAGCGCTTTTTGCGCCGGATGGAGGGGAAGCACTACCCGGTTACCTTCGGTACCTTCCACGCGGTGTTTTTTACGATTTTAAAGCATGCATACGGCTTTCGGGCGGAGAATATTGTACGGGAGGAGCAGAAGTACCAGTTTATGCGGGAGATCATCGGAGCGCTGCGGCTGGAGTACGAGGATGAGAAGGAATTTGCGGCGGATCTTTTGGGGGAGATCGGGCTGGTGAAAAACAGCGGCATCCCGCTGGAGCATTACTATTCTTCGAACTGCGGCCAGGATGTCTTCCGCCAGGTGTACAAGGCCTACCAGGATCAGCTGAAGAAACGCCGGCTTATTGATTTTGACGATATGCTGGTGTATACCTGGGAGCTTTTGAGCCAGCGGCAGGATCTTCTTAGGGCCTGGCAGCAGAAGTACCGGTATATCCTGATTGATGAATTTCAGGATATCAATAAGCTGCAGTTTGATATTGTAAAGCTTTTGGCCCAGCCGGAGGACAATCTCTTTGTGGTGGGGGATGACGATCAGTCCATCTATCGGTTCCGGGGGGCGAAGCCGGAGATCATGCTGGGCTTTGAAGAGGAATTCCCGGGGGCAAAACGGATCCTTCTGGATGTGAACTACCGCTCCCAGAGCAGGGTGGTGGAGCGGGCCGTCCGCCTGATTGCCCACAATCAGCAGCGGTTTGAGAAGGCGATCAAGGCCAACCGGCCGGCAGGGCGGGAGGTGGAGCTTGTTCAATTCCCCAGCCAGCACCGGCAGAACGGCTGCCTGATCCGTCAGATCCTGGAGTACCGGGAGCAGGGGATTCCCTATGAAGATATGGCGGTGCTGTTTCGCACCAATCCCCAGCCGCGGCTTTTGATGGAACAGCTGATGGCCCATAACATCCCCTTCCGCACCAGGGACAGCGTGCCCAACCTCTATGACCACTGGATTGTGAAGGATATCATGACCTACATCCGGCTGGCTCTGGGCAGCCGGGCACGGGGGGATTTTCTCAAGATCATGAACCGGCCCAAGCGTTACATATCCCGGGAGAGCCTGGAGGAGCCGGAGGTGGCTCTGGATGTGTGGGCGGAGTATTTCTATGAGATCAAGCAGCCCTGGGTGGCGGAGCGCATTGAACAGCTGGAGGCAGATCTGCGGGTGCTGTCCCGCATCAGCCCCTTTGCTGCAGTCAACTATATCCGCAAGGCCGTTGGATATGAGGAATATCTGCGAGAATATGCCCAGTACCGCCATATTAAGGAGGAGGAGCTGTTTGAGGTGCTGGATGAGCTTTTGGACGGCGCCAAGGCCTTCCAGGGCTATGAGGAGTGGTTTACGCATATTGCGGATTATACCAGAGAGCTGATGCGGCAGCAGAAGGAGCGGGAGGGCAGCCGGCAGGGAATCTGCCTGGCCACCCTCCACAGCAGCAAGGGGCTGGAATACCCCATTGTATTCCTGGTAGACGTGAATGAAGGGCTGATGCCCTATAAGAAGGCGGTTCTTCCGGCAGAGCTTGAAGAAGAACGCCGGATGTTCTATGTGGGAATCACACGGGCAAAGGATATCCTGCACCTGTATCATTCCAGCCAGGTCAACGGCAGGGACATGGAGCCCTCCCGATTCCTCAAGGAGATGGGGCTGATGGACTAATCCCCCATGGCCTCAAAGTCCGCTTCGTCCTGCAGCTCGTCAAAGCGGTCGGCAACAGCCTCATATTCCTCATCATCCTCAATATTCTCCAGGGAGGGATTGCCCTGGTCGTCCTCCTGGTAACGGTAGATATAGACCTCCCCCTCCTCATTGGGCTCCCCGCTGTCGCTTAGGGGCAGCAGCGCAATATAATCGGAGCCGCCCACATCAAAAATCGTGAGGATCTCGCATTCCACACTGGAACCGTCGTCCAGCGCCAGGGTGACCATTACGTCCGCGTCATCCCCAGGGGCTGCGCCGGGAGTTTTGGGTTTGGTATCTGTCTGTCTGCTCATAAAATGACCTCTCTTTCTCCAGAAAGTGTTTGAATTTTTAGAAGAAACCTTCAAATAATATAAAATCAGTATAAAAACCTTTGCCAAAAATGTCAATATGATATTTTGACTATACAAATCCAAAACACTTATGTTATAATGAAGAAAGACTGAGCCGGAGGCACAGTCTTTCGCTACCCAAACGTAGCGAAGCGGAGTTCGGGTTTCCCGAAGAGAGCCGGAGGCACAGTCTTTCGCTACCCAAACGTAGCGAAGCGGAGTTCGGGTTT
>CAJUQB010000108.1:13973-16694 GCA_910588285.1 uncultured Lachnospiraceae bacterium
CCCGAATTGCATGTAATCCAATCGTACACGAGAATAAAGGGGGCTGACTTGGATGAAGTACGAAGCTTGTATAGATGATATTTCTGTCTTGGGGGTACAGATCAAGGGTGGAATCACCACCTTTGCCGTTCAAAACCATCATGGAAAGGAATGTGTTCTGCTCTTGTATCCCAGAGATGGGTCAGAGATTCTGCGCATTCCCATGGAGGAGGGAGAGGGATGGCCAGGGGTGAGCGCGGTGTCTCTGCGAGGAGAGCCATTAAAGGACTGCGAGTATCTCTACGAGCTGGCCGGAGAGCTCCTTGTGGATCCCTACGGGACAAGAATTGTGGGAAGAGAGCAGTGGGCTGATTTTACAGCGGGCGCAGCTCCTGGGACTTCTGATAAAAGTGTTGATTTGAACGCGCAGAATCCAAAAATTAAATCTGGATGTTATTATAATGACGATTATCGGTGGAAGAGGGACGTTCTGCCCCGGATTCCCAAGGAGGATATGATGGTGTACCGGGCTCATGTCCGGGGGTTCTCCATGAAGCAGAAGGGCTCTGACCAGGAGCGGGGCACCTTTCGGGCCATAGAGCGCAGGCTGCCCTATTTGCAGGAGATGGGGATTACCACCTTGGAGCTGATGCCGGTCTATGAGTTTGAGGAGCGGATGGCCTGGGACAGCGGCGGGATGCAGGAGAGAGGCCTTGGAAGGCAGGTGGCCTGGGATAAGGTGAATTATTGGGGGTATACAAGCGGGAATTATTTTGCACCCAAGGCTTCCTATCTGGGAGAGGGCCATGGGCCGGAGGAAATCAAACGCCTGGTGGCAAAGCTTCACCAGAGACAAATGGAGTGTATCCTGGAATTTTATTTTGACAATAAGTTAAATCCACATTATATTATTGATGTGCTGCGCTATTGGGCCAGGGAATATCATGTGGATGGCTTTCATCTGATCTGCGGGGAGCAGGTGGCGGCCCTGGCGGCCCAGGATCCCTGCCTGGGAGGACGGAAGCTGTTTTACCAGTGGTTTTCCAATGAGGCGGCCAAAGATACCAGGAATGCAATGGAGCTCTTTTCCTATAATGAGGGCTTTCTGTGCGGTGTCCGCCGTTTCGTCAATCAGCAGGGAGGGGCGTTGCGGGAATTTACCGAGAATATCCGCAGGCAGGAGAAGGAGCAGGGCTTTATCAATTTTCTGGCCTGGAATAACGGGTTTACCCTCTATGATTCCCTGACCTATACCGAGAAGCGCAATCAGGCCAACGGGGAGGAGAACCAGGACGGCGTGGTATGGAACTACAGCGTCAACTGCGGGGAGGAGGGACCCAGTCGGAAGCGGAGCGTGCAGGCCCTTCGGGACCGGCAGATCATGAACTGCCTGAGTATTTTGATGCTGTCCCAGGGAGTGCCCATGATCTGGATGGGGGATGAGTGTGGCAACAGCCAGCAGGGAAATAACAATGCCTATTGCCAGGATAACGAGATTGGCTGGAAGGACTGGAACAATACAAGACGGGGCAGAGCCCTGTACCAGTTCCTGTGTAAGCTGGCCCGGCTGCGGCGCAGATATCCCATTCTCCATGGAAGGATGCCGATGCAGATGTACGATTATCTTCACTGCGGGTATCCGGATCTATCCTACCATGGATGCAACGGATGGCAGATGGAGCTGGAGGGAAGCACCAAGGCAGTTGGGATGCTTTATTGTACCAAATATGGAGAAGATAAGGATAAATGGGATAAATTAAAAGACGATTTCATTTATATCTGCTGCAATTTTTCCGAGACGGAGCAGAGCCTGGCCCTGCCGGTGCTGCCCAGGGATTTTGGCTGGCATTCGGTGCTGGATACCTCCCGGGAGGAGCCTTTTGAGGAGTGGGAGATGAAGGTGGATAAGAGAAGCTTCCTTCTGTCCCACCGTACGGTCTGCGTGCTGGCAGGCAGACGGAGGAAGAAGAAATGAACCAGATGCAAAGATCCTATGAGCAGACCATATTTCCCTGGGGGCTGAACGGGTTCGCCTTAAAGTGGATTGCCATGGTCACCATGACCATTGACCATATTGGCTTTGTACTGTTTCCTCAATATTTCTTCCTGCGGATAATCGGGCGGCTTGCTTTTCCCATCTACTGTTTTTTGCTGGTGGAGGGAGCCTGCCATACAAAGAACCGTGTCAAGTATGGGGGGCGGCTGTTTCTGTTTGCGCTGTTGTCGGAGCTTCCTTTTAATCTGGTGCACGGCGGAGGGCTGTGGGACAGCAATGACCAGAACGTCATGTTTACGCTGCTGTTTGGGCTGCTGGCAGTCTGGTGCCTGCAGTTCAAGTACCGGATCCTGGGCGGCGCGGGAGCTCTTTTGCTGATCCTTCTGGCAGAATTTCTGCGCACGGATTATGGCGGCGGAGGCGTTGTGTTTATCCTGATATTTTACGTGTTTTATGGAAAACGCCTCTGGGCCGGTGGGCTGTTTGCACTGGCGAATGCGTACATTTACGGCGGACCCCAGAATTATGCCCTGGGGGCGCTTGTGCCCATTGCCCTGTACAACGGCAGGCGCGGCCCCTCCATGAAGTATCTGTTTTACCTGTTCTATCCGGTACATCTGTTTGTGCTCTATGTGATCAAATACCGGCTCTGAAGAATGGGAAAAGGAGCATTGCAATGAATATCTGGAAGCATTTTTGCACCATTAGCCGCCATAAGCTCCTGGTCATGCGGGACTGCTTTAAGG
>CAJUQB010000109.1 GCA_910588285.1 uncultured Lachnospiraceae bacterium
GTATTGTATCAAAAATGGAATTTGATTTGTAGATACGGATTATTACCTACTTACGAATGTTTTGTTTGCTGGATGAGTGGTCTGAGATTCCAGAAGATAGTCAATATATATTGGCTGAGCTTATTAAGCGTACATTTGTTACATTAAAGGTAACTGTTAAAATTGCTGCTATTCCTAATAGGACAAAACTATTATCCGAAGATAGGATTGGCTTGGAAGATGGAGGAGATATATTTGGGTATTCTTTAGATAATAGATATATATACGAACTGCATTCTGATAATACTAGGGCTTTTTTTAATGAATTACTTTTTAAGCAATTATATATTGTCAATCCTGAGTTATATGATATATTTTGTAGTGAGGATGGAAGAAGACCGGTACATAAATTTATAAATAGTTTTTTTGCAAATCAGGCTTTGCGTGAAATATTAATTGCATCTTCTGGTATTCCAAGAGATTTTTTAAACATTTTTATTGGTGCATATAATAGTTTTTATACCATAGGTAAATATAAGCATATTGCTTTAGCAGATGTGCGTAATGCTACAATTGAATGGTATGAGGTTGATAAAAAGAAAGCGGTGGATGCAAATAATAATGCGAAAATACTTTTGGATAAAATAATTAAAGATATTTTAATTGATAAGAAAAGATGTCATTTTCTGATTCCAGAAAAATTTGAAAAAGTAAAAGAATTGAATGATTTAATAGATTTAAGGGTGGTTCATTTACGAAAGAAAGGTATTTCTCATAAAGGAAAGAAAGGTGTTACTTACAACATATACTATTTGGATTATGCTTGTTATACCAGTACAAATTTATATCACAATAAAATAAATACGAATCTTTTATCTGAAATAGAAACTACAGATAATTTTAGGGATATTAGGAGAATTTCATTAGAAGATAAATTTTTTGAGGATTTCAATATAGAAATTGGCGATAGTTTTAAATGCCCAAAATGTGGCAAGATGATAGATATAAATCATCCGGCATATATAAAACAAAAAATTTGTAATCATTGTTATGAAAAAATAGAGGATTAGATTATGAATTTATATCAAAAATGTAACCATAATAGATGTTTTGCGACAAAAGGGGATTGTATATGAAGAGACTGATTGCAGAAGAATATAAGCGGTTTGAAGACATCAAACAGATTCATGAGGACGGTTCGGAATTTTGGAGTGCAAGAGAACTTGCGGTTGCTTTAGATTATACTCAATGGAGAAATTTTACTGGTGTGATAAAAAGAGCAATGATTGCCTGTGAGAATAGTGGACATGATATTTCTCACGATTTTGCTGAGGTCAGCAAAATCGTGGAAGCAGGAGTAACGAATAAGCCTGTAAAGGATTATGAGTTGACCAGATATGCCTGTTATTTGATTGTGCAGAATGGAGACCCACGGAAAGAAGTGATTGCTTTGGGACAGACATATTTTGCAATCCAGACGTATCGTCAGGAGGTAGCAGATCATTTTAATGAGTTAAGCGAGGATAATCGAAGACTTGTTGTGCGTGGAGATATTAAGCAATGGAATCAAATGCTTGCAGAAACAGCGCATAAAGCAGGTGTTATTACAAATGAGGAATTTGCAATTTTTCAGAATGCTGGTTATATGGGATTGTATGGTGGTTTAGATGTAGATGATATTCATACAAAAAAGGGATTGCAAGTTGGACAGAAAATTCTTGATTACATGGGTAGTACGGAATTGATTGCCAATCTGTTTCGTATATCCCAGACAGAAGAAAAATTGCGAAAAGATGAGGTTGATAATGCAAAAACGGCAACGTCGGTTCATTATTCTGTGGGGAGAGAGGTGCGGACTGCAATAGAAAAAATTGGCGGGACGATGCCTGAGAATTTGCCTACTCCAGAAAAGAGTATCCAACAGATAGAAAAAGAGCAGATGGCTCGTTTGAAAGCAAAAGCCAAAAAAGGAAAACTGATGCTTGATGAATAATAAGGGAAGGTAAGCTTGGATTTAGGAATGGGTATAGAATTACGAAAAATTGTGTTCCTATACGAGCAACGAGGCTCAAAAATTGTGTTTACATAGTAGTTCCGATACATGTGGAGACGTGCATCCTTTTGGGTAGGAAATAGTAACACCGCCGATACGGTCTATACGTACCTTGATTATAAGCCGAAAGACAACGAATATCTGAGAGACGTAAAGTGTTGTGCAACCTATACGGAAATCAAAGAATGGATAAAGTCGGAGTATGGTTTAAAGATGTCGTCACTGTATGTGGCGCAGATAAAAGACAAATGCGGTATTGAGAAACGTCTGAATTATAATGTAGGCGATAATAAAAGTCGTGTTCCGAAATGCCCGCTGGAGAAAGAAAAAGCAATTATGGCAGCGTTTAAGCATTTTAATATGATATGAGATGGCAGATTTGGTAATGGCAATAATAGTGTTGCATTTTACGGCACAAAAGGATATAATAAAGAAAAAAGAAAGGCGGCGGCAATATGGCAGCACGAAGTGCAAATGTAAATGTCAGAGTGGAACCTGATGTCAAGAAACAGGCGGAAGATATACTGGAAAAACTTGGTGTATCCACATCGGCTTTTATTAATATGACCTATAGGCAGGTAATTATGAAAAGGGGGATTCCTTTTTCGGTTGAGTTGCCTTCAGGAATCAAAACCCTTGATACCATGACCGATGCAGAGTTTGATGAAATGATGCAGACCGGACTGGAGCAGGCAAAAAAGGGAGAATCAGTTCCTTATGAAGAAGCTTTTGACCGGCTTATGGAAGGGCTTTGATAATCATGGAAGAACAATATAACGTAAAAATTACAAAACACGCCCTGTCGCAGATGAAGGAAATAAGGGTCTATATTGCTTATGAACTTCTTGCCCCGCAGGCGGCATATGACCTATTTTCGGAAATGAAAAAAATGGCTGCTTCATTAGAGAATATGCCGAAGCGTAATCCGCTGGTTGATTCGGAAAAATGGAGAAAGCAGGGAATCAGGAAAACAATGGTAAAAAATTTTATCATCTATTACTGGGCAGACGACGGACATAGGACAGTCCATATAACAGCAGTTGTATATAGAAAACGAAACCAGTTAGTGGAGCTTGGAAAAATGGAACTGGAATAGCACGATATATCTGAACTGAAACAAGAAAAAGCTTTCCGCCATCAGCAACAGTAAAACGTCTGAATTACAAGGTAGGCGATAATAAAATTCGTGTGCCGAAATGCCCGCCGGTGAAAGAAAAAGCGATTATGGCGGCGTTTAAACATTTTAGTATGATAGTTACTTTTCACGGGGTGGGGAAATACGGCATAGTAATTAGGGGCTCGCTCGAGTCCCTAATTACGCTATGCATTCAGATAGAGCTATATCAGAAGATGCGGATTCCTCGGATTTCGGTTTGGCTGGCTTTGGCCTTTTGAAAACTTCCTTTACAGATTGGTAAAGGTTATACCCATCCCGGCAATACTCGGATGGGGCGCATCCGCATATTCTTCCGTGGCTGTCCGGACGATGGCATCATACCTTCCTCAAATTCGGCAATCTTCCCCTCGGCTATCCCTTCTGCCGGGGCGTCATTGTTTTCGTGTATCATCTCCTGTACCAGCTCCAATCCCTCGCAAAGTACATGGCTGCCGTGCTGTTGCTGCCTGGAAACCATTTCCCCGGTGGGGACATACCGCGGGTTATTTTCCAAGCCTTCCCGGCCGGTATCAGCACCACCTGATCCGGCTCCATGCGCCTACGGGGATGGTGGGGATGCCCTGGCTGGGCGCCCGACCTCTTCACGCTCTTTTCCCTGTTGTGTATGATTTTTTTGCGGGAAAAGGAGAAATCATCCCGCTCTTTTTGCAATTTTTTTATTGTGAGGTTCTGGCTGCGGATGATGGCTTCGTATTCTGCGCGCAGCTTCCCATAGGCCTCCCCGGACCGGAAGGATGCCAGCTCCTGCGTTCGGATTTTACGTGTCTGTAGGCTTTCCCTGTTATCCATCCTGTATCCCTCCATAGGTTAAATATAACAGAAAACGGTAGAAAAAGCGAATGTGGAAAACCTTGCGGGTTGGTAATTTTGAATATATAGCGGCTATAATAGGTAAGAGAAAAGATTTTATGTGTAACTCCACCGAAACTCCACCATTATGTGTTACCCTTTTTATGGAGGTGTTTCTATTGTCAAAGACGATTTTAATTATAGAGGACGAGCAGGCTATCCAGAACATTATTAAGGCATTTTTGGAAGATGCAGGATATAAGTCAATATTGGCAGAAGACGGCATGGACGGTATCGAAAAATTTCAGACATATCATCCAAATTTAGTGCTGCTTGACTTAATGCTGCCGAAGATGGACGGTTTTGCTGTCTGCGAGCAGATACGGAAAGAAAGCGACACGCCTATCATTATGTTGACCGCATTGGATGATGAGGACAGCCAGATGAAAGGCTTTGATTTGGTGGCAGATGACTATATCACAAAGCCCTTTTCCATGCCGCTTGTTGTGCGGAGAATTGAAGCAGTCCTAAGAAGAACAGACAGAAAAAATGAAACATCTACGGTTATCCACTATAAAGATATTTGCCTAAATGCAGAAAGCTACGAGGTATCCGTTGGAGAAACAGGCATAACGCTTACTGCCCGTGAGTTTGAAATTCTAAAATTGTTTCTGGAAAATCAAGGGCGTGTATTTACACGGGATAATCTGCTGAACAGTATATGGGGATATGATTATTTTGGCGATGAAAAGATTGTAAATACCCATATCAAAAATATCCGCAGGAAATTAGGTGTGGATTACATAGAAACCATAAGAGGGGTGGGATATAAAATTGAGAAAGAAAATTAAAGAAAGTATCGGGGCAAAGACATTTTTGACTATGTTCCTATTGCTGACCGTGTGCTGCATCCTTATTTATGGTATGGTCATGGTTTTTCTTCCGAAAAATTACCATTTGGAGCTTCAAAACCAGTTTACTACGGATTTTTATAAGCTGACCGAAAGCCTGGAAAAAAACGGATGGGAGGATAAGTCACAGGATATTCTTGCGTTTTCTATGCGGAACAATGCGTTTGTGCGAATTGAGGACGAAGCGGGAAATGAAATGCTTGCCGTTAATATTAGCAACGACGAAAAAAAGAATCATGCTGCCAAGACATTGAGCAGTTCTGGCAGTTTCACATATAAAGGAAAAAACTACCGCCTGCTTGCAACGGCGAGCCTTATTGCGGTAACACAATCCTATGGTATTCTGGTAAAGCTTATCCCGTTAATCACAGGAATGATATTGATGATTTCCGTTATTGCCGCATATGTCTGCTCCCGTTATTTTTCAAAGCCGTTGATTGATATATGCGGCGTGGCAAAACGGATGACACGGCTTGACATGACTTGGAAATGCGATGAATCCAGAAGTGATGAAATCGGGCAGCTTGCGGGAAGTCTGAATGAAATGTCCGCACAGCTCTCCGAGGCTCTTGAAAGTCTGCAAAGTGCCAACGAACAGTTACAGTCGGATATTGAAAAGCAACGCAGGCAGGAAAGGCAGCGGATAGATTTTTTTACTTCCGTTTCCCATGAACTGAAAACGCCAATTACGATTATCAAAGGTGAATTAGAGGGCATGATATATAAGGTTGGCGAGTATAAAGACAGGGATGCTTATCTGAAACACGCCTTAAAGACTGCCACAGATATGGAAATACTTGTAAAGGATATTCTTTCTGCGGCGAGAATGGGCGGTTCAGATTTTCATCTTTTGCGTGAAAAAGTGGATATGACCCGTCTGGTAGAGAGGTGTTGCAGAAAGGTCAAGGGCATTGCCGAAGATAAGAAAATAAAGATGCTCTCCCACCTACAGCAAAATGTTTTTTATCATGGTGACCAGCGGCTTTTACAGCAGGCTGTTTCCAATATTATAAATAATGGGGTCATCTATTCTCCAGAGCAGGCAGAGGTAGAGGTAGAATTATCGGATGCCATGCTGACCGTCCATAATACGGGCGTCCACATTAAGGATGAAGATTTGGAACAGCTATTTATTCCCTTTTTTCGTGTAGATAAATCACGCAACCGCAATACAGGAGGGAGCGGCTTAGGTCTGTATATTGTCAAGACGATTTTCGACCACCATCGCATTTCATACAAACTGGAAAACACAGAAAACGGCGTGAAGTTTACAGTCGGTTTTTAAAGCAAATCAGCATAATTGTAAGGCAGATTGGGAAGATGCAGTCTGCCTTTTTCTTTGCACTAAAACGGCAACTCCACCTAAAATACTTCTCAACTCCACCCAGAGTCCACCTTTTTTTCGTATTCTTATGATGATTTAGATAAGAAAAGGGGCGATAAAGGAGGTGAGATGAATCAATGTCCTGCGGGCGTACTTATATGAGACTGGACAAAAAGGAGGAAACATGGATTTACGGAAACGAGCCTGCCTGTACTTAGTGCGAAAGAAAGGAAAAACGGCTACACTTCTTGCATTTTTACTGGTTATGGCAACGCTGGTGCTGACTTGCTTTTCTATCCGGTCGGCAACAATAACTGCAAACACAAATATCAAAAAAGCCTTGTTGGGATACTTTACCATTAATGCAAAGCACTTAGATACGGGTATTACAGAGAGTGTGCGAAATCAGATACTTTCCATAGATGGACTGAGCGGAAATTATATTCTGCGTTCTTATTCCTATGCCAATTATTATGATACAGACGGAAAACTTTTGGAAATCAGCACGGAGGGAGCAGCTCAGACACCCGCAGAGTATGAAAACGCAGGAAAGATTGTCGCAAGCTCCAACTCAGAAAATGACAGTTATTTTACCGAGGGCGGTTTCAAGCTGACGGAGGGAAAAGCCATTACATCTGAAAATGGAAATGCAGTATTGATACATGAAAGGTTTGCCGAAAGGAATGGGCTGACCATAGGCGACACCATACAGCTTTCCGATGTAACAGATAAAAACCGTGTCACAGATGTAACGGTTGCAGGAATCTTTACAAGCACAAAAGAGCAGGATGCCATCGGGATTGCACCATCCTGCGATTTATATGACAATATTGTCTTTACCGACCTTGCCACCGCTTCTTATCTGCTTTATGGAACAGAGGACGAAACCAATATACAGTTTGGGGATTTTCATGTAAATGACCCAGAGGAACTTGACCGCATTATGGAGCAGGTGGAGGAAATCAATGGTGTGGATTGGAATAGCTGTACGCTGACCTGCTATGATAAAGACTATCAAAATGCAAAGAAGTCTCTGGAGGGATTGCAAAATATTGTCTTTATTGCTATCGCAGTTGTGTCTGCTATCTGTTTTTTAGTGCTTGCCCTGTTTATGACCCTGCGATTGCGTAGCCGTATCCACGAAACAGGCATTTACCTTGCAATGGGAATTTCAAAGGGGGCGGTACTGTTACAGTATTTGCTTGAGGTATTTATTGTAGCTGCCATCGCCTTGCTTCTCTCTTACGGTGCAAGTGCAGCCATTTCTAACCAGATTGGAAGCAGGCTGCTTTCGCAGGTTACAGCGGAAACCTATGAAACGGTGGATTTGACGCAGAACGCAGAAACAGCTAGACAGTCTGCGGAAGATTTAGGTCTTTCAGAGATTATAGTGAAGATTTCCGTAGCGGATTATGCGATTGTATGGGCATTTGGATTGGTGATTTGTCTGGTATCTACCGCACTTGCCGCATATCCGATTATGAAAATGAACCCCCAAAACATTTTATCACAAATGAGTTAGGAGGCACGAAATGAATTTAGGGACAAGAGCTATTTTATATACAGCCCGAAAATGGAAAAAGACACTGCTTCTATTCTGCCTGCTTTTATCCATTACAACACTGGTGCTGTCGGGGCTTGCCATATCAGATGCACAGGAGGAACAGGCAGAGGAATTAAGGGGAACTACTGGTACAAGTTTTACCGTTAGCCGCAATACTGCGACAGGCGGCTGGGGCAATGGTGGGAACGGTTCGTATAGTACGCAGGAATATCTTACTTCCGATATGATGGAAAAGATTGTTGCTGTAGATGGAATTGAAGGATACAATGCTTCTATCCGAACGATATTGTGCCTGTCTGATGTAAATGGACAATGGTTAGAGCAATTAGAGCCTACCGGTCATTCGATGGTGGATTGTCAATTTTATTCTTATAGTTGTATCAACTCAGAATATCATTCACTGTTTTTGTCGGGTGCTTTGGAAATGTGCGATGGAGAAATGCTTGACCTCTCTTTTGATAATGGAATTATTATCAGCAAGGAGATTGCAGATAAACATGGACTTCATGTTGGCGACACTATTCAAGCAGTCAATGACCCATTTTCAAATGACAAGACAAAAGAGTTAAAGATTGTAGGGTTGTTTGAAGTTGTAGCTGATAAGACAGATGAACGGAACAATTACAATGAAGCATCTTATTACGATTATGCGAATAATGCCTTTGTCAGTGAAACAACGATGAAAGCCTTGTTAGAAAATTATGAGGATGTTGGATATGCTTCAGCAGATTTCTTTGTGAATGACCCAGAGCAGCTTGAAGGGATTATTCAGCAAGTACAAAAAATAACCTCTATCAACTGGAACAATTTTATAATCACAGCAAATGATGAGGTGTATGAGCGTGTTTCCAGCTCTATCTCTGATACAGGTACATTGGTTACCACACTAATAGTTTTAATAACGGTTGTGAGTATGGTGCTGATTATTCTGATTTTGTCAGTGTCTATACGCAGCAGAAAAAAAGAAATGGGTATCCTGCTTGCGGTTGGGATTGAAAAACCTGCTGTCATCTTGCAGTATACAATCGAAACTTTATTGATTGCGGTTATTGCATTTCCACTTGCTTGTCTGTCGAGCAGGCAGGTTGCAGGAATGTTTGGCACTCTGTTTGAAAAGTCAGCAGAGAATGTAATCGTTACGCCACAGCATTTTGCCCTGGTAGTAATTTTAGGAGCCATCCTGTTGATTATTGCAGTATTGATATCCTGCATCCCTGCTATGCGACTGAAACCGAAAGAAATCCTGTCACAGATGGAGTGATTTTTAATATCGTACAGCAGCAAGAACTAAAAGAAATGAGGTAGTCAGTATGAATATTATGGAGCTTAAAAATGTTGGATATGCTTATGAGAACAAACGAAAAGTATTAAAGGGTGTGAGTCTGTCCATTGAAGAAGGGAAAATGTATGCAATCCTCGGACCGAGTGGCTGTGGCAAGACAACGCTATTATCCCTTATGGGCGGCCTGGACAGTCCTTCTAACGGACAAATATTATATGATGGGAAGGACATTGAAAAAGCAGGACTTTCCGCCCACCGCAAAAACAATGTGGCTTTCATTTTCCAAAGTTACAATCTGATTGATTATCTAACACCAAAAGAGAATGTGGCGTTGACTTCTAAACTGCCGCCACAGCCGATTTTGGAGCGTGTTGGACTAACCGGGGAAGAAAGCAGACGAAATGTTCTGAAGCTCTCTGGCGGACAACAGCAACGTGTAGCGATTGCCCGTGCATTAGCATCAGACGCAAAGGTTATCCTTGCGGACGAGCCGACAGGAAATCTCGATGAAGATACCGCAGCCGAAATAGCGAATATCTTAAAAGAATGTGCCCATCAGATGAATAAATGCGTAATCATTGTCACGCATTCTAATGAACTCGCAAAGCATGCAGATATCATTTTCCGCTTAAAAAAGGGTGAATTGCAACAATTATGAGAACAGAATGGATAAAACGTTTCTTCTGCGAGATAGTTACCGTTGACTGCTTTGGCTGGCTTTGCTGCTTTCATTCATCTAAAAAGAAAATTTCGTCTACATGAAGATTTAATAGTTTGGCGATTTTCATTGCAAGCTCAAGAGAGGGATTGAAAACGGAATATGACGCAGACACGGCGTTTCTCTATCGGGATGCGGCTGTTCTTTACGCAGTTCTTATTGCTTTAATGTAATAATGGTATGAAAAGTGAGCATATCATCATTATAATACATCTGTAAATTGCCATGATATTTGCTGACCACGTTACGAATGCTTTTTAATCCAAATCCATGTCCGTTTTTATTTACGGTCAGCTGGCTGTCCTTACAGAGAAAAGGATTTTTTCGGCAGGAATTGATAACTGTTATCACAATAAATGGTGTTTTTTCACGTTTGCCTGTATTAATCTCAATAAAAGAGTCAGGAATAATGCCTGCTGCCGTTATAGCATTATCCAGCAAATTGCAAAACAGAGAGGTAAGGTCATTGTCTGCAATAAAATCCGTTGTCCCACTTCGTATGTCGGCATGAAAAGATATATGGCTGTCAGTGCATCGCTGCATATAGCGGCATAGGATGGAATTCAGCATTTCATGGTCACATAGTCTGGAAAATTCTTTCAGGTCTGGAGAAAATACCAATTGCCGGATATAAGCGCTTATTTTAGCATACTCTTTTTGCTCATTCAGCAGGTCAATGGATTGCAGATGCTTTTTTATGTCATGGATTAAAATACGCTGGTTTTCATTCTGTACATTCAGCATTTTATAATATTGGGCTGAATCTGATTCTTTTTGAAGCAATAATTGCATTTCTGTAAATTCCATGTTTTTTTTCTGATGATAGTGGTTGATTTCAAACATGAGCAGGTTTGCTGTCAGCAAAAGAACAGCACCCATAGTAACCATCCAGTCAAGTGACGATGGGAGCAAAACAGATTCGCCAATGCTTACGAAAGTAAACATAATAAAGATTGAGGTCAGAGGAATAAAAACAAGAAGAAAAACAGACCGATCATGCTGCCCTGCATCCTTCTTTGGGTTTTTCATCAGGTGCATCAGGATATAAGTAACTGCAAAAAATATGAGTTTACTAAAGACCGAAAAAAATAAAAGATGATAAAATTCCCTGCCGTTATCAAGAAAGCGAGGGGCAAAGTGCCTGGTTATTCCATAAACGACTAATTCACTCATTGCCATAACAGCCGCCAGTATGGAAGAATGGAATAATGCGGTATACCAATTCAGATAACATTGTGTCAGCAGGAAAATGAAATTCAGCAAAAAATACAAAACGATATTGATCCATATTAATTCGGACAGTGACACGCAAAACAGGATAAAATATAAACCGCATAGCACAGCAAGTTTTCTCCGTGGGGTGTGTCTGGCAGGAAATAAATGGGAGGAGTACTGCCAGAGTATAATTGCTTCTACAAGAAAACTGAAAAAATAACAGATTGTATTTATCATTTGCTTTACCTCGTACTTTCCAAATAAAGGAGATAGGCTTCCTTAAATGCGCTGTATTTTCTTTTTGTCAGATAAGCAGACTGATGATCTGACATATGGACAAGATTATGGTCAAAATCCGTGACATGTTCAAGATTGATAATGAAACTGCGGTGTGTCTGGAAGAAACGGTTTTTAGGGAGGCGTTCCAGCCAGTACTGCATATTGTGAATGGATTCAAAATCACACAGAGTGGTATGTACCGTTACCTTTCTGCCCTGCGCTTCCACTGCTATGACGGAAGATGCAGGCAGTGTATGCACACTTTGTTTTGTTTCAACCGGGATTTTTACTGTCATAGTGTTATACAGGTTAACCGCATCTTTCATATTACGGAAAAACCGTTGTTTATCCAAAGGCTTTGAAAGATATCGGAATACATGGAACCGCATTGCATCATCAAGATATTCAGAATAAGAGGTCACAATAAAAATAATAATCTTATCATTCTTCTTTTTTAATTCCTTTCCCACATAGATACCATTCATTCCGGGCATTTCTATATCAAGAAATAGAATGTCTTTTTCACCTTTATCTGCCAGCAGGGATTCCCCATCAGAAAAGCAGACCAGTTCGGGGCATTTTACGCTTATGTGTTCAAAAAAGTTTCTGATATATTGTTGAAGCTGTTCAATGATCAGCGCATCATCGTCACAGATGAGGATTCGCATTTTTATACCTCTTTTCATGTAAATTACTACATATTTACCCTCTGTATTATACAATAAAGATCAGGAAAATACAAAGAAACTGCATGAAAAGACATTTTTTGGCGGATTTTGGGCTGAAACGAAACATATTTGGTATCATGTTATCTGCAGGATTACAGTTACCCTGCATATTCAAAAAAATGAGACGAATATTTGTAAAATGGCCAAAAAGGGGCAAAAAATGTCGTTTCATACAAGAAGGGTTGAAATTATGACACAAAGAAGGATAATGGAAATTGTCATTGATTTTTAATCTTTATGCAATTTTTGTTTTTTTGAAAAGGAGAGAATCGAATGAAAAAGAAAATATCTTTGATGGCAATTGCTTTTTTTTCCCTATCCTTATTTGGCTGTGGAAATATGGAGCAGGAACAGGATGCTGAAAACATAGCGCCTGATGTCCGAAATGAAACGAGTTCCGAGATGGAAGAAACTTATGTGGAAAACGATAGATCCGATGCGGAGTTCACATTTCCAGAGAGTTATAACAATACTATGGGAAATGTTGATTTTAAGATGGCTGTCATTGTTGATGCCGATTTAGCCGAAGAACCTCCAATTACCGCAAAAGCCAGAATGTTAAAAGTAAATGAGGATCAGGCATTCCGATCACTATTCAGCGGGAATGACAATTATGACGTATACAGCTATGAGGAAAAAAACGAATATGGGGAAAAAGTAAGTACAGCAACTTATGTCACACCGGAAGAAACAACATTGTCTTATGGTCCGCTTTCCAGTCAGATGTCTTATATGCAAAGGGATTTAATGCCATATATACGCAGCTCTTTTGTGCTTGATCCGGCAGATGAACGATATAATGCAGATTTATACTCCACAGAAGAACACTTGCCTTTTATGATTCGTGAAGATGCCTTTCAGATTATTGACAAAACCCTGACGGAAGCGGGGATAGAGTTTAATCATAGTTATACAGGATATGCATTAGATTATAATTGCATGCAGTCGCAGGAATACCATGAAGACATAGACGGAAATATTGATCAGGCAAATTATAAAAATCAATGGTCTGCCTCAGATGAAGGCTATTATTTTTGTATTAACCAAATATACAGAGGATTGCCTCTTTATCATGTGTACTGTGAGATATTTACAGATATGGCAGATGTAAATGCTCCAATACAGGCATTTATATCAAAGGACGGAATAGAGTATTTGGACATCGAAAAAATATTTGGGATTTCTGATGAAGGAATGTCAGTCCCACTGGCTGCAGTGGATGTGATTGCTGAAACAGTGGCAAATAAGTATAATCAGATACTCGGAAATGCGACGTATGAAATAACAGAGGCGAAATTATGTTATTATGTGGATCTGTCTTCGGGGGCAGGCATATATGATGTAAAGCCTGTCTGGATTGTGAGGGGAATTGAAAAAAGCGAGCAGAAAGAACAGGGCATTCAGACCATTATTGATGCACAGACGGCAAAGGAGATAATACCTTGAGAAAATTTTGCTATTATTTCAAAACAGACATAAAGAGGTCTGTATGTTCAATGAAGCTTGTGATATCAATTGCATTAACGATGGGCGTGCTGCTTCTCTCAACACTGGAAGGTATTGCGTTAGATACAAATGTGCTTTATGTTTTTTCTATTGTTATGTATGGAATGCCGGCTATGATGATACTGATATGCGGAGCCATTGCATTTGCGGACAGCTTTTGTGAGGATATAGAACACAAATATGTTATGCAGCAAGTGATTCGCGGGGATATTGAAGGGTATGTTTCTGCCCGGATATTCAGTATCTTTTCTGTGACGATGCTTTCTGTTACATTTGGTATATTTTTATTTGCAAATATAATGCATTTTAAATTAGCATGGGTGGATGTATCTGGTTTGCAGTATGATCATATCATACATGCCGGGGGATTAAGATTCTTTTTAATACATAAATGGTACTCTTTGTATTATTTCTGTTACGGAATCCAATACAGTGTGCTTGCAGGAATTTTATCTTTATGGGCAGCGTATCTTTCCATGTTCATTTCAAACCGTATGCTTGTGTTATCGGCACCAATGGTTCAGTATTATTTTGTGGATTACATCCTGACGACAGCTTCCTCTGGGAGACTGAATTTGGCTGCGGTTTTTTCTGCTTCAAATAATATTTTCCGAAATGATTCTTTGTCCTTGCTGCTAGTGGTTGTGATAGCGGCTATCAATGTGATTTTGCTTAGAAAACTTTTAATTAGAAGGTTGAGGAGAAAAATCTGTGAATAAAACAAAACATGTGTGGCAGGATTTTGTGAATAATTTTTTTAGCAGACGGTTGTTGTTTTTTTGTGTTTTTCAGTTTTATATTTTGCATTACTATATTAATTCAGTGAAACGATTTTCTATTGCTGCGGATTATCCTGCATCGCCCTGGATATTGCCTTTTGTTGGACAAAATGTATATTTTCTATTTATCTATGGAATCTCTGTAATTTATTTTTACTCTAATATACCTTTTATGCAAAGAAATGAAATGTATGCATTAATAAGGGAGGGAAGGAAGAAATGGGTATATGCTAAAATATTAAGAATCTGGATGTCTGCTGTTTCGCTTTCATTTATCGAAGTGGTTTTAAGCATATTGCCGTTGTTTCCATGTCTGGAATGGACTGCAGAGTGGGGGAAATTGTATAATTCCCTTGCTATGACAAATGCAGGGCTGGAATACAATGTGAAATTATCTTTTTCCTATGAATTGATTATCGAGCATGATCCCTTCATAACCATGCTGATATTTGGGATAATCCTTTGTATATCTACCGGATTGGTTGGAATGATTATGTTTGCTGTGAGTATCTGCGTGAACAGGACAGCCGCTGTACTTATGGGAACGTTTCTTTCCGTTTTATCGGTTGTATTTGCTAATCTGTATTTATACCAGCAATGGATTAGCTTTATTTCGCCGTTTTCATGGATGAATTTGCTCCTGTTGTATGGAAAAGTATGTAAAAATGCGCCTTCCTTTTCGGAGGTAATTATTATGGCAGCAATTTCCGTATTTATATTAAGTGGCATTTCTTTGAAGAGAATATATACAAAAGATTTAGATTGGACAGATGAGGAGTGATTTTATGAAGGATAAAAATATAAAAGTAAAAGATGTATGCAAATATTTTGGTAAAACGCAGGTGCTGGATCATGTCAATATGGAATGCAGACAGGGAGAGATTACAGGGATTATAGGGAGAAATGGCGCAGGGAAAACAGTTTTATTTAAAATAATATGTGGTTTGTTGTCGTTGGATTCAGGCGAGATTCTAATAAACGGTATAAAGCGGGAAAGACAGGCAGATGTTCTTCCTTCGGCTGGAATTATTATTGAAGAACCGGCTTTTTTAAAAAATTATTCTGGAATAAAAAATTTGGAATACCTGTATATGATTAATAATAAGAATAACAGGCAATATTTAGAAAGCATTATGGAAAAAGTAGGTCTTGATCCAAAATCCAAAAAACATGTAGGGAAATATTCTATGGGGATGCGGCAAAGATTAGCGATAGCACAGTCAATTATGGAAGAACCGGAATTTCTGGTTTTAGACGAACCGTTCAATGGACTGGATCTTCATGGTGTGAATGAAATGAGGGAACTGTTTCTTGAACTGAAAAAAAGAGGAAAAGTTATTTTAATTGCCAGTCATAATTCAGAAGATATAAATATACTTTGTGACAATGTTTACAGTATGGGATCAGGGATTTTAAAAGCTGTGCACTGAGATATATGCTCTTTTCAAAGGAGAATCTTCGAAAAGCAATGCCTGTAAAGAATGTGTATGTTTTTTCTGCTTCTTTTGTCACCGGAATTACAGAAATTATCGTTTGACATCACTGTTTCCTGGCGATATAATCACAAGCAGCGTTAAATTTGTAACTGGCTGGTACTTGGAACCTTAGCTGTCGGGCATAGGTCCTGTTTGGCCTGATTGGCAGTATATATCTGCTGATCAGGTCATTTACACTTCCTGGGCCCATTCTGTCCGAAAGGAATTCAAAGCATATTTTTATCGCCATGGACAGGTTGACCTGGTATTCCCATTTCCCAGTCCTCTTTTTTATGGGGACTTCCATGGTTATGATGGTGCAGAAGTTATACAGGGTCATCCGGCACAGGATCTCGAACCCAATGTATTCCGGGGACTTCGAATGGAAGTTTGCAGTCCCGATGGTATGCTTCAGGTCACGGAAAGAAGTTTCCTGGCCCCACCGGAGGTGGTAAATGTGCTTTATCTGTTCCAAGGAAAACTCGTCTGATGGGAGGTTGGTAATGATGTTCTCGTAAACCCCTTCTGCGATCTGGAAACGGACCACGCGCAGCCGCCATAAATATAGCGGTCAATCAGCTGGCAGAGGGCAGCAAATTCATTT
>CAJUQB010000110.1 GCA_910588285.1 uncultured Lachnospiraceae bacterium
GGCAACCTCGTAAACAAAGTTCTTCTCCGGCGTCACAATATAGATATATGGATGACCGCCATCTGATGTTTGGCACTGACTATTTAAGCGAAGAGGGACGCCAGGCATATCTTGATGAGCTTACGAGCAATACGGATTCCCGGAATATGTACCGCAGCGATGTTACGATTACACCGGATGACAGATGGATTACCCTGTCCACCTGTGTAGGCGACGAGGATGACAGGAGATTATTGATCACTGCAGTTTTGCGTGAGGAGCAGGAGATACAATAGGCTACTACATAAGATGGACGACACGGAGTGCTGTTGGCGAAATGGCGCTCCGTGTTTTCATTATAATATCCATTGTGAAAACAGTGCACTTGTGATAAAGTAAGAATAGTATCAAAAGGGACAGGGGGAGAAGTGATTATGAGCTTTTTAGAAAAAATGACGAAATTGCCGAAAAAGACAAAATTGCAGATCGGGGCGGCTGCGGTCCTTCTTGTTGTGATCGGCATTGCGGCAGCAGTATTTGGCTGGAGGATGCAGCAGGAACAGACGGATCTGGAATGCCTGCAGATGGCCACGATTCAGCAAAATATCGGAGATTTGATTGAGTTCCAGGAGGTGGAGCTCCCGGAGCCTATTCCGCCCATTGCAGAGCAATACGACGATTTTCCGGAGGTGGACTTTGAGGAACAGTGGGAGATCAATGAGGATGTGTGTGCCTGGATCCGGATCTCGGGAACCCATGTGGATTATCCGATCCTTCGCAGGGGGGATGCGAAAAGCCTCTATGACAGCTATTATCTGAATGTCACCATTGAAGGGGAAGAGGGGCTTCCGGGTTCCATTTATATTGAACCCTGTAATTCCTCAGAGTTTACAGACTTCAATACGGTTATTTATGGGCATAATATGAGAGTGAAAACCATGTTTGGCGACCTCCATGGATATGACAATGAGGAATATTTCGACGAGCATCCCTATGTCTATATTGTGACGCCCAACAGAAGCCTGGTTTACCGGGTTGCCAGCGCCGTATATTTTGACGACAGGCACATTATGTATACCTATGATCATTTCCAGGAGCAGGAGGCCCGGAAGGAGTACCTGGAGGCATTGAACGGAAATAAGGACAGCCGTAATAAATATCGGGAGGATGTCCCCATTACAGCAGATGACAGGATCATTACCATGTCCACCTGCGTGGGCGGGGAGAGTAATCGGAGATTCCTGGTTACGGCAGTCTTGATTGATGAACAGGAGCATAAACAGGAAGAACCGGAGAACGAACAGGAAGAACCGGAGAACGAACAAGAAGAACAGGAGGAGCCGTAATGACAATACCCCAGGTGCCGGTGAGCAGCATCATTGGCATGATTTTTTCTTTGATTCTATGTATCGGAGTACCGGTGCTGGCCTGCCTTTTTTTGCGGAAGAAATGCCATGCAGAGATCAGCGGGCTGTTGCTGGGAGCATTGACCTTTATTGTGGCGACGATGGTGCTGGAGCAGATGCTTCACACCGTGGTATTTATGGCGGCAGGAGAGATTATAAATAATAATATCTGGCTCTATGCGCTGTATGGCGCGGCTGCTGCCGCAGTTTTTGAGGAGTGCGCCCGGTATTTTGTTATGAAACGGTTTCTTCAGAGACGGAACCAGCTGACCAGAGAGAATGCCCTGATGTACGGTGTGGGCCATGGAGGGATTGAGGCCATCCTTGTGACGGGCTTTGCCTATGTGAATAATATCATTACCTCCTATCTGATAAACAGCGGAGGGATTACGGCCAATCTGGAAGCCCTGGATGAGGCCAATCGGGCGCTTGCCCTGCAGTCTCTGGAGGTCCTTGGGAATACAGACAGCCTGATGTTCTATTTGGGGGGAATCGAGCGTGTCCTGGCCTTTGCATTGCAGATTGCCCTGTCGGTATTGGTGTACCGGGCAGCGAAGCTGGGACAGCGGCAGTATCTGATTTTGGCTCTTGCGATCCATTTTGGAGTGAATTTTATTACCGTGCTTCTGGCCCAGTACCTTCCGGTAGCAGCAGCTGAGCTGATTCTGCTGGTAATGGTTGCCGGGGCTGCATGGTTTGCATACCGTCTCTATCATCAGGCGGAGGAAGGAGCAGGAATATGACGCGGAAGGAATTTCAGGAGCTGGCTGCTTCGCGGATTTTGATTTTGGACGGGGCCACGGGAAGCAATCTGCTGAAGCGGGGAATGCCCCAGGGAGCCTGTCCGGAGCTGTGGATTGCGGAGCATCCCCAGGTATTGGCCGGGCTGCAGCAGGAGTACGTGGAGGCAGGCAGCGATATTGTCTATGCGCCTACCTTTGGCGGAAACCGCATCAAGCTTCAGGAGTATGGGCTGGCAGAGCGGATGGAGGAGCTGAACCAGGCCCTGGTACGGATTTCCAGGGAGGCAGTGGACGGTCGTGCCCTGGTGGCAGGAGACCTTACCATGACCGGAGCCCAGCTGGAACCCATGGGAGATCTGACCTTTGACCAGCTGGTGGAGGTATACCGGGAGCAGGCGGCCATGATTGCACAGGCAGGCGTTGACCTGATCGGCATTGAGACCATGATGAGCCTTCAGGAAACGCGGGCAGCTGTCCTGGCCGTTCGGGAGGTCTGCGACCTTCCGGTGATCGCCACAATGAGCTTTCAGAAGAACGGTATGACCTTATACGGGGTATCCGCCCAATCCGCAGTGGCAGTCCTCCAGGGGCTGGGTGTGGATGCAGTGGGCTTAAACTGCTCCGCCGGACCGGACGATATGCTGGAGGTGGTACGGCAGATGAAGGAGATTTCCAAGGTTCCGGTGATCGTGAAGCCCAATGCAGGGCTTCCGGTTCTGAATCCCGACGGGACAGCCAGCTATACGATGACAGCGGAGGATTTTTGCGGCCATATGGAGGCGCTGCTGGCTGCCGGTGCAGACATTGTGGGCGGCTGCTGCGGGACATCGCCGGAATTTATCCGGCTGCTGAGCCAACAGGCAGAAAAGCATGTGAGGGAAACAGAGCCCTCCCGGGAGGCTGTCCGGGTCCTTCTGGCAACGGAGCGGAGGGTATATTCCCTTGTGTCCGGCCAGAAGCTTACCATAGGCAGGGACATTGATTTTTCCGTCAATGATGAGCTGGCGGAGGAGTACCGGGAGGATTGCTTTGATACGGCAGTGGATCTGGCCTTTGACCAGGAGGACTGCGACATGATCCGTCTGGCGGCAAAGGCGGAGGGGATCTGTGAGAAGGAGGCCCTTCTGGCCCTGGCCCAGGAGGTATCCGGCAGTGTGAATGTGCCCTGTATGCTGGCCTCTGATTCCGTTGAGACCTTGGAATATGTGATTCGGCATTTCTCCGGAATTATGGCGATTGAGCTTGGGTATAACCAAGAGGAATGGAAAACAAAAATAATAAGTATGGCCCAGGCTTACCAGGTACCCCTTGTAACACTTGACAATGAAATTATCTATTGTTAAAATTAGTTCTATCTTGAAATACAGATCAGATTATCCCTCTATGGGCGCAGAATACGGCGCAGCAATAAGGAAAGGAGGTTTTCTCCATGAAAAGACGAGCATTTTCTATATTGGTTGAGAATACGCCCAATGTACTCAGTCATGTATCGGGTCTGTTCAGCAGGCGGGGGTACAACATTGACAGTATTTCGGCGGGCGTTACCGCAGATCCCAGGTTTACCAGGATCACCATTGTGGCCAGTGGAGATGAGCTCATCTTAGAGCAGATTGAGAAGCAGCTGGCCAAGCTGGAGGATGTGGTGGACATTAAGACGCTTGAGGACGACAATTCCGTGTGCCGGGAGCTGATCCTGGTGAAGATCCGGGCGAAGGATACGGACCGGCAGGCAATCATTTCCGTGGTGGATATTTTCCGGGCCAAGGTGGTGGATGTGTCCCGCGAGTCCATGGTGATCGAGCTGACCGGGAATCAGAGCAAGCTGGAGGCGTTTTTGAATCTGGTGCAGGGCTATGAGATTCTGGAATTGGCGCGGACCGGGATTACCGGGCTGAGCCGCGGAATCGAGGGTGTCCGGTATTTCGATTAAATGCTGAGAACAACAGGTAAGAAACAGGCGGTTTTACACTGCCAACAACAGAAGGAGGATATAAAAATGGCAAATATTTATTATCAGGAGGACTGTAATTTACCAATGCTGAATGGCAAGACCATCGCCGTGATCGGCTATGGCAGCCAGGGACATGCCCATGCCCTCAATGCAAAGGAGTCCGGATGCAATGTGATCATCGGCCTGTATGAGGGCAGCAAGTCCTGGAAGCGGGCACAGGAGCAGGGCTTTGAGGTATACACTGCGGCAGAGGCGGCAAAGAAGGCGGACATCATCATGATCCTCATCAATGATGAGCTGCAGGCAGATATGTATAAGAAGGATATTGAGCCCAACCTGGAGGCCGGCAATATGCTGATGTTTGCCCATGGCTTTAACATCCATTTCGGATGCATTACCCCGCCGGCAGACGTGGATGTTACCATGATTGCTCCCAAGGGCCCGGGCCATACCGTAAGAAGCGAGTATCAGGCAGGCAAGGGCGTTCCCTGCCTTGTGGCAGTACATCAGGATGCCACCGGCAAGGCGCTGGATCTGGCCCTGGCTTATGCGCTGGCCATTGGCGGAGCACGGGCAGGCGTTCTTGAGACTACCTTCCGCACCGAGACAGAGACAGACCTGTTCGGAGAGCAGGCAGTGCTTTGCGGCGGTGTGTGCGCACTGATGCAGGCAGGCTTTGAGACTCTGGTGGAGGCTGGCTATGATCCCAGAAATGCCTACTTTGAGTGTATCCATGAGATGAAGCTGATTGTGGACCTGATCTATCAGTCCGGCTTTGAAGGCATGCGCTATTCGATCTCCAATACGGCAGAGTACGGCGATTATATCACCGGACCGAAGATCATTACCGAGGATACCAAGAAGGCCATGAAGAAGATCCTCTCCGACATCCAGGACGGTTCCTTTGCAAAGGAATTCCTCCTTGACATGTCCCAGGCAGGGCGTCAGGTTCATTTCAAGGCCATGCGCAAGCTGGCAGCAGAGCATCCGGCTGAGGCGATTGGCAAGGAGGTTCGCAAGCTCTACAGCTGGAACAACGAAGAGGATAAGCTGATCAATAACTAGTTTGGGTGATAAGAAGCCTGACTGGAAGGCAGGTTCTGGTTACAGCTCTGAAAAAAATGTATGAAGCTTTCTAAGGATTTGGAAAGCTTCATATTTTTGTTGTAGGCAAAGCCCACCACGCGCTTGTGGATGGGTGCGCTTAAGGGGATCTCGAGAAGGGTTCCCTCCGCCAGCTCCTGCCGGACGAAATCCCGGATGACGCAGGCCACGCCCAGGCTGATCTTGGAAAATTCAATCAGCAGGTCCATGGAGGAGATCTCAATGGAATCCTGGATTGTGATCTGGTGCTCCAGGAGATAGTCGTCAATGTACTGGCGGGTCATATTTTCCTTATCCAGGAGCATCAGGGTAGCGTTCTGCAGGATCTTCTGCCGGGGGATGCCCCGTTCCTCCAGATGCCGGAGGTAATCCTGGGTGGCCACAAAGATATCCTCAATTTCCTGGAAAGAATAAAAATCAATATTTTTCAGAGACTGGGGCATGCCGATCAGGCCCACGTCGATTTTCTCCTCCTCCAGAAGCTTCAAGGTGTGGTTGGTGGACTGGCAGGAGATGGAAATATTAATATGGGGGTAACGCTTGATAAATTCCTTCAAATAGGGCAGCAGCAGATAGCGGCACAGGGTGGAGCTGACGCCGATGGACAGATGGCCGATGCCCAGCTGGATGGAGCGGCGCAGCTTTTCCTCCCCCATATCCAGGGTTTCAAAGGCGGATTTGACGTGGCTGTAGAGAAGCGCGCCCTCCGGCGTTAAGGCCACGCCCCGGGAGCTTCGGAGGAACAGCTGGACATGCAGGCTTTCCTCCAGCTTTTGGATGGATTTGCTGATGGCAGGCTGGCTGATATAGAGCTCCTTGGCGGCCCTGGAGATATTGCCTGTATTGGCCACTGCATAGAAGATACGGTAGGATGCAAGATTCTGGTTCATGGTGTCCTCCTATAATTCTTTCTTATAATAACCATGTATAATATGTATTTCTATTATAATATAGGGTGTGTTAAAATGGCAACAGAAAAGGAAATAATCAGAAAGGTGGATTTTTCAATGGGAATGACAATGACGCAGAAAATATTGGCGGCTCACGCAGGACTTCAGGAGGTGCATGCAGGGCAGCTGATTGAGGCGGACCTGGATCTGGTCCTGGGCAATGATATCACCTCGCCGGTGGCCATCCATGAGATGGACAAAATGAACACTGAGGGCGTGTTCCACAAGGATAAAATTGCCCTGGTGATGGATCATTTTGTGCCCAATAAGGACATTAAATCAGCCCAGCACTGCAAATGCGTGCGGGAATTTGCATGTAAGCACGAGATTACCAATTATTTTGATGTGGGAGAGATGGGGATTGAGCATGCCCTCCTGCCGGAAAAGGGATTGACGGTGGCAGGGGATGTCATCATCGGCGCAGATTCCCACACCTGTACCTACGGCGCCCTGGGAGCCTTCTCCACCGGTGTGGGGAGCACGGACATGGCAGCCGGCATGGCCACCGGAAAGGCCTGGTTTAAGGTGCCCTCTGCCATCAAATTCAACCTGATCGGCAAGCCCTCCAAATATGTCAGCGGCAAGGACGTGATTTTACATATCATCGGCATGATCGGCGTGGACGGCGCCCTGTACAAATCCATGGAATTTGTGGGCGAGGGCATTGCCAGCCTGTCCATGGACGACCGCTTCACCATCGCAAATATGGCCATTGAGGCCGGCGGCAAGAATGGGATTTTCCCGGTGGACGATCTGGCGAGGGCTTATATGAAGGAGCATTCCAAGCGGGAGTATGTGGTCTATGAGGCAGATGCGGATGCCCGGTACGATGCGGAGTACACCATTGACTTGAGCACCCTGAAATCCACAGTGGCCTTCCCGCATCTTCCGGAAAATGCCAGAACGATTGATGAGGTGGGAGATATTCCCATTGACCAGGTTGTGATCGGCTCCTGCACCAATGGCCGTCTGGAGGACCTGCGCACAGCGGCGGAGCTGATGCGGGGAAGGCATGTGGCAAAGGGCGTGCGCTGTATCATAATTCCCGCCACTCAGCGGATCTATCTGGATGCCATGGAAGAGGGGCTGATCCGGGATTTCATTGAGGCCGGTGCCATTGTCAGCACCCCCACCTGCGGTCCCTGCCTGGGCGGCTATATGGGCGTTATGGCAGAGGGAGAACGCTGCGTCTCCACCACCAACCGCAATTTCGTAGGAAGAATGGGACATGTGGATTCAGAGATTTATCTGGCAAGCCCGGCAGTGGCAGCAGCCAGCGCCATTGCAGGAAAGCTCGCCGGACCGGAATGTTAGGAGGATGGAAAAATGAAGGCAACAGGAAGCGTTTTTAAATATGGAGACAATGTGGATACGGATGTTATTATTCCGGCAAGATATCTCAACTCGTCAGACCCCAGGGAGCTGGCCCAGCACTGTATGGAGGACATTGATAAGGATTTTGTGAAAAAGGTATCAAAGGGCGACTTGATTGTGGCGGCTAAGAACTTTGGCTGCGGCTCCTCCCGGGAGCATGCCCCCCTGGCCATCAAGGCGGCAGGGGTCAGCTGTGTGATCGCAGAGACCTTTGCCAGAATCTTCTACCGCAATGCCATCAATATCGGACTGCCCATTATCGAGTGCCGGGAGGCTGCAGCGGGCATTGCAGAGGGGGATGAGGTAGAGGTGGATTTTGACAGCGGAATCATTACCAACAGGACAAAGGGAGAGACCTACCAGGGCCAGGCCTTCCCGGAATTTATGCAGAAGATTATAGCGGCAGAGGGGCTGGTCAACTACATCAATGCCGGGAAGTAAGATACTCCAAAAACCGGGGGGAGACTGTTACCTGGGTATAGAGCTCTGCATATTCCCGGTGTGACAGCTCCGTCAGGTAATTGGTGGTATAATTCTTGGTGATGCCATGCTTCCAGGCAAGATCCACGGCTTTGTTGTAGGCAATGGCCGCCAGCTCCTGGGTCTCGTAGACCCCGATCACATGGGAGCCGCGGATGTGGAGCTTTGTCTGGTAGCAGACGATGCCCTTTTGTGTGATCCTGGTAACGCCATAGTAAGGGTTGATCACCAGCAGATTGGAATAGCGGAAGTCCGAAGGATCGCCGTTGACAAACTGGTAATCTCTGCCGGGAACAGCAAAATTTTTGATGCCATAGCGGGAGAGGATATTGGTCTGCATGCCGTATTCACTGACAAAATAATGGCCGCCCCGGCGCATGAGCTTGTGGCTGGAATAGTAAAAAAGGTCGTCTACGTCGAATTTCAGCTCCTCCTGGGGGGACAGATAGTACAGGAAATATTTGCTTTTCAGATAGATCGGGTTTTTAAAATACATGCGGTTATCCCGGAAATTGATGAGGGATACGCATTTGTCAAAGGGAAGGCTGGTGAGGAAAGAGGGCAGGTGCTCCAGGGTGATGGCGGGATCGTTCAGGATCCTGCCCGCATCCTGGTAGGCCTGGCCTGCTTCTGCTTCCCGGGGATAGCTTCCAAGGCTGATGTGCTTACCCTGGCAGGTAATGCCGGCGCGATAGTAGATGGAGTTGTCTTTTTTTCGGGCTTGGGATACGCCTGGGAGCATAGGGGACCTCCTGTGTGGAATGCTTGTTAAATTTCAGTACACCTATACTTCCTGTAACTGCATTTCTTGAATCTGTCTGTGTACTTCCATGCCTCGTTTATTATAATAATCACGTCTTTCCTGCGGTGTCATGTCTTTTGTGATATTATAGTTATATTCCCTTATTTTGTGGATGTCCTCGATCGTAAAGTCCGGACTGATTATCAACTTATCCATAGTCATACCTCGCTTTCTAATAACACAGATGGATTGATAATTTCAACTGGTTTATAGCCCCTTAGATTCGTGATGGCTCATACTCCTCTGATGGTCTTAATATTAACAATATGCTTAAAATTGATACATCTGGCTTTTCTTTGGCTCTTTACAATCTGATATTTCCTCTAATGTGACAGTAGACAGATATACGTCATATTGTCCGGTTTTAAACTTTTCCCACAATTTTCTCGTATCTGCCATCTTTTCAGGCACATCTTCCTGTAGCAAATGGCTGATAACCGATGTGTCCAAGTAGACCTTAAGATTTTCCATAAGCATCTTACTCCTTTCACCTGTCTGTTTGTGGCTTTTATTAGACTTCCAAATTCGCTTTATATTTTTATCGCCTTATATCATTGGCATATGCTCCAATTCAAAAATAGTGTATATTCATTTTCATAAATATTGTAACATTCATTTGCCGCTTTTGCAATCAGGTGAGTCCATTATTTCAGCATTATTGCTACAAATTGGTTACAATTCACGGCCTAACCGGCCGCGAATTGTAACGCATCCAGCCCATTGATAAGTCGCCTGACGGCGGGGGCTGGATGCACACAACCGCTATTTTACTGGCCGGATGCCTTGCAGCAGGGTGCAAGGCACCGTGAATAGTAGCCTTAAAAATCATCAAATCACAATCGGGATTGGGAAAGCATTGACATTGCTTTGGAAAAAATTTATAATGGGGCGGTAAAGAAAAAAGCAAATTAAAAAGCAAAGGATGATTTTATGGAATTGTTTTATACAAGTACACGGAATAATGAAGCGAGCGTGACGGCCTCCCAGGCGATTTTGAAGGGACTGGCGGATGATGGAGGGCTTTTTGTGCCCTGGCAGATTCCAAAGCTTGCGGTCAGCGGGGAGCAGCTGGCGGGAATGAGCTACCAGGAGGTGGCTTATGAGGTGATGAGGCTGTTTTTTACGGATTTTACAGAGGAGGAGCTGAAGGGGTGCATTGAGCGGGCCTATGACGGCAAATTCGATACAGAGCAGATTGCGCCGCTGGTGAAGGCGGACGGGGCTTATTATCTGGAATTGTTCCATGGAGCTACCATTGCCTTTAAGGATATGGCATTGTCGATTCTGCCCCATCTGATGATTACCTCGGCCAGAAAGAACCAGGTGGAAAATGAGATCGTGATTTTGACGGCTACCTCCGGGGATACCGGGAAGGCAGCGCTGGCAGGCTTTGCAGATGTGGAGGGGACGCGGATTATCGTATTTTATCCCAAGGATGGGGTCAGCCCCATCCAGCAGAAGCAGATGGTGACCCAGCAGGGGGACAATACGCTGGTGGTGGGGATCCATGGGAATTTTGACCAGGCCCAGACTGCAGTCAAGGGTATGTTTTCCGATCCGGAGCTTTCCGCAGAGCTCCTGGCAGGGGGATATCAGTTCTCCTCGGCCAATTCTATTAATATCGGGCGTCTGGTGCCCCAGATTGCCTACTATGTGTATGCCTACGCACAGCTTAAGGCCCAGGGAGCCATGGGGGAGGGGCAGCCTATGAATGTGGTGGTGCCCACCGGCAATTTCGGTAATATCCTGGCAGCCTGCTATGCGAAGCAGATGGGCATTCCCATCCGTAAGCTGATCTGTGCCTCCAATGAGAATAAGGTGCTGTACGATTTCTTCCGGACCGGGGTCTATGACAGGAACCGGGAGTTCGTGCTCACCTCCTCCCCCTCCATGGATATTCTGATCTCCAGCAACCTGGAGCGGCTCATCTACCAGATTGCAGGCAGGGATGATCAGGCCAATGGACAGCTGATGCAGGAGCTGGCAGACACCGGCAGGTATGAGATTACACCGGCCATGCAGAAGGAGCTGGAGGAATTTTACGGGAATTATGCCAGCGAGGCGGAGACCGGGGAGACGATCCGCAGGATCTACGAAACAGAAGGCTATGTGATGGATACGCATACGGCTGTGGCAGCTACTGTGTATCAGAAATATAAAAAGGATACCAATGACGACACGGTGACAGTGATTGCGTCCACTGCAAGCCCCTATAAGTTCACCAGAAGCGTGATGGAGGCCATTGGTGGGGAATGCAGGGATAAGACGGATTTTGAGCTTGTGGATGAGCTGGAGCGGCTGTCGGGCGTGAAGGTGCCAAGGGCCATTGAGGAGATCCGCACCGCGCCGGTGCGTCATAAGACAGTCTGCCAGGTGGAGGAGATGCCGGGCGTGGTAAGAGAATTCCTGAAGCTGTAAATTCCGGGGCAGTGAGAGGATTCCGGGAAGCTGCAAAATTCCAGAGGAAGGAGCTTTCGGGAGCAGTGGAATTCCGGGGGGAATGATGGGATTCCACAAGCTGCGGAATTCCGGGGGGAATGATGAGATTCCGGAAGCGCAGGCGGGCAGGGTTTACAGATTTTGGAAAAGAGGGAAAGGAAAGTGGAGTCGTATTTAGTATTTAAGGATCTGGCAATTATTATCATTTTTGCAAAGCTGTGCGGCATTTTGGCAAGAAAATGCAAAGCCCCCCAGGTAGTGGGAGAGATCATTGCAGGGCTGTTGATCGGACCCAGCGTTTTGGGCTGGGTGAACCAGTCGGATTTTCTTGTGCAGATGGCGGAAATCGGCGTAATTTTGCTGATGTTTTCCGCAGGGCTGGAAACGGACCTGAAGGATCTGGTAAAGACAGGGCCCATTGCCGTTCTGATTGCCTGTGCGGGCGTATTTATCCCACTGGTCTGCGGCGCATTGCTCTATATGGCCTTTTACGGGATGTCCCCCTGGGGCTCTGAGGGCTTTTACAAGGCAGTATTTGTGGGGACGATCCTCACGGCCACCTCGGTTAGTATTACGGTGGAGTCCCTGAAGGAAATGGGAAAGATCAAGGGAAAGGTGGGCACCACGATCTTAAGCGCAGCGATCATCGACGATGTGATCGGCATTATTGTCCTTACCTTTGTGATCGGCATTAAGAATCCGGAATTAAAGCCCACAGCAGTATTGCTCAACACGGTGCTGTTTTTCGTATTTGCCATTGTGGTGGGCTTTATCAGCTACAAAATCTTTCAGATGGTGGATACAAAATATCCCCATACCAGGAGGATTCCCATCGCAGGGCTGGCTTTCTGCCTGGCTATGGCATACATTGCGGAGCGGTATTTTGGGATTGCGGATATCACAGGGGCCTATGTGGCGGGAATCATTCTCTGCTCCATCCGGGATTCCCAGTACATAGCGGAAAAGATGGACACCAATTCCTATATTATCTTTGGGCCTATTTTCTTTGCAAGTATTGGTCTGAAAACAAATGTGGAAAATATGAGCATGGGCATCCTGATTTTCTCCATTGCCTTTGTGCTGGTGGGCCTGTTTTCAAAAATTATCGGCTGCGGGCTCATGGCGCGGCTGTGCAAGTTCAGCTGGCTGGATTCCGGGAAAATAGGCGTAGGTATGATGACCAGAGGCGAGGTGGCCCTGATTGTATCCCAGAAAGGGCTTACCGCCGGTCTGCTCACACCGGTTTATTTCACATCCGTGATTCTGTTGATTATTATTTCATCCGTGGTGACGCCGATTATATTGAAGGTGCTGTATTCCAAGGACCGGGCGGGAAGCGGGGAAAGTGCGTGATGTGACGGATGCGGTGCCGTTCACGGCTAATTTCACCTCCGCGAGGTGCGCATCCTGCCCGGAGGGCTTTTTGTGATATAGGAAATCCGGAGGAATTTCCTATATCATGAAATATGCTGTGCATACATAAAAAGAATCCTGCAAAGCAGGATTCTTTTTATGTATGGAAAGTAATGAACGGTTAACGCTGGGAGATCGGAATAAATGGCCGGTGCTCCTGGACACACTTGTAAGCAGGACGCATAATCTTGCCGTTGTAGGAGAGCTCCTCCAGGCGGTGTGCGCTCCAGCCTGCAATACGGGCAATGGCAAAGATCGGTGTGTACAGTTCCAGGGGCAGATCCAGCATACTGTAGGCAAAGCCGGAGAAAAAGTCCACGTTGGGGCTGACGCCCTTGTAGATCTTGCGCTCCCGGGCAATGATCTCTGGAGCAAGACGCTCCACCAGGGCGTAGAGGGCAAATTCCTCCTGGCGTCCCTTCTCATTGGACAGACGCTCCACAAAGGTGCGGAACAGCTGCGCTCTGGGGTCTGAGAGGGAATATACGGCATGTCCCATACCGTAGATGAGGCCGGCGCGGTCAAAGGCCTCCTTGTTCAGAAGGGCGGACAGATAACGTCCCACCTCTTCCTCATCCTTCCAATCCTGTACCTGGCTCTTCAGGTCGTCAAACATCTTCACGACCTTGATATTGGCACCGCCGTGCTTGGGGCCCTTCAGGGAGCCGATGGCAGCGGCAATGGCAGAGTAGGTGTCTGTGCCGGATGAGGAGACCAGATGGGTGGTGAAGGTAGAATTGTTACCGCCGCCGTGCTCCATATGCAGAATCAGGGCAATGTCCAAAAGCTTGGCCTCCAGAGGGGTATAAGTGCTGTCCGGGCGGAGCACATGGAGAATGGTCTCGGCTGTGGACAGCTCCGGGCTCGGCACATGGATGTACAGGCTTGCGCCGTCATGGTAATGCTTGTAGGCCTGATAGCCGTATACCGACAGGAGCGGGAACAGGCTGATCAGCTGCATGCACTGGCGCAGCACATTGGGAATGGACGTATCATCGGCCCGGTCGTCGTAGGAATACAGAGTCAGCACGCTGCGGGCCAGGGTGTTCATCATGTCCTGGCTGGGCGCCTTCATGATGATATCGCGCACAAAGCCGGTGGGCAGGCTGCGGTAGTCAGCCAGCATGGAGCGGAACATGTTCAGCTCCTCCTGCCTGGGAAGCTGGCCGAACATCAGAAGATAGGCAGCTTCTTCGAAGCCGTCATGATCGCTGTCGGTCAGTCCCTTTACAAGATCCTTGATATTGTAGCCCCGGTAGTACAATTCACCGGGAGCGGGAACCTGCTCTCCGTCTACCGTTCTGGTAGCGCAGACATCGGAAATCTCAGTCAGGCCTACCAGGACGCCTTTGCCGTTCAGGTCGCGGAGGCCGCGTTTTACATCGTATTTGGTAAAAAGGGAAGGGTCAATGGTTGCAGCATTATTGCATCGTTCCGCCAGCTGCCGGAGCTCTGGCGTGATGTCACAGAAGTTGTTGGTGTTCATGTTGTAACCCCCATTTCTAAAAAGTATTTTATATCATAACACAGCCATTTTGCAGAATACAAGCCGCACAGAAAAATATATGGAAAATTTCACAAAAGATTTGGAATGTTTATATATATTTTATAATATCTGTGATATTGTGTGTGGTGGCACAAGAATGGACGAGTTACGAAATCAGATGATATAGAGCGTTCCGTTGATGGAATTTCGATCTATGAATATCATTTTACCGGAAAAATCTATGGTTGGCAAGAGGAAGATGAAAAAATTGACAAAAAAATATCAAAAACAGATTTAAAATTTTCACTGCAATCTTTAAATTTTCTGAGGAATCATATTGACAAAAAAATAACAAAGATATATCCTAAGAAGGAGATATTGTATTGAAAAAAGAACATTGCAATAAGGAGGAAATGACAATGGCAACAAAGGCATACTATCCAAGAACCGAGATTGGTCCCAATAAGGTTGGTTTTGCCAAAACCCGCTCTATCATCGAGGCCGCCTTTTATGGCAACAATGTAATCAAGGTGAATACCTTGAGAGAAGCCTACGAACTGGCAAAGAATTCTCCGGGAACAGTTGTTACCGATATGCCGGTATACCGTGGAGAGGAATTCGGACTGGAGGCAGATGCAAAGGTTCTTTTATTTAACGACGGATCCATCACCGGACGTTATGCCCCGGCAAGAAGAATCACCGGCAAGGAGGGTGTGAATACCACAGAGCTGGATAAGCTTCTGATGGATGCCGTATATGATACCAGATGGAAGACCATGTATCACGCAGAGGTATTTATCGGCCTTGATCCCGAGTTCATGGTGAAGGCTCATCTCCTGATTCCGGAAGGGGAGGAGAACCTGATGTATTCCTGGATGCTGAACTTCCAGTATCAGTCTGACCAGTACGTGAAGATGTACAAGAGCTCCAAGGTATATGAGAATGAGGCTGATATCTATATCTTCTCTGATCCCCAGTGGGTGGGAACGGACAAGACAGACATCAGCGATCCCAACTGCCTGTGCTATTTCAATACAGATACCAACTGTGCAGCGATTCTTGGCATGCGGTATTTCGGAGAGCACAAGAAGGGGACACTGACCCTGGCATGGGCTCTGGCCAACCGCAACGGCTATGCTTCCTGCCACGGCGGACAGAAGGAGTACACCTTAGAGGACGGCTCCAAATACGTTGCAGCAGTATTTGGCCTGTCAGGCTCAGGCAAGTCCACCATCACCCATGCAAAGCACAACAACAAATATCCGGCCATCAAGGTGCTTCATGACGATGCCTTTATCATCAATGCAGACACCTGTGCCTCCATTGCACTGGAGCCCACCTACTCTGACAAGACAGCAGATTACCCCACCGCCTGTGAGGACAATAAGTACCTGCTGAC
>CAJUQB010000111.1 GCA_910588285.1 uncultured Lachnospiraceae bacterium
TGACATGGAAGGCATGAAGCATGACATGGAAGGCATGAAGCATGACATGGAAGGCGTGAAGCAGGACATAGCAGACATGAAGCAGGATATTAACGACGTGAATCAAAGGGTTACTAAGCTGGATATGATCCTTGACAATGAGATCCGTGTGAATATCCAGCGTGTGGCGGAAGGCCACCTTGACCTGTCCAGGAACCTGCATGATGCAATGAGACCCAGCAATGAGCAGGAGATGCTGGCCATCAAGGTCAGGATGCTGGAAAGCGACGTGAAGGATTTGAAGGCAAGATTTGCATAGTGTAATCGAACCCCCCGGTATCGGAGCAATTGCAGATACCGGGAGTTTTTTGTTTCATTGGGATACATTAAAAAGCTTCTGATGTGAAAAAAATCGTTGCTATGAGCGTCCCCCGGGCCGTGAATCGTAACAAAAAGTCGTAATTGTGCTAAATAAAGGTAGAAATCAGAATATTTTTTGTGTAAAAGTCATGGTAAAATTAATTTAGCCATAAAAATATGCAATATGTTTCAGAGGAGGTACGCTATGAGAATTGAGACCATAAAACTGTGGGAGAACCGGGATGACGTAGAGCTGACCATGTTCCTGCACCTGCCGGATGCATTCCTTCCCAACCCGGTGAAAAAGCCGGCTATGATTGCCTGTCCAGGAGGCGCCTATCAGAACTGTCCCCGCCATGGCAATGAAGGAGATCCGGTGGCCATGACCTTTGCAGTGGACGGCTATCAGGCCTTTGTGCTGGAGTATAGCGTAGTGGAGCGGGCACCCAAGGGGAAGAGCCTGTTTCCGGCCCAGCTCATTGACCTGGGAAAGGCCATCCTCACCATCAAGGAGCATGCCGACGAGTGGGGAGTTGACGGGGATAAGATCAGTATCTGCGGATTTTCCGCAGGGGCCCATCTGTGCAGCATGTATGCCACTACCTGGCACAACGGGATGCTGGCAGAGAAATTGGGGGCAGACACGGAAAGCTTCCGGATTATGGCAGCAGTGCTGATTTATGGCCTCCATGACTACGTGCTCCAGGAGGAGTTCAATGAGGCCCATCCCAATTTTATTACGGCGCTTGACGGCAACACCCCGATTTTCGGGGCATCCCATCCGGATAAGGAGCTTCTTAAGGCATATAGCCCTGTCTGCCAGGCTACGGACAAGATGCCGCCGGTATTTTTGGCAGCCGCTACGGACGACGGCCTGGTTCCGGCCATGCACACCATCCGTATGGCGGAGAAGCTGCAGACCATCGGGGTTCCCTATGAGTGCCATCTGTTCCAATATGGGGAGCATGGTTTTTCCTTGGGCAGGAATATTTTTGAGCCCTTCAGGCAGGAGCTGGCCCATGCCTGCGCCCAGTGGGTGCCTCTGGCCAAGACCTTTTTGATGCATTTGATTTCACCGGAAACATTAAAGGCGGAGGAAAATCCCTTTGCAGGTATGGAGCTGCCAGGAGTATAATTCTATAGAATATCAGGCGAAGCCTTGGAAGGAGGCGGAAGGGAGGAAGATTATGAGTGATTTTTATCAGGTGATCCCGGCAGAGACGGGACATTACCGGATTACAGCTAAGGATATGGTGTTTATGGATCTTTTCGTGGGCACCGGGAAAGCCCTTTTGTGGGACACCGGCTATGGCTATGGAGATCTGGCAGGGATCGTAAAGGAGCTGTCAGAGGGGAGGCCGTTGTACATTGTCAACAGCCATGGCCATCTGGACCATGCCTGCGGCAATTATCAGTTTGCGGAGGATATTTATATTCATGAGAGGGATCGAGGGCTGTGCCTGGAGCATACCGGCCAGGAGATGCGCCGGGGAGCCCTGAAAAATGCGGAGCACAATTTTAATTTCATGACCAAAGAGACGGAAAATATCCTGCCAAAGACCATAGACCGGGAGCGCTATAACCATGGGGGCAGCGGAAGCTTAAGGTCCGTGAAGGAAGGAGATGTCTTTGCATTGGGCGGCATTACCCTGGAGGTCTTTGAATTGCCGGGCCATACTGGCGGCAGCATTGGACTATACTGGAAGGAGCGGGATATCCTGTTCTCCGGGGATGCCTTCAACCCCTTTGTCTGGCTGTTTATGCCGGAGGCTTTGAAGCTTGAGGACTATCTTAATACCCTGCATAAGGCCCATGGGCTGGGCTTTACCCACTTTTATATGGCCCATAACCCGGGCCTGACAGACAAAAAAGAGATCCTTACTTATATCCGGGCAGCAGAACAGGCAGATTTTGAAAAGGGCTTCCCCTTTGAGACGGATTTGGCTCCCGGGGTGGAGGCCAGGGTCTGCGCCCTGCCGGGCTATGGGCCCCAGGACTTTGACAAGCCGGGCTTTGCGGCAGTAGTTTTGTCCAAGGGACATTTATAAGAAAGACATGCTCTTGGGGCGGCAGGGTGGAGCTTATAAATCAGGACATTTTTTCGGGAAATAGCTGGGAAACAGGCATATCCCGGAAAAAATCAAGATGCTATAATCAATATGAGCTGCCGGAAAACGCCGTTTGTCTTAGGCAGCATCCATGAAAGCAGAAATAGTAAGAACTAAGATTTAAGAAAAACAGTAAAAGGAGGATATCATCATGAAATTAGCTTATATTCCCATGGGAGCAACAGGTCACATCCTGGCTTCCCTTCCCATGGTAGGGGAACTGGTAAAAAAGGGTGCAGAGGTTCTTTATTTTGCACCGGAGCAGTACAGAGGACAGGTGGAACAGGCAGGGGTAAAGCATGTTCCTATGCCGGTGGTGGCAGGACAGGACAGCGTGGATGCCGGGGATGATTTCCTGGCAGGGATCCCCATGGTATTCCTGGGGGAGGCCCTGGGTGTCATTGACAGCATTCTGCCGGTTCTGGAGGCAGATAAGCCGGATGCCATCATTGCGGATGCGGTAGCTGTGGCAGGCCGGTTGGCAGCGTGGAAGTTAAATCTTCCTTTAATTATGATGTTTACCAGCTATACTGCCAATGAGCATTTTGCCATTGACCGGTTCTGGCCGGTATACCCGGACACCAACCCGGTCCGGGCCAAGGCATTGGAGGTGGCAAGAGGGCTCCAGGAGAAATTCGGCGGGCCGCTGCTCACCTGTACCGAGATCTTCGAGGGCATCGGGGATTACAATATTGTGACCCAGCCCAAGAGCTTCCACCCGGCGGGGGATACCTTTGATGACGAGAGGTTCTTCTTTGCAGGGGCTCAGATCGCTCCCAGAGCGGAGAGCGGCACCTGGCAGCCGCCCGCGAACGGCAAGCCCCTGCTGTATACCTCCCTGGGCTCCCTGTTCAACAATTGGCCGGAGTTTTACCAGATGCTGTTCCCGGTGGTGAAGGATCTTGACATCAATGTGCTCTGCTCCATCGGCAAGGTCTTAAAGCCCGAGGACCTGGGGGAGATCCCGGAAAATGTCCAGGTGATGGCCTTTACACCCCAGCTCGAAGTGCTGGAGCACACGGATTATTTTTTTACCCATGCAGGAACCGGAAGCGCGATGGAAGCCCTGTACTATGGGGTTCCCTGCTTCTGCATTCCCCAGATGGATGAGCAGGTCTTTACGGCGGGCCGCATGGTGGAGCTGGGCGTAGCCTGCGCCTCCCTGACCAAGCCGGAGGTAACCCAGGAGGCGCTTCGGGAGAATTTAAAGCGTCTGATTAGCGATGATTCCTTCAAGAAGAATGCCCAGGCAATGGCAGAAGAGATGCACACCAAGGGCGGCTGCGAGCGGGCGGCTCAGGCGGTGATCGACTTCCTGTCCAAATAAATCACAATACTGTCAAAGAATCGAGAAGGGGGAATGGTTATGAGCCAACAGCCAAGTCTGGAACAGATTTTTGGAAGCTATACGGCCTGGGAGGCCAAGGAGGGAACCTGGTTCCTGAATTTTATGAATGGCAGTGAGAACATGTACTTGCTGGAGGGGACAGACCGGGCACTTCTCATAGACACCGGCTATGGGGCCGGGAATCTGAAGGAGTTTGTGGAAAAGCTGACAGATAAGCCCCTGGTGGTGGTGAACACCCATTTCCACCCGGATCATTCTGCCGGGAACGGGGAATTTGAAGAGGTGGGGGTGGCAGAAGGCTGGATCATTGACGAGCCCTCTGTTACAGGTGCTGGGGCTGTGCCCTTTGACCTTACAAAGCTTCCCCATCCGGATTACAGGAAACGGATCTTAAAGGATGGGGATACCATTGACTTAGGCGGGGGCCGGGTCATTGAAGTGTGGGAGGCCAGGCCCGCCCACTGCAACAGCAGCCTGTTTTTCCTGGATCGGAAGGAACGGCTGGTTTTTACCGGGGATGAGTATGAGAGCCAACAGACCATCATGTTTGATAACTCCAACAACCCGGAAGCACCCTATGATGTGAAGGAGCGGCTGGATCACCTTCAGGAAAATGCCCGGCGGATCCTGGCGGAATCGGATGCCTTTGACTGGGTGCTGCCCAACCACAACGGCTACCCGCTGACCAAGGCCTACCTGGAGGATTACGTGGGGCTGGTGGATGCAGTTTACGCAGGAACGGCGGTGATTGAGGAAAAATTAAATCATCCTTATATTGAGATGGATCCCAAGGCAAAGGAGATGTGCCGGGTGCGCTATGGCCGGGTCAGCATCTTCATCCGGAAGGAAGACATCCGGAAGGTGTATGGGAAGTAGGGCTATTCCTGGAAGGTTCGCACCCACAGGTGCAGGGAGTTTGTAGTATAGAAGTAAAACGGCATCGGACTATCCGAGGCCGTTTTTTTCGATCTTTCTCTCATAACAAGATATAACAAGGTGTGGCAATCGAGAAATTGTGACATATGCGCGAATATATGATACTAGAGCGTGTTTGAAAATTCATTCCCGCCATCTGCACGCCCCACTTTGCGGTATATTTGGACCAAATTCAGGTTACATAGCCCGCTATGCGCCCTTCATTTGGCCCAAATCTCCCACAAAGTGTAACGCACAGCTGCCGGAAAGCAATTTTCAAACACGCTCTGGAGGATTTCAAAAAATACTTGACAATTACATCGAGGTTCGATATAATATACATCGAGGATCGATATATCGAGGTGGAATGGTGAGGATGCCTATGAATAGTAAAATAAAAAGAATTTATGTACCTATGACAGAAAGCGGCTTTTACATTTTATTCTGTCTCCAACAACCTCAGCATGGCTACGGAATTAGTCAGCAGGTCAGGAAAATGACAGGTGGAGAGTTAATCATTAGTGCAGGAACAATGTACGGAACGCTTTCTAAAATGGAAAAAGATGGCTTAATTGTTTTTGAGAGAGAGGAAGAAAAAAGAAAACTTTATCGAATTACCGAACTCGGAAAAGAAATCTTACATCTTGAGATTAAACGTATAGAGCGATTGTATAAGAACAGTAAAGGAGAGGAAATAAATGAATAACAAAAAAACGGTAATACGCTTTTTTACCATTGCAGATTATGAAGAGGAAGAAATTTGGTTGCATAATCAGCATATGAATGGCTGGAGACTGGTAAAAATGATTCCCCCTTGTTTCTATATTTTCGAAAAGTGTACGCCGGCGGAAGTAGCATACCGACTGGATTATAAAAACAATTCGGAAACCAGTAACTATTTCCAAATTTTTAGAGATTACGGTTGGGAATATATTGGTCATTGTGTCGGATGGCTGTATTTTCGTAAACCGTCAACAGAGATGGATTCTGAGGGTGATGGCGAAATATTTTCCGATAATGAATCAAGAATAGATATGATCGACCATGTGGTAAGAACTCGTTTTCTTCCAATTTTAGTAATCTTTCTATGCTGCGTTCTTCCGAATTTGATAAGAAGCATAGAAACCGATGACCCATTTACAACCGTGCTCACCGTGTTCTTTGCAATCATGACCCTGCTAGATATTTATCTGATTGTTTATTGTGGTTTGAAATTGCGAACGTTAAGGAAAAAATATCGAAATGATTAAAGTTATCCTGAAATCATAAGACATGAAGTCTCCTACAAGATTTTTCGTCTCACAGGAGACTGCTGCATCCGGATGGAAAAATCAGAAACGAAAATGATTAGTCCCTTTTGACTCCCGAATCCTTAAATATATAATTCATTTCCTTTTCTTACTGAACAGGCTTTTTTTATTGCTAATGCTGATTGCCGTGAATACCCATGCTTGAGCTATAACTTCTGCGACTTTACCAGTTCCTCCTGTTGGACTGAAAACAATTTGTGAAACTTTCATATCTGTTCCTCCTGTAATTTTTAGATTTACACCATTATAGCAATCTTTTGGTGTAATGTCAAGATTTACACCAATGCGGATATATGGTACAATTTCAAAAAGAAAGGAGAAGCGCCATGCATATCAGTACAAAATGTTCCGTTGCTATTCATTGCCTTATTTTTATTTTCGAATATGGAGATACGCAAAAAGTAACCAGTGACCTTTTATCGTTATCTACCGGAATCAACCCTGTTACAATCCGAAAAATCATAAGCTCGTTGAAAAAAGATGGTATAATATCTGTTAAATTTGGTACAGGTGGTACGACATTGAATTGTCTGCCAAATGAAATTACATTATACCGTATATGCAAGGCAATAGAACCGAACTTCGCTTCTAAGCTTATCGGACTTCACCCATTGCCCTCCCCGTTATGTCCCATAGGGAAAATCATACACAATGTATTGGATTGTTCTTACCAGAAAATCAGCAATGATTTATGTGAAAGCCTAAAGAATATCACGTTTGAAAATATCATTTCTGACTATCATAAAATTCAACATGACTTCAAATAAATTCCATTTCTAAAACGACGAGTCCAAATCGTCATAGTTGAGTATTGTAGAACGGCTTCGGCTTGAGTCATAGGGGAGGTCAGCAATAGTAACAGTCTGCCGGACGAAGGCAAAAGAAAAAAGCCGTCGTATGTACGCAGGGATATCGGGTACCTGGAGGACTTTTTCAGGGAAATCTTGAAGAGCAGATTTAAGATTTCCATAAGAATTACGATAATATTCTTATAAGAACTTTTTTCTATGATTGTACCAGGCCAAAGGACAGGCGGGGCACTTCCCCGCCTGGGAGTTAGAGGAGTGACAGATATGAACGAATGTGTGTTAGTGGTGGACGACGACCGGGAAATTGTAAAAGCCATTGCCCTGCTGCTGGGAAAGGAGGGCTACCAGGTGTTAAAGGCCTACGATGGCATGGAAGCCCTGGATATCCTGGCACAGCAGCCGGTGCGGCTGATCATCATGGACGTGATGATGCCAAGGCTGGACGGCCTGTCTGCCATGATGAAGATTCGGGAGCGGAAGAACCTGCCCATCATTGTCTTAAGCGCGAAAACGGAGGAGACCGACAAGGTGCTGGGGCTTTCCATGGGAGCCGACGATTATGTGTCCAAGCCCTTCAATCCGGCAGAGCTGGCAGCCCGGGTGAGAAGCCAGCTAAGACGATATACCCTTCTGGGGGACATCAATGCCTGGCATGATGGGGATGAGATCTGGAATGGCCGTCTCTGCTACCGGCTGCGGGAGCATACCCTCTATGCGGACGGGGAGCCAGTGAAGCTCACTGCTACGGAGACAAAGATCGTGGATCTGTTTATGCGGAACAGGGGCCGGGTATTCCCGGCGGAGGAGATCTACCAGAGAGTGTGGGAGGAGCCCTCCTTCGCGCCGGAGAATACCGTTATGGTGCACATCCGTCATATTCGGGAAAAAATCGAACTCAATCCGAGAGAGCCAGAATATTTAAAGGTGGTGTGGGGCATTGGATACAAAATGGAAAAAATCAAAACAGATCATTAGCTTTGGGTGCTTCTTCCTGGGAGTGACGCTGCTGCTCTGCAATCTTGGGCAGGTGTTTCGCCTCTGGAGTTATGGACAGGGCGCCCTGGGTAGGGTGGATTACCAGGAGTCAGCGGAATTTCGCAGCTATATGGCGGACCGACTGGAGGAGCTTCTGGGGATTGCAACCGGCGGCAAGGGCTGGCGGTATTACGGAACCTCCGACCGGGGTGCTTACCGAAGTTATGGCATCGGCGATGCGTACAGCTGGGATTATGACGGGGAGACCCTGGACCGATGGCTCAATGAGGGAACCGCGGTGCAGGAGGCAGTGCCAGAGGGAATCCCATCGGTTGCCCAGGAGTATGGATGGGATTCGGCAGAGAGCCAGGAGACCCTGTGGGAGCGGTACCCGGAGGCGTACAGTGAATACTGGAACAGGCCTCAAAACAAAAAGGAATATATGGCGGAGCTGGCCCAGAACAAGAATGTCCGCTATGCGGTCATCTGGCAGGGGAAGCTTATCTATACCAATATTGAGGCCTGGGAGGATCGGCTGAAGGAATCCTGGGAGGATGCGGATTTTTACAAGGATCTGGATCCGGAGGAATATAATTTTACCCTGTGGTATAACCGGGCCGGGGATGGGAAGGTGCAGATTGTCAAGGACAATGTGGAGGAGGAGATCTACGGAAACGGCATGTACACGGATGACAGCCTCTGGTTTGTGCCTGGATACGCCAATTTTAACGTGGATGCTTCCGCCAAGGATGCAGTGATTTTCCTGGCAGCGGCCAAGGAGCCCAGGCTCTATATCACGGGCAATTACTCGGAATATGGAACCAGCCAGTATGGGGGCAGGCTGTATTATCTGCAGCAGGGCTTAAGGGACAGGGACAGAAGCTTCCGGGTTCACTGCGGTTTTATGGCGGCAGGCGTGGTATTGCTGGCTGTGAGCTTCTTTTGTCGGAAGGAAAAACGTAAGGCAGACCAGGCGATTGCAGCTCTTTTGGGAAAAATCTGGCTGGAGCTGAAGCTTCTGCTCCTTGTGCTGCTTCCGGTGCTGATCTTCCTTATGGCAGGCAGAGAGGAGCTTCGGGAGATGCTGTACCTTTTGTGGTACGACGGATATCCCGGGGATGTGATTTATTTCCTTGGACAGGTGGCCGGGAAGGGCTTATTCCTATGCAGCTGCTTCTGGCTGGTCTACCTTCTGGTACTGGATCTGCGTCTGAACCGGGGAAAGCAGAAAAAGCCATTGTTTGACAGCCTGCGGACCAGGGATCTTCAATATCCGGTGCAAAAACGGATGGTAAGGCGATACTGGCTGATTCTGGCGTCCGTGATATCCGTTCTGGTGCTGGCAGTGCTTTTACTGATTCTGGTGATTTGGCTTGACAACCAATTTGATTATTATGGCAGCTTCTATACCTTGTTTGCCATGACAGCGGCAGTTCTGCTGGCAGTAATTCTCTTGGCAGTCTGCGTGGCGGTAGGGGTTGGCAGCCTTGGAAAAAACCGAAGGCTGGCAGAGGATATCGGCGCCTTGTCGGACCAGATCACTGCTGTCCGGGGCGGGAACCTGACAAAGCCTCTGGTGCTGCCAAAGGATGCGGATCTGGCCCAGGCCGCGGAGAGCCTGAATGAGATCCAGCGGGGGCTGGAGGAGGCGCTGCGGGAGCAGATGCACAGCGAGCGGATGAAGGTGGAGCTGGTGACCAATGTGTCCCATGATATCAAGACGCCCCTGACCTCCATTATCAGCTATGTGGAGCTTTTAAAACAGGAGGAGGCGCTGCCGGAGCATGTCCGGGAATTTGTCCAGATTTTGTGGGAAAAATCACTGCGCTTAAAAACCATTGTCCAGGATGTCTTTGACGTGAGCAAGGCTGCGGCCGGGCAGCTTCCGGTAAATATGGAGGAGCTTGACTTGGGCAGGCTGCTGCGCCAGGTGCTGGCTGACATGGACAGCCAGATTGCATCCAGCGGGCTTGGGATGAAGACGGCAGTATCCGAGGAGCCGCTGTTTATCCGGGCGGACGGCCAGAGATTGTACCGTGTATTCCAGAACCTTTTGCAGAACGCATTGAAGTATTCCCTGGCAGGCTCCCGCATCTATCTGACCATGACAATGGAAGGGGTAATGGCGGCAGTTTATCTGAAAAATACCTCCGGCACGGAGCTGGAGACAGGAAAGGATTTTGCGGAACGCTTTGTGCGGGGAGATTCCAGCCGCACGGACGGCGGAAGCGGACTGGGGCTGTCCATTGCCAAGAGCTTTACGGAGGCCTGCGGCGGAAGCTTCCGGGTGGAGACGGACGCGGATCTGTTTACCGTGGTGGTGGCCTTCCCGATGTCAGCAAAGTAAAAAAAGCAGCTTTTTCACAGGGAATCTGTGGGAAAGCTGCTTTTATGATATAGGAAATTCCTTCGGATTTCCTATATCACAAAAAGCCCTCCGGGCAGGATGCGCACCTCGCGGAGGTGAAATTAGCCGTGAACGGCACCGCTCGGGCGCGAAGAATGCGCAGAGCGCATTCTTTTTTAAGGGGCTTTAAGTTTTCTTGATAAATTCAATCCGGCATTTGGGGCAGGTGATACAGATCTTGCCCTTGCCCTTGGGCACCCGGACCTTCTGCCTGCAGTTGGGGCATTTGAAATAGCGGTACACGTCCCGCTGGGCCCACTGCTTCTTCTGGGCATCCTTTTTGGCTACCAGCCGGTAGCGGAAATTCAGAAACTTCTGGTTTTCCGCATACCGCTTCTGGACATTGCGGGAGAACATCCGGAAATAGGCATATCCCATTAAGAGAAAGGCAAGCCAATAGAGCAGGCCCCACCTGGTAAGCATGGAGAGAATCAGGATCCCCAGGGACACGAACAGCAATACCCTGGACAGCTGATCCGCACCGTATCGCCCCATCATAAATTGCTGTAATTTTTGTTTCATAACATCGCCACTCCCTTTTATGAATAATTATAAAATACCGTTTCTGCTATTCATATGGTAGAGCAGAAACGGTATAAAGTCAATCGAGCTATTCTTTTTTAATAAAAATTTAGAAATTGGTAATTATTTCACTCTTTTGCGGCCCTTATATTTGGCTTCGCAGTATTTGCAGCGGTAGATCTCCTTCTCCGGGTCTGTGAGGACAAAGATCTGGTCCAGCTCCTGCTCAATGGAGGTGATGCAGCGGGGGTTCCTGCACTGGATGACATTTTTGATCTCCTTGGGGAGCTTAAGCTCCTTCTTCTCAACGATCTCCCCGCCCTTGATGATATTGACGGTGATGTTGTGGTCAATAAAGCCCAGCACATCAAGATCCAGGGTATTGGGATCGCATTCCACCTTCAGGATATCCTTTGCACCCATTTTGCTGCTGCGGGCATTGCGGATGATGGCTACCGGGTAGTCCGTCTCATCCAGATGGAGGTCGCGGTACAGGGAAAGACTGGCTCCGGCCCGGATGTGATCCAGCACATAGCCCTCAGAAATTCTGCCAACGTTTAACATGACTGCTCCTTTCCGTCCGGTGCGTCGGACACGGTTATCTCTAATAAGGTGAGGATCAAAGCCATACGGACATAGACGCCGTACCGGGCCTGCCGGAAGTAGGCAGCCCGGGGATCGTCGTCCACCTCCACGGAGATCTCATTGACCCGGGGCAGGGGATGGAGCACCAGCATATCCTCCTTGGCCAGGGACATCTTCTGCTTATCCAGAATATAGAAATCCTTCATGCGCACATAATCCTCTTCATTGAAAAAACGCTCCCGCTGTACCCGGGTCATGTACAGAATATCCAGCTGGCTCATGGCATCCTCCAGCCGTTCCACCTCCTGGAAGGGGATGTTGTTATTCTGCAGTACTTCCTCCCGAATATAGCTGGGCACACGCAGCTCTTCCGGGGATATCAATACAAAACGGATGTTGGGATAACGGATCAGAGCGTGAATCAGAGAATGAACGGTACGGCCGAACTTCAGGTCACCGCACAGGCCGATGGTCAGGTCGCCGAGCTGGCCCTTCAGGGAACGGATGGTCATAAGGTCAGTAAGTGTCTGAGTGGGATGCTGATGTCCCCCGTCGCCGGCATTGATCACAGGGATCGTGGACTTCTGGGAGGCCACAAGGGGGGCGCCCTCCTTGGGGTGACGCATAGCGCAGATATCAGCATAACAGGAAATAACACGAATCGTATCGGAAACACTTTCTCCCTTGGAAGCGGAGCTGCTGTCAGCGCTGGAGAAACCGAGAACACTGCCCCCAAGGCTTAGCATGGCAGATTCAAAGGAAAGACGGGTACGGGTGCTGGGCTCATAGAAACAGGTGGCCAGCTTCTTGCCTCCGCAGGCGTGGGCATATTTTTGCGGATGCTTCTCAATGTCGCTGGCAAGCTCCAAAAGCCCGTCCAATTCCGCCACGGAGAAGTCCAGGGGACTCATTAGATGACGCATAGTCTACCTCCTATATATGTAAAGCAAATTGTTTGTTCTAATTCTATAATAGCCTGTTATAATTTTCAAGAGGAAATCCGATTTCACAAAAAATTTATAATTTTTGTTAGCACTCTCTCTTGACGAGTGCTAATTTTTGCGTTATAACAGAGTTGTAAGGAATAAATGCACGTAAGCGGCCAAAGCACGGCCGCTAAGTGCTCATAACAAGGAGGGCGTGCTATGAACATTCAAAAATTTACGCAAAAATCAGTGGAAGCGATCAATGACTGTGAAAAGCTTGCCTATGAATACGGCAATCAGGAGCTGGAGCAGGAACATTTGATGGTAGCGCTTTTGAACCAGCCGGAGGGCCTGATTCCCAAGCTCATTGAGAAGATGGAGATCGACCTGGCACATTTTTCACAGAATGCGGAGAGCAAGCTGGCCAAGCGGGTGAAGGTGTCCGGGGGGCAGATATATATGGGCCAGAACCTGAACAAGGTATTGATCAGCGCAGAGGATGAGGCCAGGCAGATGGGGGACGACTATGTGTCTGTGGAGCATTTGTTCCTGACTCTGCTGAAATATCCCAATGCTGCCATGAAGGAGCTGTTTAAGGAGTACGGCATCACCAGGGACCGGTTCCTGACAGCCCTGTCCACGGTCCGGGGGAACCAGCGGGTGGTGTCCGACAACCCGGAGGCCACCTATGACACCTTGGAAAAATACGGCTACGATATGGTGGAGCGGGCCAGGGACCAGAAGCTGGACCCGGTGATTGGCCGCGACAGCGAGATCCGCAATGTGATCCGCATCCTGTCCCGGAAAACAAAAAACAATCCGGTGCTGATTGGAGAGCCCGGGGTTGGGAAGACCGCCGTGGTGGAGGGCCTGGCCCAGCGGATCGTTCGGGGGGACGTGCCGGAGGGCTTAAAGGATAAGCGGCTCTTTGCCCTGGATATGGGTGCGCTGGTGGCCGGCGCCAAGTACCGGGGAGAGTTTGAGGAGCGCTTAAAGGCAGTGCTGGATGAGATCAAAAAGAGCAACGGCGAGATCATTTTATTTATTGACGAGCTCCACACCATTGTGGGGGCCGGAAAAAGCGAGGGGGCCATGGATGCCGGCAATATGTTAAAGCCCATGCTGGCCAGAGGGGAGCTGCACTGTATCGGGGCGACAACCCTGGATGAATACCGGGAATATATTGAAAAGGATGCGGCCCTGGAGCGGCGGTTCCAGCCGGTCCATGTAAATGAGCCCACCGTGGAGGATACGGTATCCATCCTTCGGGGCTTAAAGGAGCGGTACGAGGTGTTCCATGGGGTGAAGATTACGGATGCGGCCCTGGTATCTGCAGCCGTGCTTTCCAACCGTTATATTTCCGACCGTTTCCTGCCGGATAAGGCCATTGACCTGGTGGACGAGGCCTGCGCTCTGATCAAAACAGAGCTGGATTCCATGCCCACGGAGCTGGATGAGCTTAAGCGGCGGGTGATGCAGATGGAGATTGAGGAGGCAGCCCTGAAAAAGGAGGAGGACCGCTTGAGCCAGGACCGTCTGGCCAGCCTCCAGAGGGAGCTGGCGGAGCTGAAGGATGAGTTCCAGACGAAAAAGGCCCAGTGGGACAACGAGAAGACCTCCATTGAGCGTGTCCATAAGCTCCGGGAGGAGCTTGAGGCCTTAAATGGCCAGATTGCCAAGGCACAGCAGGACTATGATTTGGAGAAGGCGGCGGAGCTGCAGTACGGCAAAAAGCCTCAGCTGGAGCAGCAGCTTCTTCAGGAGGAGGAGCGGGTGAAGGGCGAATCCATGCAGCTGGTGCATGAGAATGTCAGCGATGAGGAGATCGCCCGGATTATTTCCCGCTGGACCGGGATTCCGGTGGCCAAGCTTACAGAGAGTGAGCGGAACAAGACATTGCACCTGGATGAGGAGCTCCACAAGCGTGTCATCGGCCAGGACGAGGGGGTCAGCCTTGTAACAGAGGCCATCATCCGCTCCAAGGCAGGCATCAAGGATCCCACCAAGCCCATTGGCTCCTTCCTGTTCTTAGGCCCTACCGGCGTGGGCAAGACAGAGCTTGCCAAGGCTCTGGCCGCCAGCCTTTTTGACGATGAGAACAATATGGTGCGGATTGATATGAGCGAGTACATGGAGAAATATTCCGTGTCCCGCCTCATCGGAGCGCCTCCCGGATATGTGGGCTATGAGGAGGGCGGGCAGCTGACCGAGGCGGTCCGCAGGAAGCCCTATTCCGTGGTGCTGTTCGACGAGGTGGAGAAGGCCCATCCCGATGTCTTCAACGTGCTGCTCCAGGTGCTGGACGACGGCCGGATCACCGATTCCCAGGGCCGTACCGTGGACTTCAAGAACACCATTCTGATTATGACCTCCAATCTGGGCTCCTCCTATCTCTTAGAGAGCCTGGAGCATGGCGGGCAGATCAGCCCGGAGTGTGAAGCGGCCGTGATGAATGAGCTGCGGGGAAGCTTCCGGCCGGAATTTTTGAACCGGCTGGATGAGATCATTCTGTTCAAGCCCTTGACCAGGGATAATATCGGCAATATCATCCATCTGCTGATGGCGGACCTGAACCGCCGGCTGGTGGACCGGGAGGTGGCCGTGGAGCTGACGCCGGAGGCAGAGGGCTTCGTGGTGGAGCATGGATACGATCCGATCTACGGGGCAAGGCCCTTAAAGCGGTATCTGCAGAAGTCGGTGGAGACGCTGGCCGCCCGGCTGATGCTGGCAGACGAAGTGGGGGCCGGGGACCGGATTTTGATTGATGTGGAGGGCGGGAGGCTGACCGCCAGGAGGAAGTAAGGATTGAAATATTCTGTCTGTGGAATATGGATTACAGGAGGCCGTGAGGCAGCGATAGGGCTGCTTTGCGGTTCTCTTTTTTGTAATATCGGAAATTCCTCCAGATGTCCGATATCACAAAAAGCCCTCCGGGCGGGATCGCACTGCGGCGGAGAGGAAATATATCGCGAAAGCGATCCGCCGCAGGCGGGGAATCCTGCAAAGCAGGATTCTTTTTCAATATCGGAAATTCTTCCGGATGTCCGATATCACAAAAAGCCCTCCGGGCGGGATGCGCACCTCGCGGAGGTGAAATTAGCCGTGAACCAATGTCATTAACTTAAGCAGATGGAAAAAATCTTATCTATAGGTCTAACTCAAATTTATTTAAAAATTTCAGAAAAGGGCTTGACACAGAACCCAAAATGTGTGGCCGCTCCAATAAGCCGCGTTCAGCATTTTCATTGTTCCCAATCGGTGCAGTCATAGGCGTGT
>CAJUQB010000112.1 GCA_910588285.1 uncultured Lachnospiraceae bacterium
AGTATACCACAATCCGGGAATAACATAAAGGTATTTGAAATCATTTATACTAGAGGATGCTTTCCTCTGTCAGGTGAAGAAGGGATGCACATGACCAGATCCCATCATAGGCATGATGGGGACGCCAGCTTTGCATCTTAATACATGTGACGGGAAGGCCGGTGTATTGAGCGGCTTTTTGGCACATGGACGCAGAGGCGTCCAGTCCCTCCACAACATAACCTTTGCTTCTGAAATATTTCATATCCCTTCCGCTTCCGCAGCCGATGTCTATGATGCGGCCGCCTTGGGGGATATATTTTAAAAACCGGTCGCAGGCGGGGGACATGTCTATGGGGTAGGTAGATTGGATGTACTCCTCTGCGTGGGTTTCATAATAGGTGAGGGTACAGTTTGGGAGCATGGAGATGTCCTCTGTATATTTTTTCATCATTTCTCTATATTCAATCCAAAATCATTATTAAGTAATTGAACCCATCCCGTATATACTACCACACTTCCTTCAAGCCTCAATTTCAAATAATTGCATGTCTATATGTTTTCATCACATGATTCGCCTCCGCTTTTATCTTCTCCGGATTATATAGATACTCATTTACTATTTTCTTCTGCAATTTCGTTCCCTGCATCCCCTCCCAGGAAGTTTCTGGATCAATACACCGAATACTTGGCCGATTGAAGTTTAATTCCAGCCATATTACGGAATATATCAGAAATCTTTTGACCCGTGAGAATTATTTCCCGATTACGTAGAACCCTACTCACCATCTCATGGCTATTTTGAATCTCCTCGTCAGAAAGAGATTTTGTCCGAAAATATTCCGTTACTAATAGGCATACCTCCTCGCGTACCCATCTTCTTTGTGCTTGTGAATTGTCTTTTGTATCTATTTTCCCACCTCGTTTTGTTGCAAATCTGAATCCTAAGTCAATAATAAATTTGTCACTCGATTTTGAATTGCTCCCTTTATCACCTTATGTCTCTCCACTAACCACTTTCTAACTTTTGCCTCATCCGTCAAATCAGCCACAGCCGGATAATTGATAATATTTAACGCAGCTTTCGCAGATGCAGTTATGGAATCTTCATAATCCTTGAGCGACTTATCTGATATCTCGCCATTCGTGGTATCCGTAATATACACATAATTCAATGGCGAATTAACAATATTTGTTTTATCTGCCCTAAGGCGATCTGTCGATTCTCCAATCCTGGTAACGCTTCCCAAGGGAACAATATGATGCTTTTCTAACTTCTGTTTTGAAAAAACACTAACTGTTCTGCCATCATTTATCAAATCTGAATAAGGCTTTGATAAATAAAACTGACAAAAATATTTTCCTAAATGCTCTTTCGGAACACGATCCTCTTCTGCCTTTTCCATAAGCAAAAAGCTGCATTCTGAAAAATAAGGCACTTCCAGTACGTTATCTTTTAACGTTTTTATCCATCCATATCCTTTACTGCTTGAACTCAAGGATTCCAACATACTCTTCAAATTACTCTCATATCTGTCATTCTGATCCTTGTCATACTCTCCTGAGAATATAGCAGACCAATACCAAGCTTCTAACTTATCATGAACAGCAACGGAATTATACCATCTCAGATAACTTTAATATCTGCGCCGATTTTGAGTAGGAACATTTCGCATTACTTGGCTCATATGACTTATTATTACAATAAAGCCCCAGTAGTTCCAAAAACAAATCAGAACAATTTTTTAACACTCTTACATCAACTGCTTTTATCTCTCTGCTAGCATTATATCCTTTTGGAATGATACGCTTTATCTCATTCGGAATTGCATTCATATTATATTTTTTATTTTCGGACAAATGCTGCAAAATCCGATCATATAAAGGTTCTTGAGACACCTTTGCAACTCTTGCTGCCACAAGATCTAAGGTACTTAAACTCATTCCTCCCATATTCATGTTTTCATAGATATCAAATCTGCAGCGTTTCTATATTCATCGCGTTCTATTGATTCGGTAATTACCGAAAATGCAAATATCTCTTTTTCAAGTAAATCCAAATTAGCATGATGAGTAGTAATGGATGCGGCAATACGATCCTTCATTTGTTTTATAATTGCTAATAATCTTTTTTTCTTAATTTATCATCATGCTCATTTAATCCCACAAGAAGGAATAATGGTATTAAATATACACCATTTGTCTCAAAACAATAATCATCCAGCTTATCATCATACCTTTTTCCCGGCATATATGGCGCTTTTCCCATATTCGGCCGCTAAAAAAGTTCTGCCTTCAATATATTCCGCAATATCCGCTGTCAGGAAATCCGGTTCTTGACCTGCGGAAACATCAAATCTGAAATCTAATGTTCGAATACCGAATAAGTCTTTTTGTGTCCCCGGCACTATGTTCGCATCCCATCGATCGATCTTTAAATAAAAACGTGTTGCCAGTAATTGCCTTGAAGCCAGTTTACTTACCTTTTGCTCACTGGCTTCATGAATAATATCAGAAAAAACATTGGTCAGGCATGTCATTCTTTGCTGGCCATCTAGTAAAAAATATGTCTTTTCTGGAATAGTTCCACTCACCTTTTCTTTTGAATCCAGGCCTATCCGTTTACTTTTATAGTCTCTTGAATCTGCCTTCAACAGTAAGATTCCACCAACCGGCAGTTTTGTTAATACGGATGCAACCAATCCGCATTGTTTTTCCAAACTCCAATCAAATTGTCTTTGAAAATCCGGCAACATGATCTCATTTTTCTTCATTTCTTCAACAATACTCTTCAAATTTTCTTCTGGTGTAATCATTTCGTTCCCCTTTCAATCTACTCCGCCGTCTAAAGTTTGATTTATATACCCACACTTTCCACATCCATCCTTTAAATAAGGTTTAGTAAGTAATTTTTGGTAGGATTGATGATATCACTATCTATATATGATTGAAACCAGGTAGGGAGTAAAACTGATTCCTAACAACTATTCTAAAACGATATATCTTTTAAAAAATGGATTGTGGCTAATACAATCCGATGCTCGCTATTTCTACAGACATTCCTGTATAATGCTGATACTGCCTAAAATTAATCAGGTAAATATTTTTCACAGAAATCTTTTGCTGTCACAATCTGAATATTCTCGTATTTTTCAATTACAAGCAAGTCTTTATCACCGCTGACAATATATAAAGCACGAGAATCTTTTGCACATTCCAGAAATTTGTCATCATCTGGATCACGGCATATTGCAATATGAGAAGAAGGCTCAATTATTTCCATAGTTTTAATTAGCGGAATAAGAATTGATGTATTGATATGTCCTTGCTTTCGGTCAATCATCTCTTGTACAATTTCTTCGTATTCATTGATAATTTCAGATGTAGCACATGCCGTTATTTTTCCATTGACTATAGAACTGAGTATTTTCCTGGGGAATCCACCAAAAAACACACCCGAGATCAAAACATTTGTATCTACCACAATTCTCATATTCTTTTTTTCCTTCTTGAAGATTTAATGATATCATTAACATCATTTTCAGCATAGCCGACGGAGGCGGCCCATTCCTGTGCCTCATCTAACGACGATTCAAATTCTTCTGTAGAAGGAAGCTTTAACGTCTTGAGTATGATAACATCTCCCGAGGTATATGCGACCAGTTTATCCCCAGCATCAATTGACAAACGTTCACAAATACTGACTGGAAGCGAAATCTGCCCTTTAGAAGAAACAGTTAATATCTGTGTATTCATTTAATTATGCTCCTTTCGGATAAGAAATCTTTAGCTATATTATGCCATGATATGGGTCCGTTTACAAGAAAAATGAATATTTTCCTTTATTTTGGACAGCATTATACATTATTTCTGTTTTCTCCTTATCTGGTTTCAATCATGTACTAAAAATATAAGAAACAAAAAACAACAAAACACCTTAGATCATTAAATAAATATTGCTTTTCTTCAGAATATACTATCTTTTAAATAGTCTTCCCAATTTTACTCTATTCTCTCACTTTCTATTGGATTACTGACAAAAGCCACAATATTCGCTATTCTAAAATCAGTATAATTTTCATTCAATTGTTTCATTTGGACAGTCCTTTTTATATCGGATTCATCTCTTTCTTCCGAGCTTCGGCGTTTTGCCTTTAAACCAACTATAGCTGCAATCGCATACAAATCCACCAAACGTTTAAAAAATGATTCTTGAATTTTGCCCTGAGTCCACAGCTTATCAACATAATCTCTATGTTTACCGACAAAAAACATTTCGTCTACCTTAAAATATTCATATGAGGTTTGTTCCATATTTTTCTTTGCCATTATTCCACCTCCCAATTAAGCTCTAAAGAAGAACTGTTTGAGCTTGGCTCTTTGCTCACTCTATAACAAAACTCAGGCAATGTATACTTTTCAAGGCCTGACGCTTCCCAGTCTTTATCTAACATAAAAATAATAACCTGCTCTGCAAATTGAGGTAGTCGATTAGCCACTAATGTTGTATTTTCATTACTAAGTGCCGAAAACGGCCCATCTAATACTAAAGGTAATCCAAGAATCGCATTTTCCATACCATACTCTTCATTGGCTCTTTCAACATCACGATATCTTCTCGCCAATTCTAATATACTCACAACAAACACAAAATTAATAGCAATCGTCTCCCCATTAGACAGATTTTCTTCTTCATAATTGGACATTTCTCCTAGTTGATGATAATAAATATGTATCTTGTAATCACTTTCAAGCTTTGCATATTTTTCATGATCATTAAACATACGTTGGAAATTTTCTCCAATTATTTCATTTAAGTCCGTAATTGTTGTATTTTTACGCTGATTTGATAATAAAGCTGCCTTTTCATACATTGCCTCTACATAAGCCAAACATCGATAAACTTGCTCATTCTGTTTATCATGTATTGCAACCGCATCTAACTGTTCTTCTTTTTTAGCTTTGTTATTTTTTTCTTGTTCTAAACGATATTCATAATCCGTTTTTTCCTTTCTAAATAACTCTAGTCTATCTCTTGCCTTCTTATTTTGCAATCTGACTTGGCCTAAATTGGTTTTTCTATCTATCGTTTTTTCTAATCTTTCTTTATCTCTTGTAGATCATCTATATTACCCTGTGCGACATCAAAACCCTCTGCTTTTTCCAGCACAACTTTTCTTAACTCATTTGTCTCACTTTGCCAAGCTTCCAAGGTTGCTTTCAGTTTTCCTGCCGCACCTCCGAGCATTTCTGGTGGAACCTGCTTCTTGAGTTTCATAATTGCTTCATATGCTTCAGAATGTTCTGTTAGCTTTGTACCACATATACATTCTCCAATATCAAGCAGATATTCCAGCGTGTCAACTGTAACACCTGGGATATCCTTTCCTTCTAAATCCACCCGTTCTAATAATGCTTCAAATTCCGGAAGAAACGATGCTGCAAAAAATTTAGCCGACCTTGACAATTCTTTTACAATATCTGAATAATAATCCGCTTTAAACTTTTCATTTCTTTTAATATCTGATTCTAACTTTTCTAATTCTTTTTGATCCTCCTCTACCTTCCTATTATCATTCAAGGTTTTTTGAGTTGATTCCACTGTACGTTCAGTTGTTTCAATAGCCGTTTGCGTCTCTGCAATTTTCTCCACATATTCTGCAATTTTTCCATCTAACTTCTGTATTTCTCTTTGTAATCTTTCATATTCTCCACTTGTTCCTTTTAATTTTTCCCGAAATTTTCCTATTACATTAACGAGATTATCTTTGAGATGATTCATCATTTCAACTAATCCGCTTACTCCTAAAATAGTGGCTTGCCAATCTATACGGATTGTCTCTGGATGAATTGATTGAGTTTGACATAGATGTGAAGGAAATCCAGGAAACCATTGACCGAACCAGCGATGCGGCCACCGAAAAAATCGACTGGACAAAGGCATGGAGCAAAAAATACCCGATCCTTGCCACCTATCAAAATGAGGTGGAAACGCAAGTGTATATGACAGAGCTGAGCCGGCTGCTGGCGGATCTGGAGAAGAAATACGGCTACAACCGGCTGGATGCCTTCCTTGTATTGAAGGATATTTTGGCCAGTGTTTGGAAGCAGCGGAAGAATCTGCCCGATGGCTTTTAAGCTTAGGAAGTATCGGCAACGCCGGAAAATGTAGCTGTCAAGGAGCTCTCCCCATTATATACAGAACCAATGAAGGCAGACTCCCCGGTCACTGCCATCATCCCGTCATCCTCCCCGGAATCCCCGGCCGCCGCAGCCTCCTGCGGCGAAATCCCCAGCCACTGACACAGGGTGCGGACCCCCTGCTCTTTCGAGGCTCCAGACGGAACGATCTGGAGGCAGCAGTCTTCCGCAAAGAACCGGACAGCCTCATCCCGTGGGAGGGCCAGGGCATGGGCCAGTTCTTCTGCTTCTGGCAAGCTCCAAGGAAGATGCCTGGGCCGCAGAAGGGTAATCTTGCAGATCCGGCTTCCTATCCGGTCAGGAAGGATCCGGAAACGGAAAGGCTTTTTCAGGGGTTCCAGCTGCTCCGGATACGTCCCATCCAGATGATAGACCCGTTCCTTCACCTCTGTTCCCTGCTCCAGTCGGATATAGGCTCCAGCAGAGAAGATTCCGCCGGAAAAGAGATGGCGGATACCGCGGCAGCGGGCCATAGCGCAGCCATAGGGAAGAGTGGTGGCAAAAAAGAGAGGGATACCCTCCCGGTGAAGGGCTTCCAGTCCGGCCCGGATCATGGGTGGAACGGTGGAGAAGTCCTCCGCGGCCTGTGCAGGAGAAGCTGCGTCGGATGGTGTCTGAAAATTGTATTCTCCCAGGCGTACGCCGCCGCATTTAGCAGGATAAACTCCGGTACTCTGGGGAAACAGAGTACCCTGGATATCCAGAAACACGGCCTTGGGCCGGCGTGGGATACGAAACAATGGATAAGGGCCAAAGAGAATCCGATTCATAAAATCATCCCTGCCCCCGTAGGCCAGATAGCAGGAGCATCGTTTCCGGCGGCATAGCCGATCCAGACGCAGGCCGTCGGATTCCGAACCCGGTTTCCATACTCTGCCGCCGACCGCCTGACTGATGTTGCACAGTCTTACCTGTCCGTTTCCCTCCACAAAAAGCCGATGGCCGCACCTGGCAGGTTCTGAGGGCACAGAAATCAGTTCCCGGCCAAAATAGGGGTCTATATCCAGAAATTCATCCCGTTCCGTCTGGGTATAATCTCGGTCCAGGCCGTCCATACGGTTGATCCAAAGATACGTTTCCTTTGGGAGCTCCTGGCGGAGCAGGCGGATTTTCTCCAGATTCCGGGGATCCCCTACAGCCCCGGCACAGAGGGGCACACCGGCGGCCAGCAGGGTCCGGCAGGATGCGGCAAATGCTTCTGCTGTGATCATTTCCGGATGAAAGGTTGCCCAGAGCCGGAGCTTTTCCACATAGCCTCCGGCCTGCCGAAAGATAGCCAGGGATGTCTCCGGGGAAAAACTGAGATTGGTCTGTGCCCCCACTGCGTCCATCCAGGGAAGGGCACTCAGTGCGCCCAGCCCCTCCCAGTACCAGGGATGGATCAGGGCTTCCCCGTAGGGAACCACCATCAGGGCGCGGGCCGGAACCGGAAAACAGGCTTGCGCCAGGTCCGGAAAATCTTTGACAAACTGGAGCCATCGGGCCTTGTCCTGCTGCAGCTCCCGGTTTCCAATGGGATGTTTGGCAAAGGGGCAGTAGGAACAGCGATAGTTGCAGCTTTTTAAAGTGCCCCGGTAAAGGATCATGGGCTTATCCATGTGCAGCCTCCCATTCTTCCATATACTGCCGGACCTTAGGAGACATAAGCTGAGGCCCAAGGTAGTCGGAGAGCGCTATACCGGCCGGAGTGAGGGCAAGATACTCCTGCCGGTTCAATTCGGAGACGCCTGTGCTGCCGCTGCTTTGCATACGCGGTCCGCAGTCGCCTGTGCTCCGGCTGCTATACATACTCCTTTTGTCTATGCCGGACCTGCAGCAATCCCGCAGATCAGACTTTGGGCCTGCATTTTCATCGATCCGCCGCTCCGCATATCCTTCCTCCTGCCATTTCCTCAGAAGCGGAAAATCCGCCGCCGCCTGACTGCCGAAATGCGCTTCATATCTCCCAAGGGAAAGCCCCGGCTGAATCAGCAGGTGGCGGATCACATACCGGCGCTTCAGCTCTTCATCGGAAAGCAGCAGGCCGTGGGAAATCTTTGTGAAATCCTGAGCCGCTTCATATTCTTCTAACCGGGTCAGACAATCGGTGCGGGTGATGGCATAGGGAGTACAGAAATGAAGGCGCCCCAGATAGCTTCTTCCGCCGCAGCCCAAGGCCAGGGATGTGCCGAAGCCGCATTCCGAATAGGCCCGCTGTCCCTTCCGGCGAAGAAAACGGCGCATAGAATCCTGTCGGAAGCCTTTTTCCCGAAGAAAGGATGATGCGGTTCTGTACTGCTCCAGGGCGGATTTGGGATCCAGAACCATGCCTTCCCCTGGCTCCCGCTCCAGCTTGGCACCATGTTTTACATACAGCGGGTAGAGAAAAATCTCGTCCGGGTCAAAGATCAGAGCCTCTTTGATGGAATTCAGGAGGCTCTGGACGGTCTGGCCAGGTATTCCGTAGATAAAATCCACATTGATGCAGGGAAAGTCAAAGGATTTTAACAGTGCCAGAGCCTGGCGGGCCCGGCCGGCCCGGTGACTGCGCCGAAGTGCCCGAAGTTCTTCATCGGAAAAGCTCTGGATGCCCATGCTGATCCGGGTGGCGCCGGCTTTCTTTAACAGCCACAGCTTCCCTTCCGTGGTCTGATTCGGGGCGGTTTCAACGACCAGTTCCCGCGAGCTGGTAAAAGAAAAGCATTCATCCAGAATTGCAAACATCCGCTCCAGCTGGCTTTCCGACAGAAGCAGAGGAGTGCCGCCGCCGATGGTCAGACTGGAAAATTCTGTCCCCAAGGGTGCCAGCAGCGTTTTGTACTGCCTTGCCTGCCGTTCTACGGCCGCCAGATACAGGTCCATGGCAGCAGTGTCCTGACCAGTGACGGAGAACAGATTGCAGTAGCCGCATTTGCTCTGACAGAAGGGAATATGCAGGTAGAGTCCATGTCCGCTGCCGGCAAGGGCCGCAAGATAGTCCTCCAGCTTCACTCCGGCCAGCGGCCGGTAGGCAGTCTTATGGGGATAGCTGTACATATACTGAATGTAAGGATTCATGGAAAACCTCCGTATCAAATAGGCGGCACAAAACAAGTCCGGCTCCGGTTCCGTCAAGGCGTTGGGTCAAAATCCCTTGGTATGAATGTTTTGCTAAGAGTCTAAACATGCTCTTATAGTAAAAAATGTTTGTACGGAACCGTATTGACCGCCGGATGGCTGATGCCATGGAAATGGCATCCGTCCTCCCCATAGCAGGTGCCATGGTCCGAGCAGCAGATCACAAATGCTCCTCCCCGGGTATATTTCCAGCCGTCAAACAGTCGGCCCAGTTCCCCGTCCACATACCGAAGAGCCGCCTTGTGGCTTTCCAGACTGTCACATTTTACCCCTTCCAGGTAAAAATAGTTGGGGTAATGGATGGCATCTACATTTAGATAGAGGAAAATACGCTGCCCAAGGTCAGCCTTTTTAAGCTTCTTTAAAAGAAAATCCACCTGGTTGCGGGTGCTGTCTTTGACCGGGCAGCCAAAGGAAGGATTCCAGAAGCTTTCCTGGAAGTAGCTGGGAAAGACCTTCCCCATATCCGAACGTTTGTCAAAGAAGGACACGCCGCCGACACACCAGGTAGCATAGCCGTCCCGGCTCAGCCCCTCCATGATGGTGCTGCCGGAAAATACATAAGCCCCTTCAGGACCTTTCTGCCCAAGGCCTACGCCCTTTGGAAAGAACAGAAGCTCCTGTTCTCCGATATGTCTGGCATCGAAAGGCGCAGGCAGAAAGCCGGAGAACATGGAATGGTGGGCGGGCCAGGTAAAGTTCCCCGGGGCCTGGCGTTTCTCCCAGGGACCATACCGGTTCAGTACAGGGGTAGTTCCTGCCGCTTCCTCCTGGATGGCCGCGTCATAGCGCAGGGTATCCAGGCAGATCAGCAGGATATCCTGGATTCCCACAATTTGTGTCATGTCAATGGAGGATTTCCGGCGCTTCTGGGCAGCGGCCAGCATCTGGAAAGGCACTTCCCTGGCAGAGGGATTCTCTGTGCTGTGTTCTGTCATACATTGTTCTCCTTGTTTACTCGGTGTATTTGATTGTTCAGGCGGGCAGCAGGATATCCCGTCTGAAGGGTTATCATTTAAAGGATGCGGCCCTCCTTCAGCCACTGCTTCATCATCTCTGCCTGGTGGAGATAGATCCGGTTTTCCTGGTATATATCCTGATAGATCAAGTCCCCCTGTGCATTCATCTCAATGATTCTGGGCCGCAGACTGCCCTTTTCCAGCAGAATATCAATACCGGCGCAGGAAAGGGACGGGAAGCAGCTCATGGCAGACCTGCACAGGCTGCGGATTTGGGAAAGCACCTGTACAGGAAGGCTCAAAGCCTCATATTCCACAGGATGGTTGTTGAGGTGCAGGTTGGTGACAGGACCTTTGGAAAGTCTGGCCAGAATATAATCCAGCTCCCCATTCTGCATCACCACCCGCAGGTCATAAGAGAAGCCTTTGTATTGGGCCTTTGGATACCAGCGTTCCACAATACAGTCCAGAGCCAGAAGTTTGTCTAAAGCGCGCTGAATTTGCTCCCGATCCTCACAGCGAACCAGCCTTTTGGTATTGATCAGACCGCCGTCCGGGCTTTCTGCCGCGCAGGTGTAGAGAACCATGCGCCCGGTGCCTGGCTGGGTGCGGAAGGCGGACACGCCGGCAGCCCCGGAACCACAGACCGGCTTTACGAATACCTGATGGATGTGCTGACGGATCATAGCCTGGATAAGCTGTCCGGCGGTACGGATGGGGACTTGGTCTTCGGGGATCATCATTTCCGTTACAGCCAGTCCGGCCTGAGTCAGCCGCATCTTACAAGCCCTCTTATCCAGCAGTTCCAGAATCCCACGGGGGTGGTTGAAAAATGTTACCGTCCCAAAACTTGTCTGTAAATTCCTTTCCGCCTGCTGTTCTAACCCGGCCAGAATTTCCAGGTCTTTCCGATAGGAAGCCGTCAGAGCGTCCAGTTCCTCCAGACGGCAGCTTTCCCAGAGAGGCGGGTCAATTTTGATGTAAGTTGCCGTATCTGGTTGGAGCAGGCTCCTGGCCCCTGTCAGCAGCCTGCTCCACTCTTTCCAGTCCACAACCAGAAACCCTGCAGCCGGAAAAGCTTCTGGCTGCAGGGCAGGCAGAACAGACAGCCCGCACTGCTTTGCTGCCTGTTCCAGATAGACGGTTCGTTTTGTTCCGGGATTTCCCAGGAGTACTGCCTGTCTGGAACTCATTCGGTCATCATGGCAGACATATAGAGCTCTCCATTGTACTCATCCGGTTGGTTCCGCTCGGACACATCCACTTCCATAGAAAGGCCGGCAAGCTTCTGCTCCATCTCCGGGGACAGATAATGGTAATGAAGGTCCAGCTTCTTAAGATTGGGCCAGGAAGGCAGCTTCTCAAGAAGCAGGGCGCCGCCTTTGTCGGTGAGGGTGCCCATGGACAGATTCAGGGTGTGAATCCGGCCCATGAATTTGCTGTCCAGAACTATCTCTGCCACCTCGTCCTGGATCTCACTGTCTGCCAGCCCTAAGTACTCCAGGCAGGGGAAGTCAGCCTTGTCTAAAAGCTCCCGAATCGTGTCCGCATTGCCGTCAAAACCATAGTTATCCACACCGATATAGAGCATCAGCCGCTTTAAGGAAGGCAGGCTGGCAGCCTGGATAGACTGGATGACATGCTCCGGCAGCCCGCCGCAGATGATTTCCAGGGCTTCCAGGTTCTCGTGATGAATCTGGCCCAGCTCCAGATCCGTACTGCCCATGATGATAAGTTCCTTCAACTGGGGCATGGCGGCCCACAGACTGCTGTAATTTCCCTGAATGATCCAGGATACCTCACATTCCTCGTAATCCATGTTGCCGATGAACAGCTTTGTGATGTGGGAGAACTGGTCTGCGTGGTTCACAATACCGTCAATGATTTCCTGGCAGCCGTCCTCACAGGCAGAGCCCCAGCTTCCGATTACCAGGTAATCCAGACTGGGAAAATCCGGATCAGCCAGAATCTCATCTACCATGGAGGCAGGTCCTTTGCCGTTTTCGTAGTCATCGTAATCATAAGAATAGGTTTTTGAGTGGGGATCATTAATCTCTATGTAGCTCATAAAATACCTCCTGCGTCATAAAGTGTACACCCGGATTTTGCGTTGAGTTTATATTAGCATAGATTTGATGTTTTAGCAAGATGCGGTGTTTTGTATTGGAGCAAAAGTTTAAGCGTCAGAGCTGGATAGTTACGGCCCATATTGAATTTTCCTCCCGGATATGCTAAAATTTCGAAAAGGATGTGCATCGGCCAATGGAATTTGATATCAGAAAATCTTTTCATCCCAGACAAGCAGATAAAGCCTGTAAAAAGCACAGTAGCTCCAACTGCAAAAACAGGCCAAAACAGGCAGTCAATCCTCTCCTTCCCCGCAGCAACAGGCAGCTGCAAATCCGCTGAGCTTGCGATGCGGTCATCCATTTTCATATATACAGATTTGCTTTTTGTTCAATTTCTTGGCAGTATGCTCACTTGTCAGCATCAAATGATTACCAGCTATTAGGGAGGTACCTATATGGAGAAATGTTTATATGTATCGGATTTAGACGGAACATTACTTAGAAGTGATGAAACTTTATCCGAATATACGTGTCATGTAATTAATAACCTTACAGAAAGAGGTATTTTGTTTTCGTATGCAACAGCAAGGTCTTATGTGACTGCAAAGAAGGTTACAAAAGGATTGCATGCAAAAATACCATTGATTGTATATAATGGTGCATTTGTCATTGATAATATTTCTGAAGAAATTCTTATTTCAAATTATTTTCATGATGATATAAATGAGGTTTTGGAGGAATTATTCTCTAACAGCATATATCCAATCGTATATTCTCATATTGATACAGCTGAATACTTTTCCTTTATTCCTGATAAATGTAATAAAGGCATGCAGACATTTTTGAATACACGAAACGGTGATCGGCGATGGAGGGAGGCTCAAAATACTGAGCACTTGATACAAGGTGATTTGTTCTACATAACCTGTATTGATTCAAAGGAAAAATTGGAACCTTTTTTCAAAAAGTACAAAGATAAATATCATGTCGTTTTTCAGCAAGAGATTTATACGAAAGAGCACTGGCTAGAGATAATGCCTAAGGAAGCATCCAAGGCAAATGCTATTTTACAATTAAAAGAAATATTAGGTTGCAAAAAGGTTATATCATTTGGAGATGCTGCAAATGACATTGATATGTTTCATATATCTGATGAGGCATATGCAGTAGCAAATGCACTTGATGAACTTAAGCAGGCTGCTACAAAAGTGATTGGAAGCAATGATCATAACGGTGTAGCTGAATGGCTAGATAATTGCTTTCATTATCATTTATCTGCTTTCTATTAATTATGGATAAAATGACAACCAGCATCATGTGCATTTTCTACTGTTTGTTTATCTGAACTCTGTGGAGCCTATAAAACCTTTTTGAACTGATATTGATACATATCGGAATACATATTTCCAGAGGACTGTGGGGTAAGGCGGCCATTCAGTGCTCCCGTATCCACTGAAAAGCCGCTGTCCACCACGGAAAATGCCCCATCCTTAAACTGGAACTGTGAGGTAAAATCAGGAATCCCCAGGTCACCGCTTATCCTGATATTCCCTATGATATCAGCCAGCGCATCCTTCATCCGCTCGATCTTGGCATTATCCTTTGTCTTGTTCATCAGGTTGGCAGCTTTCTCCGGCAGACCTCCAATTTTCCCGTCAGGTGTCAGATAAAGATTTTCTAAGGAAATATTCTCTCCCGTAATCCCTTTCAGATAACGCCGCACTTCCTGCACATCCGTAGCATACTGGTATACACCCCCAGGCAGATCCCCCACGCTGTCAGCAATGCCTGTGTAATACCGGTACATCTGGTCACCGTACCTTTCATCTATGAGTTTCTGCACCTGTTTCCGGACAGCCACATCCTCTATCCCATCCACGGCCACATCCCCGTTGCTCCCAATCCTTACACGCATACCCTCTATGTCGTCACGGGAAATGCCCATGCCCTCCAGGTCCTTCACAAAATCATCGGAAAAGCTGTTTTTCAGTTCTGCTTTCTGCTGCGCCTTTTCCATATCTTTCAGGTTGGCAAAAATCTTCACATACTCCCGCTCCGCATCGCTTATGTCCTTCCCCTCCGCCATGTCCTGCAGCAGTTCATCCACCGTGCGCCCGCCTTTGTACTTCTTTTCTTCCGGCAGGCTGTCAAACTGTTTCTGGTGGAGCTGCTCCATTTCTTTTCTATAATTCTGCTCCGTCTCCCGCAGGACTGCATTATATTGATCAAGATACTCCCGCCAGTTTTTATCCTTTCGGCTGTATGCGCTGTGGAGGTTCCCGAACGCCTCCCTGATGGCATCGGTCTTTTCATGCTCCTTATTTTCGGAAACATGGAAACTGATTCTGTAATAATCGTCCGGGGAAACCTCTTTCCCGTTTCCGTTTTCTATCTTGATACAGTATTTATTAGTCTTTGTATCCCAATTAGGGATGGCCAGCTTTTTTCGTCCTTCCCCGTCCCACTCGGCCTTCCCTACCTGGTTGCCGTATTCGTCATACAGGGTAAGGTCGTAATCGCAGCCCTCCGGCATATCAATATAGACTTCAACGCCAAAGTAATTCTGGAGGGTGCGGTTAAAAGGGATGGCGAAATTATAGAAATCCACATCCTTATCATCACAAAGATTCCCTTTCAGGCTGCTGGTCTCATCCTTGATCAGA
>CAJUQB010000113.1 GCA_910588285.1 uncultured Lachnospiraceae bacterium
AACTGCATAATGATAAATTTGATTCAAAAAAAGCTGCCAAAGTCGGCCTGGATGCCTCCCTTAAGACTTCCATTGTCCCGGATGACACAATCATTGACCTGCGCAATCTCGTGCGTGACTACTATTATTTCAAGGATCTTCAGTCCGCCGTCGTGTTGAAGCTTATTGCGGAACTCAAAGTGTCCTTCCCCGCATACCTGAAGGTGTTCAGCAAGGTCACAACGCAGACTTCCTTAAAGCTCCTGGAAGCTTATCCCCTTGCTGCGGACATGCTTGCCGCACCAAAAGACGGGCTTGTGAAAACCATCCGTAGCACGGCACACTTTGGGGAAAAGTATGCCCTTGCCAAGTATGAGGCCATATGCACCGCCGCAAAGGATGCCGCTGTTTTCGGACGTGCACTTCCAAGCAACGCGCTCCGGATCCGGCTGTATATCAAAACCTACCGGGAATATCAGGAGCATCTGGACAGCATACTCGAAGAACTGCATAAGGCTGTTAATAAGCTGGAAGGAACACCCACCTATGACCGTATCCTCCTTCTCCAGTCCCTCCGGGGCGTTGGCTTCCTCAGCGCGGTTGTCCTGATCGCTGAAATGGGTTCCTTTGACCTGTTTTCCTCCCCAAAGAAGCTTTATGCCTACTTCGGTTTGGATCCTGCCGTAAAGCAGTCCGGCAAGTTCAACGGTGACAAAGTCCACATGTCCAAGAGAGGTTCCAGCCTTGCCAGGCGTATCCTGCATATGGTGGCGCTCAATAACCTTAAGGTGGATAAAGGGACAAAAACACCAGTAAATCCGGTTATCCACAGCTACTATGCCAACAAATGCAAAAGTAAGAAGAAAAACGTGGCTGTCGGGGCTGTCATGCATAAAATCTGCAACATCATTTTTGCCATGCTCCGGGATAATAAGCCGTTTAAAATCATCACTCCTCAGGAACACTGTGAACAGTATCTGGCAGCACATCCTGGCAAAGCACAAAATGTTGCTTGGCAGGTTTTCATGAATTTTAAAAATTTCCACATGAGTGGGCTTATTAAAGTTACCCTTTTTTACATCAACTACTTGAAAAAAACTTTTTTAACATTTTTCATTTTACCTATTGACATTTCTTAGCTGGACTTAGTAAAAATGCATTCTCTCTGCAAGGAATCAGATCACGCAGATGTTCAAAGGCCATATACGGCGCTATGTGGTTTGGGGGCACATAAATACAGGATTTCTCATACTCCCAATCCAACGCAGAGTATTCCGCAATGGATTTTTTGATTTCACTCTGAGGCATTTCAAAGTCTGCTTCTGCTCTGGACAGCACTGGCTTATTTGAAATCATCTCCCAGCGGAGGGACGACATTGTATCTCGTAGGAGCCGAATCGCTTCTGTCTTATCCTTGAAAACGTTTCCTGCAATTGGATCGGCAAATTTCACGCGGCACACGTTTTCCGCCCGATTAAAATCTAAAACTACCGGTATAATTTGGGCATTCGCTTGATCGGCTACCTCAATAATCCCCCACTTCATCGGCAACATAAGCAAATTGGGCGTCAAATTCCAGGTGCCCTCTGGAAACCAGACGATGGATTGATTCATGGACAGGTATTTCAGTAATTTTCTTTTTGCTTCTGCCGTCTCCATCTTGCTTTTCCTGTCTGCAAATATTGTGCCATTAAGTGTGAAAGTGGTTCCCTGCAAAGATCACTGACATCCCTGGCAGCACTTTGGGACAATTGAGTGGCACAATATCATACTTGATTTTTGGCTTGGATAAAATGATCAACAACGGATACAGCCGATCTCTTACCCATATGACTGCTTTGCTATCTGTCTTTGGCATTTTGTTTGTACCTTTTTCCAGCGCCTTTACAGACTTTGACTTGCCCCTGCTATTCATTTTTTAACCGCATCCTTCCTATATGGCAAATCATATGCGTTCCCCACCGTAATCTCATAAATACCTCCACTAACAAAAATGTCACTATTACAGAAATACCTATAATCAATCCCCCCGAGGCCAGTCCCCCTTTCTTCACATATCTTAAAATGTAGTACCCTACTGCAACAACAATTACCATATGCAGATAATATATCCAAAAGGATCGTCTCATAAAAAATCCCCACATTTTACTTGTTCTATTTAAACATGCCTGTCCAAAACCGATTACGGCACATAGAGATATGATACATCCCACCGTCCGAACCATATGCATCCACATATAATTCACTGACCATTATTGGTAAATCTTTCATCAAAATAAGTAAATATGCAATAAAGCCGTCTATTACAAACGCCGTTAAAACTAAAACTTTCCACTTCTCCCTAGTATGCCTAAAGAAAGCTCTATGATTGAAAAACAGGATCCCCAAAATATACATAAAAAGGAAACGGCCAACCGCTTCATCACTTGCTCCATAGGTAACGATATACAGCATAACCGTTATCATGAACGTCCCTTTTACTCCCTCCAAAAACTTTGACGTACAATTTTTATTTAGCATATAGCGGATTACAGGATAACAAACCATCGTGATTCCCATTAAATACAGCAAAAACCACAAATGTGCCGGTGTAAACCCTCCGTCGTACCCATAAAACCCATCTGTATAGGTTGTAAAAAAATGACGGTATACCTCCTGGGCACTTCCCTGGAAATTGTAGTGACTTCTCAACGTCCAGTATGCCTGAATCGGTATGAGGAGAAATATCCCGATAATAAACGGCAGAAACAGTTTCTTTATCCTTTCCAGATAGTATTCTTTTATTGTACGTTTCCGCAGGCTATACATAGTAGACACACCTGCTAAGAAAAACAAAATACTCATTGCCCATATGCTTAAGCTGTTATAGATCAGCGTTGGTGCCAGTGTTTTTGTACCTTCCACATAAAATCCTTCCTTTAAATGGAACATTTCACATGTATGAGCCAGAAACAAAAGCAGAATTACCGAGGTTCTGACATTATCCATCCAATATAATCTTTCTTTTGCCATAATCTTTTTAATTCTCTCCTTAAATATTCTTTTAGGTCGTAATTCCTATCCTCATCCCTGGGCACATATGTATCCGCCAGCCAGCATTTTGTAACAACAATATTTTTTCATTTACATATTCTTAAAATTTTATAACTTCACATTTTAGTCATCTTTAGGGTAATTATAAACTCACGATGATGGTATTGTCAAGAAAATATACCTATCTTTTAGGTAAAATCACAGGAGGAACACTATGAAAATCTATGATTACAATGGCAAAGCCAATATTGTAGGAGAAAAAATTTATGAATTCCGCAAACAGCAAAAGCTGTCCCAGGAAGAATTGGCTGCAAAGATGCAGCTCAATAACATCGAAATATCCCAGAAAGGGATTAGCAGAATTGAAAAAAGGGAACGCTTTGTCACAGACTACGAACTCCTTGTTTTTTCAAAAGTTCTGGATGTCAATATCTATGAATTATTAGAACCATAAATACTTTCCATTCATATTCCTTCAAAATTCACCGCCAAAACCTTATTTCGTACAATTGACGCACAGATAATCCTGCGCTATAATGCATTTAACAAGCCAAAATATGAACAGTCATGTTTAAATACGATTGAATTGGGAGATACTCATGAATTTATATCACGGCAGCAACTTGGAAGTTCGGGAACCCAAAATTATTCCTTCGAAAAGATTATTGGATTTCGCAGTAGGATTTTACCTAACCAGTGATTTCGAGCAGGCCAGAAAGTGGGCAATTCGCACAACCAATATCCGAAAAACCGGACAGCCAATGGTTTCTGTTTTTGAAGTTGACAAAATTAGCCTCCAGCAATTAAAATTATTAACTTTTGAAACAGCCAACAAAGACTGGCTCAGGTTTGTTGCAGCAAATCGAACGGGAACACCAGCCGATGCAGAATATGATATAATAATCGGCCCAGTCGCAAATGACCAGGCAATCAGAACTGTTAATAACTATTTAAAGGGATATTTTCCAGAGGACGTGGCCATTCAACTCCTTCTCCCGCAGAAACTAAAGGATCAATATGCATTTCGTACAGAAGAAGCCCTCGCCCTATTGAAATTTAAGGAGGCACGAGCCGTATGAAGAAATTAGAACCTGAAATCATTGATTATTACAATAGTGAAGTCATCCAAATGATTGTCGAAAAATACGGATACAGCCCAATGGAGGCACTTCGGGCATTTATTTTATCCCAAACACACGAAATGCTGGAAGATGAAGCCTGCGGCTTCACCTCATTCGGAGCTGGTGCAATATTAGAGATCTGGGAAGCCGAGAAGATCACCGGCGATCCCAGAAACTCCGTCTATATAAGAGAGGAATAATATGTCAGAAGAAATGAAATATTTTATGTATCTGTTAGAATATTACGCTGCATACAAAAATAAGAAAACCGGAGACATTTTGCGGGAATGGGATCAGCATGGTATCACACAGACAATTTTTGATAATTATTGGGGATATCATACCGAGCGAATGGAAAATGCCTATATGGATATTGACAGCTTACTTGCCACCGGCCATCATGCCTGGTAAGTTTGTTTCTTTGTTCAAACCATTCCCACCTTTTCTACGGCAAGCTCTAATTCCAGATCATGCAGGCCATGATACGCCTTCTTTAGATAAGACAGCGGGCTCTTCTCTATCAGCTCTGAACTTGGCATGTTATACTTCCATTGATAATACGCATAAAATTCACCAATCCAGTCCGGCATAAATCCTTTTAAGGAGTTTCCCCTCTTTAATTGGTATTGATCCTTTTTTTGGAAATATTCCCAGAGCTCCGGTACATCCATGGTACAGATATATGCCTGGGCTTCATCTATATATTTTCTCGTTGTACTCTTCATGTACCTTTGAATAAAATCCTCCGTATCCATATCCGGATAGGTAATCGCCACATAATCGAACAGATTTCCCTGGTTCTCTACCACTTCCTCCAAATATGCCTTTGAATAAGCCGGCACTTTCAATCCCTCCTTACAATAAGGTACTAAATACCTTTGTGACCTTATTCCTGTCAGAATACTGACTTCCTAATCCACCAAGTGAAAGTTCATGTTTGTCCTGTCCCAGTCCAAATTTAGGAATCACCGCCTGGTCTAGGCTTCCATGATATAAAATAATAGTACTCACCTCTATTTCTTCTCTACCGCTCCTCCAACATCTCAATCAATTCCTCCCTGCTCAGGGCCGCATCCGCCACGCCCCTGCCCTCGATCACATCCTCAGACAGCTTGGCCTTCTTCTCCTGCAGCTTGATAATCTTCTCCTCAATGGTATCCTTGGCCACCAGCTTCATCACATTCACCACCTGCTTCTGTCCAATCCGGTGGGTACGGTCCGTGGCCTGGTTCTGAGCCGCCACGTTCCACCAGGGATCATAGTGAATCACCATATCAGCCGCCGTCAGGTTCAGGCCCGTGCCGCCGGCCTTTAGAGAAATCAAAAACACGGGAATATCTCCGCTCTGGAACTGCTCCACCATCTGCTGACGCTGGCTCTTGTTATTCTTCCCAGACAGATAGAGATAGGAGATCTTCCTCTGCTCCAGCTGCTTTCCAATGAGCTCCAGCATCTGGGTAAACTGAGAGAACAGCAGGATCTTATGCTCCCCTTCAATGGCGTTGGCAAGAATCTCCATGCAGGTATCCAGCTTGCCGCTGCCCTCGATATAATTCTCGTACATCAGCTCCGGCGCACAGCAGAGCTGCCGCAGCTTGGTGAGCTCCGCCAGGTACTTAATGCTTTCCCTCTTGAATTCCTCCTCGGACTGCCCTGCCAGCTCCACCTGGAGCCGCTTTACATGGGCATCATAGAGCCGCTTCTGCTCCGGCTTCATCTGGGTATACACAACCTCCTCCAGCTTGTCCGGCAGATCCTTCAGCACATCCTGCTTCCTCCGGCGCAGAATGAAGGGCTGGATCATCCGATGAAGCCGCTCTAAGGCAATCTCATCTGAGGACTGCACCACCGGCAGCTCAATCTCCTCCTTGAATCTTGGGTACTCGTACAGATAGCCTGGCATCACATAATCAAAAATACTCCACAAGTCTCCCAGCCGGTTCTCAATGGGCGTGCCTGTCAGGGCAAAATGCACCCCGGCCCGGACAGCCTTCACTGCCTTTGCTGCCTGGGTTCCCGCATTTTTGATATATTGAGCCTCATCAATAATCATATAGTCAAAGGTGTGCTCCTTGTACTCCTCAATGTCCCTTTTCAGCAAATCATAGGAAGTGATCACCAGGTTGGCAGAGGCGCCCTCTGCCAGCTCATTCTTCCTGGATTCCCCGCTGCCGGCAATCACAGCCACGGAGAGATCCGGTGCAAACCGGTTCGCCTCACTGGCCCAGTTGTAAACCAGGGAAGCAGGGCATACAATCAGCGCATGCTTCTTCTCCCGCAGCAGAAAAGCAAGCATCTGCACGGTTTTGCCAAGGCCCATGTCGTCCGCCAGAATGCCCCCAAAGCCCCAGCCTGCCAGGGTGCACAGCCAGCGGTAGCCATCCTTCTGATAGCCCCGCAGCTTTGCGTTCAGCTTCTCCGGAACCTCATAGTCGCTGTCCGCATATTCCCGCATATTGCGGATCAGCTGCCGGAAGGAGGTACTGCGCTTGATCTCCACCTCCCCGGAATGATTCTTCAGCACGGAATCAATATAGCTGGTACGGTATTTGGGGATCGACAGACGGCCCTCTGACAGCTCCTCCCTGGACAGGTTCAGCCCCTGGGACAGCTCCGAGAGAATGGCCATCCCATTATCCTCAATGCGGACAAAATCGCCGTTTTTCATGCGATAATACTTCTTGCGCCGCCGGTAGGCAGAGAGGATATCGTACACCTCATTCAAGTCCATATCCGGCACCTCCACATCCAGCTCCAGCAGCTCCCCGCTTAGGGAAACCCCGATATTCATGGCAGGACTGGTCAGGATCCGCACACCCCTTAGCTTCTCGTCCACAAACAGCTGGGCATGGTTCTTCAGCTCCTCCATCCCCTCATTGATCAGGCGGTAGACCTCCTCGTCCTCCCTGCAGCAGTACCATACGGATTTCCCCCAGATCTCCACAGTAAAATAGCGGTTCATCACCTGGCGCATATTGCTCTCAGCCTCTGCATCCCGGTAATCGCTGCCAAGATTCATATCCTCCAGCAGGTTGAAGCTCTCCGTACCGTAGCGGGCCTCACATTTGGCCAGAATCGTCTCATTGTCCTCCTCTGCCAGACTTAGGTACACCGAAAATTCCGCCTCTCTTGGCATGTACTCCTCAAAGGAAACCCCCTTGTTGTCCAGCTCAATATAGGGCGTAATCTTAGGCAGCACATTCCCGCAGAAGGCCTGGTAATCCGAGCGGTTCAGGTACAGGGCTTCATTCTTCCCGTACCGCACCTCTGCGTCTGCCTTCAGCGTCTCAATCAGCGGCCATACCTGGCGGTAAAAATCCTCGCTGCACCGGTAGATCTTATCCTCTGCCACAGCAAAATAGTGGCGGTTGCCTTTGATATAGGAAGACTCCCTCATGGACAAAAAAGCCCCCTTGTCGGCCTGGGGCGTCACCGTAAGCGTCAGCCTGGGATTCTCGTCCACCACACGCCTTTTTACGCCGTCCAGCGTAATTTCCCGATCCATGCACATGTTCAGGATCTGCTCCATCCCATAGCTTCGCAGCAAAATACATCGGTACTCGCCCCCGTAGGTATAGGCATGCAGATCTGCCTGTCCGGTGGTTCCCTTGACAATCTCCCCCATCACGTCAATCCAGGCAAGGGCCTCCTCCGTAAATGCAGACCTGTCATGGACAAAGGTCAGGTTCTTGCCGTAGGACACCTCATTTCCATGCTCCACGTCATAGATCAGCTTGGGGATATTTTTCAGAACATACATCCGGGCCGCACCGATCTTGAACTCGATCTCATACCCCCGGTAGGAGCTGGCAAGCCGGGGCTCCAGCTTCACCTCATGGTAGAAGCCGCCGAAGAGGTAGCCCCGGTCCTGCCTGGCATATTTCTCCATCATGTCCCGCAGAGCCTCTGTCGTCTTGGTCTGCATGGGCAGCTTCACGGCCGGGAGAGCCCCTTTTTTGTTCTTGCTGTTCTTCTGCCGCTCCCGATATACCAGAGCAAGGGCCACACAGTGCTTGCACATGCCATAATAAGTTTCATAAGCCGGACATTCGCACTGATAATCCACAATCATCTCGGATTCCGGGTCAATCTCCACAGTGGTGCTGTAATGCTTGCTGCCGCTTCCCTTAACCAGCCCGTCAATCACCATATTGTCATAGGTATCGTCCTCATAGATATCAATATTATTAAATTCTCCGGCATCAAACAGCTCCTTGCCCCTGGCATAGGTCTGTCCCATACAATTCCCGCGAATTTCCTGTATTGAAAGCATAGTGCACAGTCTCCTTTTACAATTCTTTTCTGCATTCTATTATAATATGATTCCCCCATAACCGCAATAAAAAAGCATGGCCCATTCCAAAATACAGGCCATGCTGTTACGATTCGCGGCCCAAAGGCCGCTTATAGCAGCGATTTGGGGCGATTCTCTCTTATGCGTAGTATTCTCTCTTATTGCGTAGTATTCTCTATACCTTAAATCTGTAGAACACACCCCATTTCACAATTTGGCACATTTTGTTTTACCTAACCTCTAAAAGCCTTGATTTCTTGGGGCTTTATTCCACCCTTAACCTTATTTTGTCTCCAATCGTCCTTAACAGCATTAGGGCTTTTGGTAAGTTTTGTGGTAAGTTTTCTACCTTACCATGAATCCGACTTACCAAAAAGCTCTTGTGCAAGGTCTATGTTACCATAATTAATAGGCATATTCAATAGCTGGTGTATGAGCTACTTTGAAAATGCATTTTTCAACTTTTGGAAAAATGATAAGCTCTTTTCCTCAATATGTGGCTGTTCTGTCTCTTTAGCCACTTCTTTCACAGAACTTGTATCTGTTTGATGGGTGTTTTCTATATTCTGATTCTGAATCGGTTGTTCATTTTGCTCTATAATCGTTCTCTTACTCGGTGGCTCTATGGTTGTAAATTTTACATTTGGATAATCTTCAAACAAATACCTATACCGCTCTGGTACGTCTACCTCTTCCAAGCTAGGACAGTTTTCAAATGAAGATTCATATATTTCTCCTACTGTATTTGGTATCCTTAACCTTTTTAATTGGTTACTTGATCGAAATGCTTTTTCACCAATAGATATTACTCCATCAGGTAAATATACCTCTTGTAATCTACTATCGCAAAAAGCTTCAGTATCTATGCTTATAAGTGTGCTAGGGAAAATTATTCTTCTCAATCCACAAAAAGCCCTTCCTAATCCTTTAGGACAATGAAGCAGTCCTTCAGGTATAATAAGTTCAGTATACATATTTCTAAAACTTGGAACTAATTTTATATCTATAACTATATCTTTAGTAGCATCAGATGGTATATCAACTTTTAATGCATAACTTTTATCTGGAAGCTTATCATAATCAATACAAACTTTGGGCTCTCTTAATGGATAAACAGCCTTAAATACTATCTTTTGTCTTACTTTCTCAAGCATCTCATTTGTAAAGTTATCACAGGTTTGATGGAAAGTTTTTGTATCTTGATACCTAATAAATTGTTTATCTAGTTCTTCTAGGAACTCTTTGCTCGGAGGTTCTGGTGTCGTAAATTTTACATTCGGATATGACTTAAAAAAATGTCTAAACCTTTCAGGGACTTCAACTTCCTCCAGACAAATACAATTCTGAAATGAAGTTATATATATTTCTTTTACAGTATCTGGTATCCTTACCTTTTTTAATCTTATAAATCCTTTAAAAGCAGTACTGCCTATGGATCTTACTCCATCAGGAAGATTTACTTCTTCTAAATAAGGATTTGTCGTTGTCTTATTTTCTATACTTGTAAGTGTACTCGGAAAAATTATTCTTCTTGCTTGAATACCATCATATCCACTAATATGAGTTATCCCTTCAGGTATAATAAGCTCGGTTATCTTTTCTTTTTCTTCTTTACTCAATCCGCTTACACCAATAGTCCTTCCAGTAGGTTTTAGTTGAAAACTATTTTTAAATGTATAACTTTTATCTGGTAGTTCCCCTTTAGGTTCTGGACACCCTTCAAAGGCACCAGACTCAATTCTAGTGGCTCCATTATTAACTATAGCCGTAAATTCCGAAGTCTCTAGTTCCTTACAATCCTTAAAAGCATTTTCCCCAATTTTGCTTAATTGACAAGTATGTAAAACATTCTTTAAATATTTGCAATATGCAAAAGCCTCGCTCTCAATCCTCTTCACATTGTTTAAAAAGATGGTTCTAATTTTAGTATTTTTAAAAGCACCTTCTCCAATACATTGAACTTCGTCAGGCACTTGGAAAAATCCTGGAACCATACTTGTTGCATACAATATCTTTTTCTTGTCTCTCGTATAAATTACATTACCTTCAAATAAGCATTCCTCGCCTGTTTTCATGTAAATTCTAATTCCAATAGGAATTTTTCTCAACCAAGCAAAAGTTTGATTTGCTATCATAGTTGTTGGAAGATATATTGCTTCAGTATCGCTAGAAATATCTATATAATCATGCTTATCTATTTTTGTTACACAATCAGGAATAATAATATTTTTTTGAAAGGCTGCTAATTCATTAATTATTCTACCAGCTTCAACATCTGCATAGCTACCTTTTCCTTTATATCTTCCAGTTTTTGCCACCATTCCATTGGGGCCTTGGATAGTTTCTTCTACTGAATTGTATATAACATATGAGAATTTAAAGTATTCTTGGACTATAGCAGGAACATGTATGTAATTAGGTTCTGCAAATCTACTATCATCATACCCCATTTCCAAAAATCTTTGTATTCTATTAACAGTATCTATCACTAATTGAAATCTATTAATATATAATCTCTTATTTTCCCTATAAAGATACCTTTCATCATTGAATAACCAAGAAAGACTATCAATCGAGTCACGCAACTCACCTTCTGGATACCAATCTTCTGGTGGATTTGCTGGAAAAAGGCTATCATAGTCTAGCCTTTTTTTATAGTCTGGAAAGTCAATCTGTAAAGGAGTAATTGACATATAATCAATATCAAAAGGATTATCAGACACTTCTTTCTTACTTGGTTCTGGAAAATCCTCTAAAAATGAAGGAATATATGCCAATAACTGCTTATATAAAGATTGTGTCTTTTGTAAAGATCCCTCTTTCTCTTTAAAATGTGCCCCACTAGCGTTTCCAGCCATTCTAATCTTATGGAATAAGCTAACTATTTCTCTTGATAGAATTCCAGATCTTTCTAATCCATTTATGGTTCCGCATAAGTCTTCCTTTACTAACTGCTGTGCATATTCTTTCATATATTCTGTAGTTATATATTCCAGTATTTTACGCATATTAAGAGCTGCATCATCTGGATCTTTTTCGTTTATCCGTCTTTCAACCTTTTCAAGCAGCTGTTGTAATCTCTGGTGTTTTTGCAGTCCATCTATTAACTCCATGCTCATTCCTCCTTAATGTTCGTCATGGTTTGACATATAATAACATTTTAGCACATATGAGTTATTATGAATAGTGGACAAAAGAAAAAAGAGCCATTTCTGGCTCCTTATACTCCTTCGTTATACCATTTCCAGAAGGAAACAGCTACAACTCTTATTTGATTTCCTACTTTGATTACCCTAAATGGTGCTTCTTTTAGATATTCATAGGTTTTATTCTCTCCCAGCTGGAAAATGGTTTGCATATCAGAAGCTGTAAGAAATAGCTTTCCCTTATATTCTTCGGGGCAATCAAAGGTTGGTGTGTTCTCCATACCCCATACCTCCTTCATTTTGTCCCTATCTCCTGATGTTTTCAGTATCAGGAATAAAGCTGCAATGTTTTCGGTATTAGACCGCCTACCAAGTAAGGAATATCGCTTGTGTTTCACCACATTAAATTAAAGGCTTCGTCCTTTTTCCTTGTTTGGTAGTTTGTATTCGGAATATTATACTATGTTTAAGAACCTTTGTCAATCAAAAATTGCTATTTCTATGAACCTTTTTCTTGATTAATTATAAGTTCTTTCCTATAATAGTATTAACATTTCTGAAAAGGAAGATAGAATATGAAACAAATATATGGATATGGCTGTGTCTCTTCTGTAACGATACCAAGAACAGATGCCGAAGCTTTAAAACAGACAAAGGCTTACCAAGCTCTAAAAACACAATTTAATAATATGATGCTGTCGGAAGATTGTTTACATGTTGATTTGGTTACTGCGTCATACCGAACACGGAGTAAACTTAAAAACATCCTTACCTCTTCTGGCTTTGGGGACTGCATTGTTATTATAAATATATCTGCTTTAGGTATCACTCCTGGGGAAATAAAAGAAAACTACTTAAAAATCTATGAAGCTGGTATCGGTTTACTTATTCCAGACTATTCTAATCCAGCAAACGATAACCTAGATCCTCTATCTACCTGTGACTGGTCTATGTGCTTACCAGAAAATCTTCTATATAATGGAAGTGATTATCCAGACATTATAAAGGAAAAACTGGCTGCAATAGATACTTTGGAAGTAAAAACTAATAGAGGAAGAGAATTTAAAGGACGGCCAGAGAATTTTATTACTGTATATTGGCTTTATGAGAACTATTTCCTGGCTGAAAAGGATACCTACCATAATAAACTTATGGATATTGGTAAAAAGCGGTTCTATCGGCTGGCAACTGAATATGAGACAACTGATCCCAATTACTATAAGGACTTACTGGAACAGGAAGAGAAATACCATATATCGGAAAAACCAAAACGGCATGGTTCTGTTCCTGATGATTTTGATAAGTTCCTAGAACTTCTGGATAATGGGTTATCTTTAGATGAAGCTGCTAAACAGATGAATTACAATATGATGAATGATATTGATTTTAAAAGGTATCAAATTAAGTATTTAGGTGGTAAAAAGTCAATGGCTGTGGCTAATGAGCTACGCAAAACAGAACTTGCTCTTTCTCTGACAAAAGATGTAATAACAGATACCGAATAATACCGTTGCTCTAACCCTTGGGAGTATGGCTTATGGCTATGCTCCTTCTTTTTGCCTATCTTTACAAATAATGTCGTGGTGTGATATAATTTTATTAGTCAAGGGCGTATCAGCATCTGCAATACTCTCTTGTCAGCTGATACGCTCTTTTTTTAATTGAATATGGCGATTAAAATAGCTCCTTCTTCATTATATGGGTAGGAGTTATTTATTCAAATATCAGCGTAGCTTAATGAATGGCTGCGCTGTTGTTGTTAAGAAAGGAGATATTAGTTAAATGAAAAATAAATCAAATAAAATTATTGCTTTTATTTTAAGCATGGTAATGTTATTGTCAACAGTTCTTCCAAATTTATCAAGTGATGTGTTTGGAGTAAGGTTTTCAAATTCTACTACTGGATCTGTTGAGCCTGTTGTCGAGTACTCCGATTCAGGACAAACTCTTCCAGAAAAGGAAGTCACTGGAACTGATATAGATAATTTCAAGTTTTCTCTTAAATACGGAACTATTGAAGATTCAACAGAAAACGATACTCTGTTTGTAAAAGATCAGAGTAATAAGATAAATGCCACTTTAAGGGTAGAGTATACAGGCGATAAAGTATTCAACGCTGGTGATTTATCTATGACTTTTAATTATCCAACAGGAATATATAGAAATTATCCAAATCATGATATGCTTTCTGATGTTGGTGCGGAATTAAAAGGATCTGGTTCTGGTCGTGGTGATTGGTATTACACAAGGAAAAATGGTGAACTTACCTTTATAAATAAACAAGCTACCACTGGCAGCTTCACATCAAGTATAGAGATAGTTTTAGAAATGCCTGATATTAGAAATGTAATTAATGGTTTTAATTCTACAATGAGTGCATCATTTAAGATTAATGGAATTGATACAGTTTTCTTAGAAAATGGTTGATTATCTCAAAAAAGCCTTGATTTACGGGCATACAAGCAGGATTTCAAGCTGAATTTACTACCAATTTACTACTTTTGAGGGAAAGAGCCTTGATATGCCGCCCGGAACCCTGCCAGCCCAGCCACCAGCACACAGCATTGAGAAAGAATAAATGAAAACTGAATACGACGCATACGCGGCGTTTCTCTATCCCAACACGGGAGAACAGGAACGCCGCTTTTTTTATGCCCTCATGTTACGCAGTAGGGGCAAAAAGAGCCTTGCTATATGCGGCTTTGCGGGCGCACTTTTGCCGGGGACAGGGATTTATACCTAACCCCGGCAAAATGGCGTTCTATCGCGTAACAAATCCACAACCAAAGGAGTGATGAAGCTATGGCAGTTTTCCGAGTGGAGCGCAACAAGGGCTATACCGTTATGAGCAACCACCATTTACGCAACAAGGAACTGACCTTAAAGGCAAAGGGGCTTTTGTCGCAAATGCTTTCACTTCCCGAAGATTGGGACTACACCCTTGCGGGGCTGTCACAGATCAACCGGGAAAGTATCGACGCTATCCGTACCGCCGTATGGGAGCTGGAAAAAGCCGGATATATCAAGCGGCGGCAGGGACGGGACGAGAAAGGCAAAATGACCGCCATTGAATACACCATTTATGAACAGCCCCAGCCGCCGGACGACACCCCGCCGGGATTGGATAACCCGACATTGGAAAATCCAACACCGGGCAATCCGATATTGGAAAATCCGACACCGGGTAAACCGACGACGGAAAATCCAATGCAATTAAATAAAGATATACAAA
>CAJUQB010000114.1 GCA_910588285.1 uncultured Lachnospiraceae bacterium
ATGGCAGTAAGAGTAGCAATTAATGGTTTTGGCCGTATCGGCCGTCTGGCGTTCAGACAGATGTTCGGAGCAGAAGGATATGAGGTTGTGGCAATCAATGACCTGACAAGCCCGAAGATGCTGGCGCATTTGCTGAAGTACGATTCTTCTCAGGGAAGATATGCACTTTGCGATAAGGTTACCGCCGGAGAGGATTCCATCACTGTTGACGGAAAGGAAATCAAAATCTATGCATTCCCGGATGCAAACAACTGCCCATGGGGTGAGCTGAAGGTTGACGTAGTGTTAGAGTGCTCCGGATTCTATACCTCCAAGGAAAAGGCACAGGCACACATCAATGCAGGCGCACGCAAGGTTGTAATCTCTGCACCGGCAGGAAATGACCTTCCCACCATTGTATACAACACTAACCATACCACATTGAAGCCGGAGGATACCATCATTTCCGCTGCTTCCTGCACTACCAACTGCCTGGCACCTATGGCAGATGCACTGAATAAATATGCACCGATCCAGTCCGGTATTATGTGCACCATCCACGCTTACACCGGCGACCAGATGACTCTGGACGGACCCCAGAGAAAGGGTGATCTGAGAAGAAGCCGTGCGGCAGCAGTGAACATTGTTCCCAACAGCACAGGCGCTGCCAAGGCAATCGGCCTTGTAATTCCCGAGCTGAACGGCAAGCTCATCGGAGCTGCACAGCGTGTGCCCACCCCCACCGGCTCCACCACCATCCTGACCGCAGTGATCAAGAAGGCCGGCGTTACCAAGGAAGACATCAACGCAGCCATGAAGGCAGCAGCCAATGAGTCCTATGGCTACAATGAGGATGAGATCGTTTCCTCCGATATCGTTGGAATGACCTATGGCTCTCTGTTCGATGCAACTCAGACCATGGTATGCCAGATTTCCGAGGATCTGTACGAGGTACAGGTTGTGTCCTGGTATGACAATGAGAACAGCTACACCTCTCAGATGGTTCGTACCATCAAGTACTTCTCTGAGCTGGCATAAGAGTCATTCATTTCCGCCAGCAGCGAGCCGGATGGCTGCCTGCAGCGGGGTTTTTGACCTGAAGTAAGAAAAGAGACTCATCGAGGGTCCGGTCTTGATCTGTCGGAACACCGGCGGATTGCAAGGGCCGGGCTCTTTTTTCAGAATAAACACGGACGATCCTTTGGGCTGCCTGTATGCCCAAAGGGCAGGACAAGAAGGAGGAAATGACATGTCTTTGAACAAAGTATCGGTAGACGATATCAATGTGGCAGGCAAGCGTGTGCTTTGCAGATGCGATTTTAACGTACCCCTAAAGGACGGGAGCATCACGGATGAGAACCGTCTGGTGGCGGCCCTTCCCACCATCAAGAAGCTGATTGCAGACGGCGGCAGGGTAATCCTCTGCTCCCATCTCGGCAAGCCCAAGGGAGAGCCCAAGCCGGAGCTGTCCTTAGCGCCTGTGGCAGTGCGCCTGTCAGAGCTTTTGGGCCAGCCGGTAACCTTTGCTGCGGACAATGAGGTGGTAGGCCCCAATGCCAGAGCGGCTGTAGAGGCCATGAAGGACGGCGACGTGGTGCTTCTGGAGAATACCCGTTACCGTGCAGAGGAGACCAAGAACGGCGAAGCCTTCAGCAAGGATTTGGCTTCTCTCTGCGATATTTTTGTCAATGATGCCTTTGGCACGGCACATCGTGCCCATTGCTCCAATGTGGGTGTTTCCGCCCTGGTGGAGACTGCGGCAGTCGGATATCTGATGCAGAAGGAGATTGATTTCCTGGGCAATGCCGTGGAGAACCCGGTGCGTCCCTTTGTGGCAATTCTGGGTGGAGCCAAGGTGGCTGACAAGCTCAATGTGATCAATAACCTGCTGGAAAAATGCGATACCCTGATCATTGGCGGCGGTATGGCATACACATTCCTGAAGGCCCAGGGCTATGAGATCGGAACCTCTCTCTGCGACAATGAGAAGCTCACATACTGCAAGGAAATGATGGAAAAGGCAGAAAAGCTGGGCAAGCAGCTGCTGCTTCCGGTGGACACTGTGACGGTAAAGGCTTTCCCAAGCCCCATTGACGCTGAGGTGGAGACCCAGGTATATGACAGCGCATCCATACCTGCTGACCAGGAGGGCTGCGACATCGGTCCCAAGACTGCGGAGCTGTTTGCAGAGGCAGTTAAGAGCGCCAAGACGGTAGTTTGGAACGGACCCATGGGCGTATTTGAGAATCCGACCCTGGCAGCCGGAACCCTGGCAGTGGCCAAGGCCTTGGCAGATACAGATGCAACCACCATCATTGGCGGCGGCGATTCCGCAGCAGCAGTGAATCAGATGGGATATGGCGACAAGATGAGCCACATTTCCACCGGCGGCGGCGCTTCCCTGGAATTCTTAGAGGGCAAGGAGCTTCCCGGCGTTGCAGCGGCAACCGATAAGTGATCGAAAGCAGCGCAGCAAACAGAGCTTCCGAAAAAGGAGAGGAGAATAGAAATGGCAAGAAGAAAAATTATTGCCGGAAACTGGAAGATGAATAAGACTCCCAGCGAGGCAGTTGCACTGGTAAATGAATTAAAGCCCCTGGTGGCCAATGAGGATGTGGACGTTGTATTCTGTGTTCCGGCCATTGACATCATTCCGGCTATGGAGGCGGCAAAGGGCTCCAATATCCAGATTGGCGCGGAGAACATGTACTATGAGGAGAGCGGCGCATATACAGGAGAGATCGCTCCCAACATGCTGACAGACGTTGGTGTAAAATACGTCATTATCGGCCATTCCGAGCGCCGGGAGTATTTTGCAGAGACAGACGAGACAGTCAACAAGAAGGTGCGGAAGGCATTTGAGCATGGGATTACCCCCATTATCTGCTGCGGCGAGACATTGACACAGCGGGAGCAGGGCATTACCATTGACTGGATCCGTCAGCAGATTAAGATTGCATTCCTGGATGTGACGGCAGATCAGGCCAAGACGGCAGTCATTGCTTATGAGCCCATCTGGGCGATCGGAACCGGCAAGACGGCTACCTCCGATCAGGCGGAGGAGGTCTGCGGCGCTATCCGGCAGTGTATTGGCGAGATCTATGATGAAGCTACGGCAGAAGCCATCCGCATCCAGTATGGCGGTTCTGTGAATGCAGGCAATGCAGCAGAGCTGTTTGCAAAGCCGGATATCGACGGAGGTCTGGTTGGCGGCGCGTCCCTGAAGGCTGATTTCGGAAAAATTGTCTGCTACCAGTAAAAATCATTTGCTACAGGGATTGCGATAGTATATAATAGGCTGTGAGAAACCCCAGCCCTATTTATCACTGGAGTATAACAGGGCTGTAATTGCAGCCCTGTTATTCATGACAGGGAAATACCATGCCCCATCAGATGAGGATGACCGATGAAGAAAAATATTGTGGCAATGATAGCAGCATTCTGCCTGGCTGCAGCGCTGTTTGGATGCGGCAGCGGCGATGAGATTTCCGGAAGCCAGGGCCAGAAGCAGGACCGACAGCCCTCACAGCAGCATGATGCGCAGGAGGATACCTTGTCTGGGACAGCTCCAGAGGATGGCCTGACCCGGACAGAGCCGGAGGAGGCAGGCCGCCTTCCCGGGGAATTGATGACTCTTGAGAGCACCTGTGAGACGATTTTAAATAACTGTACCAAAGAATTTGTCGGCGGCTATCTGGTGGACGTTGTGTTTTTGTCCTGGATTGCCTCCAATTATGGGAACGATATTGTGTTTGGGCTGGCAGAGGCAGTGGAGCAGGGGGCCAGCGACCCACAGCTCTGGTACGAGCTGACCGGAAGCTCCATCCATGTTCTGTGGAATACCTACTGCAGGGAGCTGGGACTGCAAAGCCACAGCCTGGAGCGGGTATACTGGAAGGAATGTGCCTCTGAGGATGCCATTGTGCTGGATTTTATCGGAGATATCAATTTTTCGGAGGGCTGGTCCTCCACCGTATATCTGGATAAGCAGGTAGACGGGATTTTTGACTGCTTAAGTCCGGATGTGATGGCAGAGCTTCAGGGAGCGGATCTCCTGATGGTGAACAATGAATTTACCTACAGTACCAGAGGCGAGCCTCTGGCGGGCAAGGCATATACCTTCCGGGCGCATCCGGACCGTGTGTACCTCCTGGAGCTGATGGGGACGGATATTGTATCCCTGGCCAACAATCATGCCTATGATTACGGGCCGGATGCTCTGCTGGATACCATGGAGACATTGGAACATGCGGGCATTCCCTATGTGGGGGCAGGAGAGAACCTGGCAGAGGCCATGATGCCCTCCTACTTTATTGCAAATGGCCGCAAGATCGCCATTGTGTCCGCCACTCAGATTGAGCGGACCCTTAACTACACCAGGCAGGCCACAGAGACGGAACCGGGGGTGCTGAAAACAGACGACCTGTCCAAATTCCTGTCAGTAATCGAGACGGCCCAAGCCTGCGCAGATTATGTCATTGTCTATGTGCACTGGGGGACAGAGCAGGCTGCGTATTTTGAATCGGATCAGACTGCCCTGGCCCAGGCCTTTGTGGATGCGGGGGCAGATGCCATCATCGGCGGCCATACCCACTGCCTGCAGGGCTGCCAGTATATGGACGGGGTGCCGGTCATCTACAGCCTTGGGAATTTTTGGTTTAACAGCAACAAGCTGGATACAGGGATCGCCCAGCTGGTGATCCATAAGGACGGAACCATGGATTTCCGTTTTCTGCCATGTATCCAGAAGAAAAATACCACTGTTATGGCAGAAGGGGAAGAGTGGGACAGAATTTTAGCATATATGGAGTCAATTTCCAGCGGTGTGGCCATTGATGAAAATGGGACCATTACGCCGACGGAGTAAAGCATTGCGGAAAGAAGGAAATGATATGAGTAAAAAACCAACGGTACTTATGATTTTAGACGGGTTTGGTCTCAATGACAAGACAGAGGGGAATGCGGTGGCACAGGCCAATACCCCAAACATTGACCGCCTGATGAAGGAATATCCCTTTGTAAAGGGGAATGCCAGCGGCCTTGCAGTAGGGCTGCCGGAGGGACAGATGGGCAATTCCGAGGTAGGCCACCTGAATATGGGAGCCGGGAGGATTGTATACCAGGAGCTGACCAGGATCACCAAGGAGATCCAGGACGGGGACTTTTTCAAGAATGAGGCCTTAAAGGCAGGCATGGAGCATGTGAAGGAGAAGGACTCTGCCCTGCACCTGTACGGTCTGCTGTCCGATGGCGGCGTACACAGCCACAACACCCATCTGTACGGGCTTTTGGAGATGGCAAAGCGCGAGGGCATAAGCAAGGTGTATGTGCATTGCTTCCTGGACGGCCGTGACACCTCCCCCACCTCTGGCAAAGGCTTTGTGGAGGAGCTGCAGGATAAGATGCAAAAGATCGGCGTGGGGGAGATTGCCACGGTGATCGGCCGCTATTATGCCATGGACCGGGACAACCGCTGGGACCGCGTGGAGAAGGCTTACCGGGCGCTGACTGCCGGCGAGGGGAAGCAGGCCCAGGATGCGGCAGCCGCTCTGGAGGCCTCCTATGCAGAGGAGGTAACGGATGAATTTGTTGTGCCTACCGTGATTACAAAGGACGGGGCCCCGGTGGCAACGATACAGGACAAAGATACCGTTATTTTCTTTAATTTCCGTCCGGATCGGGCCAGGGAGATTACAAGAACCTTCTGTATGGAGGAGTTTGACGGCTTTGACCGGGGGCCGAGAAAGGACGTGTTCTATGTCTGCTTCACGGAGTATGATGTGACGATCCCCAACAAGCAGATTGCCTTCCACAAGGTGGAGCTCGCCAATACCTTCGGGCAGTTCCTGGCAGATCACGGGAAAACTCAGGCCCGCATTGCGGAGACGGAGAAATACGCCCATGTGACCTTTTTCTTCAATGGCGGCGTGGAGGAGCCCAATCAGGGAGAGGACCGGATCCTGGTGAATTCCCCCAAGGTGGCTACCTATGACCTGAAGCCGGAAATGAGCGCCTATGAGGTGTGCGACAAGCTGGTGGAGGCCATCGGAAGCGGCAAATACGATGTGATTATCATTAATTTTGCCAATCCGGACATGGTGGGACATACCGGTGTGGAGACTGCGGCCATTGGGGCAGTGGAAGCGGTGGATGCCTGCGTGGGAAGGGCTGTTGCGGCCCTGAAGGAGGCAGAGGGCGTGATGTTCCTGTGCGCGGATCATGGCAATGCAGAGCAGCTGGTGGATTATGGGACAGGCGAGAGCTTCACGGCCCACACCATCAATCCGGTGCCCTTTATCCTCATAAATTATGACGAGGCTTACACTCTCCGGGAGGGAGGCTGCCTGGCTGATATTATTCCCACCCTCATCCAGGTTATGGGGATGGAGCAGCCAAAGGAGATGACAGGAAAATCCCTGCTGGTGAGAAAATAACAGAAGCTATACAAGGGACAAACCCGCCGGTTACTCGGCGGGTTTGTTGATGTCAATCAAAGTTTCGATCAGCTGCTTCTTAATGTAGACATCGAAAGCCAGCATACAGATAAATGCAAACTGCTGCATTTCCTCCCGGTCCTCGCCCTCCAGCATGGGAAAGGTGTCCAGGCTGATCTGGAACTTCCTGGTGATATCCTTCTCCAGGCGCTCTACGGCGCCCTTCTCCAGGCGGAAGACCTCTGCGTAGATCTCCTCCAGGTTAAAATCGTCCTGGCTGCCGAAATATTTGTCCGTGATCGGGCCAAGGATGGACTGGATATCGCTGATGCTGAGGATGTTTTTAAAATAATAAATAAAAATCAGCATCAGCACATGCTCCTTGGTGTATTTCTTCTTCAGCGGCGGGGGCAGAAGGTTATTCTTGGCATAATTGTTGATCATGGTCTTGGTCAGCACCTTGTCCTCGCTTCGGCGCTTGGAGGAGGCCAGCTGCTGGTCCATAAAGGTGGTGACCTGATCCATATACAAATCTATGTTGGGCAAGTCGTCCGGCTTCACGTAGTTAATCCGGGAAATGCTTGCCAGAATACTATTCAGTAAGTCTTTTGCATCAATTGTCATATTTCCTCCTTACTGTCCAGAATTATGGACAAATAGGTATGCCCGAAGGGCGATTCCTCCTTACTGTCCAGAATTATGGACAAATAGGTATGCCTTATAACACATTATATAGTTTATAAAACCATATGACAAGGGGAAATTGAGGATATTTTTATCTGACAGTTGCAAAATTTGACAGGAAGTGATACACTAAAACAAATGTTCGCGAAGGAGTTTTCTATGAGTAGATACGATACTTTGAATCCAATGCAGCAGGAGGCTGTTTTTCAGACCGAGGGGCCTGTGCTGATCCTGGCAGGGGCAGGAAGCGGCAAGACCCGGGTGCTGACCCACCGGACGGCATACCTCATTGAGGAGAAGGGGGTAAACCCCTATCATATTATGGCCATTACCTTTACCAACAAGGCTGCCGGGGAGATGCGGGAGCGGATTGACAATATGGTGGGCTTTGGCGCAGAGAGCGTCTGGGTGAGCACCTTCCATTCCAGCTGTGTGCGGATCCTGCGGCGCCATATTGACCGGCTGGGCTATGACACGCGGTTTACCATCTATGATACGGATGACCAGAAGACCTTGATGAAGGATATCTGCAAGCGGCTGAATATTGATACCAAGATTTTTCGGGAGAGGTCCTTCCTTAGCGCCATTTCCCGGGCCAAGGACGAGCTGATTTCCCCGGAGGAGTTTGCCCTGAATGCAGGGGCTGATTTTGCAAAAAGGAAGCAGGCAGAGGTATACCGGGAATACCAGAGTATGCTTTTGAAGAACAATGCCCTGGATTTTGACGACCTGATTATGAAGACCGTGGAGCTGTTCCGGGCGGATCCCCAGGTGCTGGACTATTACCAGGAGCGGTTCCGCTATCTCATGGTGGACGAGTACCAGGATACCAACACGGCCCAATTCCAGCTGATTCAGACCCTGGCGGGCAAGTACCGGAACCTGTGTGTGGTGGGGGATGACGACCAGTCCATCTACAAATTCCGGGGAGCCAACATCTATAATATCTTGAATTTTGAGAAGGAATTCCCGGATGCCAGGGTGATTAAGCTGGAGCAGAATTACCGCTCCACCAGGAATATCCTGGAGGCGGCCAACAGCGTGATTGCCAACAATGTGGGCCGCAAGCCCAAGGCCCTGTGGACGGAGAATGGCGAAGGGGATAAGGTGGATTTCCGGCAGTTTGACTCCGGATATGACGAGGCGGATTACATTGTGCAGGATATTGAAGGAAGAGTCCGAAGCGGCGCCTGCAGCTATGGGGGCTGTGCGATCCTCTACCGTACCAATGCCCAGTCCCGCCTTTTTGAGGAGCGTTTTGTGGTCAGCGGCATCCCCTACAAGGTGGTGGGAGGGGTGAACTTCTATGCCCGCCGGGAGATCAAGGATCTGCTCTGCTATCTGAAAACCATTGACAATGCCCGGGACGACCTGGCGGTGCGCAGGATCATCAATGTGCCCAAGCGGGGAATCGGGGCCGCCACCCTGGCCAAGGTGCAGCAGTTTGCCAATGACGGGGAGCTGAGCTTCTACAATGCCTTAAAGTTTGCAGAGGACATTCCGGGGCTGGGCCGCACGGCGGCAAAGATCCGGCCCTTTGTGGATTTGATTCAGGTGATGCGCAGCAAGGTGGAATTCCTGTCTCTGCCCCAGCTGTTGGAGGAGATCATCGAGACCACGGATTACATGGAGGAATTCCGCAACGAGAGCGAGGAGGAGGCAGCGGCCCGCCGGGAGAACATGGATGAGCTGATCAGCAAGGCTGCTGCTTATGAGGACAAGTGCCGTTCCCAAGGGAAAGCGCCTTCCTTGAGCGGTTTTCTGGAGGAGGTCGCCCTGGTGGCGGATATTGACAGCCTGGAGGCAGGCAGCGATTATGTGGTGCTGATGACCCTCCACAGCGCTAAGGGGCTGGAATTTCCCCAGGTATATCTGGCAGGGCTGGAGGACGGCATCTTCCCTAGCTACATGACCATTACCTCCGACGATCCCACAGAGATTGAGGAGGAGCGGAGGCTCTGTTATGTGGGGATCACCCGGGCCATGGAGCATCTGACCATTACCAGCGCCCGGATGCGGATGATCCGGGGGGAGACCCAGTACAATAAGGTATCCCGGTTTGTGCGGGAGATCCCGCCGGAGCTTTTGGGCCGGACGCCCCAGAAGGAGAAGGCCTCAGGCCTGGAGGCCCGGATGGATCAGGTCTACCAGAAGGCCAAGAGCGCCTTCCACAAGCCTGTTATGCAGACAGGCGCACAGCTGTATGCCAGCGCGGCAGCTGCCGCCGGATTTGGCAGTGCCTCCACAGAGGGCCGGGGCCCTGGGTATGAGGTGGGAGATCGGGTACGCCACATCAAGTTCGGCGACGGGACAGTGACAAACATTGCAGCAGGCGGGAAGGACTATGAGGTAACGGTGGATTTTGATACATATGGCACGAAAAAAATGTTTGCAGTGTTTGCGAAGCTAAAAAAATTATAAAATTTCTAAAATATGGTATGCGTATCGGAAAAAATGTGATATACTAATATGGATGAATAAAAAGCAGCAGCAAGGTAAAAAATAGATAAAAAGGAGCGGTCAGATATGAACAAAGTAGAAGAATTATTAAGCGCAGCAAAAATCAACGATCTTCTTCACAGACAGGATAAGGATGAGAAGAAGTCCAAGGTTCTCTGGATCCTTGCCATTGTAGGTGCAGTAGCGGCAGTTGCCGGTATCGCTTACGCGGTTTATCGTTTCTTTACTCCGGATTATCTGGAGGATTTTGAAGACGACTTCGACGATGATTTCGAGGACGATTTCTTTGACGATGAGGACGAGGAGCCCGCAGAGAAGGAATAACAACCATAGAAAGAGCAATAAAGGAACAGGAATATGTAGGATGAGCGGAGAATCTCGCAGGCGGGATTCTCCCTTTTTGTAGGCAGGGTTTTTTGGAGCTGCCGTTTGCAGCAGGACGAGAGGAACAGGACGAAACGAACAGGACGAGAGAAGCAGGACGAAAGAAACAGGATGAGAGAAACAGGACGGGAGGAGTTTATATGAAAAAGGGTCAAATTTACAGCGGTCAGGTGACAAAGGTGCAGTTTCCCAATAAGGGTCTGGTGGAGCTTGATGAGGGCGGGCAGGCTATGGTGAAAAATGTAATTCCGGGTCAGCATATTTCCTGCCTGGTGACAAAGGTGCGGAAGGGCCGGGGAGAAGGACGTCTGGTGGAGGTCTTAAGTCCCTCCCCCCTGGAGCTTACAGAGCCGGTGTGCGCCCATTTTGGCAGCTGCGGGGGCTGCACTTATTTGAGTCTGCCCATTGAGGAGCAGCATAAGCTGAAGACCTGGCAGGTGCGGGAGCTTCTGGAGCCGGTGTGCGCCCCCTATTGCCAGTTCGAAGAGATTTTCGAGGGGGTAAAGGCAAGCCCCAGGCAGTTTGGCTACCGCAATAAGATGGAGTTTTCCTTTGGAGATACCGTCAAGGGCGGGCCTCTTGCCCTTGGCATGCACAAGCGGGGGAGCTTCCATGATATTGTGACAGTGGAGGGCTGCCGGATTGCGGATGAGGATTACAGCCGTATCCTGGCAGGGGTATTGGGGTATTTTACCCACCAGGGCACGCCCTTTTACCACAAGGCCACCCACCAGGGATATCTGCGGCATTTGCTGGTGCGCAAGGGGGCTATGACGGGAGAGATTTTGATTGATCTGGTGACGACCAGCCAGGAGGCCGGACAGAGAGCCACTGGGGGAAATGAGGAGACGCGAAAGGCGTCTGGGGACAATGAGGAGGCGCGGAAGGCGACTGGGAGAAATGAGGAGACGCGAAAGGCCACTGGGGGCAATGAGGAGGCCGGTTTGCTGGAGGGGATGGTGAATATGCTCCTGGCGCTGCCGTTGGCGGGGAGGATTGCCGGGATTCTGCATACGGTCAATGACAGTGTGGCAGACGCGGTTATCAACCAGGGGACAAAGGTTCTGTACGGCCAGGATTATTTTTATGAGGAGCTGCTGGGTCTGCGGTTCAAGATCTCTGTCTTTTCCTTTTTCCAGACGAATTCTCTGGGGGCGGAGGTGCTCTATGAGACGGTTCGGGAGTATGTGGCGGATGCCGGGGACGGCAAGGTGGTGTATGACCTTTACAGCGGAACGGGAACCATTGCCCAGCTGCTGGCCGGGGTAGCCAAAAAGGTGATTGGCGTGGAGATAGTGGAGGAGGCAGTGGAGGCTGCCAGGGAGAATGGGGCTGCAAACGGGCTCTCCAACTGTGAATTTCTGGCCGGGGATGTGCTTAAGGTTTTGGATGGGATTGAGGAGAAGCCGGATTTTATTGTGCTGGATCCGCCGAGAGACGGGGTAAATCCCAAGGCGTTGAAGCAGATCATTGGTTATGGGGTGGAGCGGATGGTGTATGTGTCCTGTAAGCCTACCAGTCTGGCCAGGGATCTGGTGGTGCTGCAGGAGGCCGGGTATCGGGTGGAGCGGGTGTGCTGTGTGGATATGTTTCCGGCTTCGGGGAATGTGGAAACGGTATGTTTATTGTCCAAACTTCATGCAGACCATCATATCGAGGTGGAGCTTCAGATGGACGAGCTTGATTTGACGGCTGCGGAGAGTAAAGCAACCTACGAGGAAATTAAGGATTATGTGTTGGAGCATAGTGGATTGAAAGTCAGCAGTTTATATATCGCACAGGTAAAAGAAAAATGTGGAATTATTGAGAGGGTGAACTATAATCTGCCAAAATCAGAAAATTCCAGACAGCCGAAATGTCCACCAGAGAAAGAAGCGGCGATAAGGGAGGCGTTGGGGCATTTTCGTATGATTTGATGGTAGGTGGATGTTGTAGATATACGGGAAGGGGAGAGAAAATGATAAAGATAATATCACCTTTTAGTGCTATTCCATCTTGGGAAGGGTTTGAGTATCAAGGGCATATAGCTTTGTTTATTGTGTTGAAACATATATGGCATGAAATTGAATTGGGAAATAGGGAAGAAATAAATTTATATAAATTAGGAATTGAGGGTGAAGAAGATTTTTCAATTATTAAGGGTGGTAATTATGTTAGTTTGCATCAGGTAAAGGCAGGAAAGATAGATTTATGTGATAGTGATAAAGCATGTTTTATATTATCTGCATTGCAGTATGAAACTGAAAATGCATATTTTCATATTGTTCCGCAAGCCTCTATTTCATTTGATTTTGTTGATAAAACTGTAAAACATATTGAAAAGCTTATAACCGAATTAAATAAAGAGGTTAAAACAAAGAAAGAATTTAGTGATGAGATAAAGAAATTGGAGACTTCATGTGGGAAAGAAATAAAAAAGAGCGATGTATTATATAAACAAACAGAAGGAAAATATATAGTAACCAGTAATATTACTGCCAATGCACCTAAAGGCTCAATACATAAAATATTAGATTTTGTCTGTGCTGGCAATAAAGAAAAGCAAAATGTTATCAAAGTGATTCAGAAAGTGGCACCAGAGTTATCTTTGTGTAGAGATAAATTGCAGGGAAAATGCGATTCAGATATGTGGAAGATATATGATAAACGATTTACAACATCTGCAGAGGTTATAGAAAATTCATGTAAGATTATTGAAAAAATATTAAAGAAGATTAATCCATAGGGGAGCATATATTATGATGAGATATACTATCAATTTGTTTATGATGAGTTGGTTCTTTTCATAAAAAAGGTAATTAGGGAGCACAATACACAAAGTAAAAAGAATTCCTGTAAAATATCATTTTTAAAACTATTTGATTTAATAGTAAAGAATTATAAAGCTGAAAGCAATACTACAGAATATATGTATTATGAGCTGCTTCAGTTGATAAAGGATACATTTAAAAAATATCCAAATAGCACTCGAACAGATTGTATTTTTAGTGAATGTGGAATTTGTAAAACTACTAATGAGTGTAATTTATATCGTCAGATGATGGAGATTGATAATAAAAGTTACAGAGACAAAAAGGATTTTTTATACAAGTTACTCTTAAGAACACCAAAAAATAATTTACCAAGAGGTAGTGTGATTAATAATTTATTTTTAACACTTTTGAAGAGGATAGAATGCTTAAGATATTGTGATTCGAATGTTATTTTAGCAAAAAGGGATGAGGAAATTTATCGATTGACTTTAGATGAAAATGAATATATTGAAGATTTTGAAGACCAATTGAAGAAAGAATTACATGAAAATCATAAAGACAAATTTCTTATTTATGAAAGTGATGTCCTAATTACTGACAGATTAAATAAGTCAGATTATAGATACAATCAAATTAATTTTAATGTTATGGGTTCAGACGAATTAAATGAAATCGCGGATATAACGTCAGATTCGATTGAACGTCAAAAAATTAATTACAATAAATCAAAAATTATCAGAATAATAAGTAAAGATGTAGCGGATGAGGAGTTGAACAATCATGAATGATTTAATTAATAAAATATTTAACTCATATAATTATATTAAGATTTCTGGTATTGGTAATGAAAAAATAGAATTCTATAAGCACAAATCCGCTAAAATTGCTAATTATTTTCTTGTTAACACCATAGATTGTAGGAGGTTTGAAGACGATGAAGAAAAAGTAATAAATGCATTAGAACAATTAGAATATGAATATTCTAAAAGATTGACTTCTAATGGTGTTTCGTTGAAGCAAAGAATAATTGAATCTTTTGATGATATAAAGGAAGCTAGTCAGGTAGATAAAAATATATCAGCAATTTATTTATTACTATTTAAAGATATAGAAAAAATAAATAATTATAGAAACGTAGTGTATTCAATAGAAGAATCTCCTAATTACTTTAAGAGATATGTTTTACCTTATACACAGAAACAAACGGAACAACTGAATTTAGCTTTATCTCAATATGGCGATAGGTCATTAGTAGATGCTTTATGTCAAATTGTGGATAATGAGGATAATTATTTTGAATTAGTCGAAGGAAAAGATTTAAATAGTACATATGGTTTGGTGGTTCGTATGTTTTCTAAAATTCCCTTTTTACAGTACAAATTTAAGACGGAATTAGCACCTGACCCAATAGAAATACAGATAGAGCGCAATTTGAATAAAGATTTAATCAGTTACCATAGTTTTTTGGATAAAACCTCAAGCAAATTTTTAGATTATCTTTTCATATCTCGGCAAATGGCGATAAGTCTTGGATTTTAAGGCTTTTTCGCCATTTGTCATATCGGGAGATACTTGGCATATCTTGGTGCTTCTCGGCATAATTTTGAATCCAAAAGTAGTACGGCGGTAGTAAAACCACCGATTGGATTATGCCGCCAGACGCTCCATTTCTGCCTTTGCGGAATCGTAGGTCGCATGGGCGTAATAGTTCAGCGTCATCGTGATGTTGGCGTGTCCCATGATATACTGCAACGCCTTGGGGTTCATGCCTGCGTTTGCTAACCGTGTGCAGAATGTGTGTCTGAGGATATGGGGCGT
>CAJUQB010000115.1 GCA_910588285.1 uncultured Lachnospiraceae bacterium
AGTCCTATCGTGAAAAGGATAAAATAACAAATACCCTTTTGACTACCTAATCATACCATCCGTTTTGTAATATCATATTTTCAATTTCTCTAAATCTCATCCAATACCTCCTTATTCATTCATAGCATCTCTCCTTTCCTTTCGTTTAATCATATTGTAATGCGCATTATGCGCATTGTCAAGAATTTTATTTCGTAAAAAAGAGATAAAAGGACTTTCACCTAAATAAAAGATGAAACATCCTTTGGAGTACAAATCCCCTTTAAAATGGGGACATTCTTTCGCTATCAAAAATACTCCGGGTTCATGAACAGTACCGTCAGGCAGACAGGCTCCCCTGCTGTATCCAGCCCCCAGTATCCGCTATAGATCCCGTCTCCCATGCCGCTGGAAAAAAGAACCGCCCTCTGTCCGCTCTCCGGCAGCTTCCACTCCAGAAAGCTCCCTCCCTGATTCTGAAATTCCGGACAGGCTTCATAGCTTTTCTGAAAGAGGTCTGCGAAATAATCTGTGTATTTGTTCTTCTCCGGATGATCCTTCCTCCATTTTTCAAAAAAAGCCCCGCACTCCTGGGCAAGCCTCCCGTCGGCAAAGCAGGCAAGCCCTGTATCCACGCCAAACACAGAAAATACTCCGGGCTTTCCTAAGTCTTCCCTCTTATTTCCCTTAGGCATGGCAATCTCATAGTGAACCGCCTGCCCTGGGCGGATCAAAAGCCTTGCGGCAGCAATCCTAAGGCCGGCAATCCAGGAGAGGCAGACAGACAGCTCCACCGGATAGCTTCCCGCCAGAATCCGCTTGTCCAGAACCATCTCATAGGGGCTCCCCAGATACGCAATGGGATCTGCAAGCACCACCTCTCCGGTGGGGAAGTCCGCCTCCCCTGCCCGGACCACCTTGATTTTCTTATTTTCCGTAAAAAGCATCTCAAAAAAATCGGCAGGGTATATCTCCTGGTTGAGAAATTTCAGGTTCTGCTCAAAGGCTGCCTGGGCCGGGTGCTGCACCGTATCCCGAATCTCCTCCCCGGTTTGGGCATCCACAAAATATTTCCCGGTCTGATCAGAGCGAAATTCCAGGTCGCTGCCCACAGGCATATAAAATACAAATACCACGGCAGGCTCAATATTTGCCAGGGTATTGAAATCTACAAAGGACATATTATTTGCATCATTCACATATTCCTGAGTGTCACTGTCTCCAAATGCCACCCACCCATTTCCATACTCGCTCTCCTGCCGAAACAGCCATTTCAGCCTGGCAGTGCCGTTTAAAATGGATTTGCTGACAATGGTTCCCCCGGCCCCCTCAATATACACCTTCCAATCCTTCTGTTCTTTCTCCGGCATTTTTTCTGCCTTTTCTTCTTTCCTTTTTTCTGTCTTTTCTTCTTTCCTTTTTTCTGCCTTTTCTTCCTTCCTTTTTTCTGTTTTCCTTTTTCCAAAAAATCCCATACCTCTTACTCCTCCTAATCCTTAAGTCCCGTCAGCTCCAAAAGCCCGGCTCTCTGCTGCCATGCTTACATCAAGTCAAACAGGCTCATCTGCCTGCCGCTGTCCTCCCGCTTGCCGATTTTCACAGCTTCCCGCACTGCCAGCTCCCCCGGAAGCTCCTCCAGAAATTCCGAGGGCTCCCGGGAGGTTGTGAGGATCAGCGCCTCCCGGGCCCTGGTAAGGCCCACATAAAACAAGCGGCGTTCCTCCTCTTCCTCCTGTGCGGTTTTCCCTCCTGCAAAGGGGATCAGCCCCTTTCTTGCCCCATAGATGATCACCGCCGGAAATTCCAGCCCCTTGGCTCCGTGAAGAGTCATCAGGGTAACCGCGCCTGCCGTGTACTGTTTTCCCCCGCAGCGCTTCAGATCGCTCTCCACTCCCAGCTTCAGAGCCTCCAGAAATTCCGGCATTTTCTGATAAAACACCGCTGTCTGCTCCAGCTTTTCCATATCCTTTTGCTGCTCCGGCTTCAGATCCTTCCTCCATTCCTCCAGGAGCTTCCAGGGCTTTTTCCGTTTCACCAGGGGCGCATATTTCTCCGCCATGGCTGCAAGGGTGCGTTCCGCCCCTTCCTCCGGCTCCTGGCCCCACAGCAGTGTCCGGGCCCTCTCGGCAGCCAGCTTGTCCTCCGGACAAAGGAGAGACTGAAAGAAGCAGATGGTTCCCTCCACCACTGGCTCCTTCAGGAACTCATCCCTTCCTGCCACCACATAGGGAATCCCCTCCTGTCTTAGGCAGTCCTCCAGAAGCTCCGCCTGGCGGTGGGTCCGGTACAGCACGGCAATATCCTCAAAGCCCCAGGCCTGTCCCTCCCTTGCAGGATGCAGCTCCTGGGCCTCCAGCATCCCAATGCCCCCGGCCAGACGATTGATCTCCTTTGCCACGAAGATGGCTTCTGCCCGCTGGCTGTCCGCCTCTGCAATCCGGACCGGAACGCCCTCTGGCCACCGGGATTTTTGTTAATCACCTGGGTGGCTGCAGCCAGAATCTGGGGGGTGGAGCGGTAATTTTCCTCCAATGTTATCCGGCATACCTCCGGGAAATCCTCCCCAAGCCTTTGGAAGCAGCCGGCATCCGCCCCCCGGAATCCATAGATGGCCTGATCCCGGTCTCCGATCACATACAGCTCCCGCCCGTTCTGGTTCCAGGCCTTGATCAGCTGATACTGCAGGGGATTGATGTCCTGAAATTCATCCACCAGCAGGTAGGAAAATGGCCCGGTATCCGTGGTCCTTCCCTGTTCGCCTGCCTCCCTGCGGGCAAAATGCAGCGCTTCCAGCAGAAGATCGTCAAAATCAAGGGCTCCCCATTCCTGCAGGCCCCTCTGATATGCCTCCAGCACCTCCTGCCCCAGCGCTTCCTGCCCCAGGCCCGGATCCCGCTCACACATGCCGGTTTTTTCATTGGAAATCTGCCGAAGGAGACGGGAGGCAGAGATACTTAGGCCAAATTCCCTGCAGAGTTCTTCGGCCAGCCTTTGGGTCTCTGTCTCCCCTGCAAGGGAAAACTCCATCCCGCAGTCCTTCAAGCGCTTCCAGGCAATTGCATGAAAGCTTCCGATCTGCAGCCTTCCGGCAGGCCCCTTTCCCAATTGGCTCCGGATCCGTTCCCGCAGCTCTCCCGCCGCCTGGTTGGTGAAGGTTACAGCCGTGATGCAGGATGGCTTTACCCGCCTGGTCTCTAACAGGTGCAGAATATGGGCAGCCAGAGTTCCGGTCTTTCCGGTGCCCGGGCCTGCTGTCACCGCAGTCACCCGCCCGATGGATTCGATGGCCTGGCGCTGCTTTTCATTCCACACAGGCTCCTCTCTGCCCGATACCGCAGCCCATTCCGGCTTCGGAAGCACCTCTTCCGGCCCCTTACGCTCCTGGCCAGCCTTCCTCTCCGCCGTGTCCTGGCACATATGCTCTGACTTCGGAAGCACCTCTTCCGGCCCCTTATGCACCTGCTTCTGGGCCTCCTCTTCCTGCCCCATCAGCTCCGGCTGCAGCTGAAACAGGTCCATCTGTCCTTCCAGCTGCTGTCTCTCATTGGAGGTAAACAGGCACAGGCTTCCGTATTCCCCGTCAAAGCCCGGCCGCCAGGTAACCGCTCCCTGCCGCAGCCTGTCAATCCCCTCAGCGATCAGACTGCCTGCCACGCTGCGAATGTCCTCCAGGGGAAGCTCCCGCAGGATGGAGAACTCGGGTCCCAGCTTCTGAAGCATGGACTGGTAGGTTTTCCCAACCCTGGCGCCGGCCGCAGAATGACCCACCGATGCACCGATCAGCTCCGGCAGGGGCACCAGGCTTTCAAATGCCGCTGCATCTGCTCTTTGGTATCCCTCCGGCCGGTCCGAAAGCTGCGCAATGCGGTTGGACACCCCGATGGTCAGCTTCCGCCCGCAGACCGGGCAGATTCCCCCATACTTTTTCGTCTCAGAGGGCGCCAGGCAGAGGCCGCATTTCCGATGGCCGTCATAGTGGTATTTTCCCTCCTCCGGGAAAAACTCAATGGTTCCGGCCAGACCTTCCCCGGTCTGAATGGCTTTTCGGAGCCCTTCATAGGAGCGTTCGATGTCCAGAAGATTTGCCTCCCGGCCCAGCTTTGCCGGCGAATGGGCGTCAGAGTTGGAAATCAGCTGATAGCGGTCCAGGGCGGAAACCCTCCAGATCATGGGCGGGTCCGAGGACAGCCCGGTCTCCATGGCATGGATATGGGGCGACAGGTCTCCAAAGCATTCCTCCACAGAATCAAAGCCGGAAAATGCCCCGAACAGGGAAAAATGAGGCGTCCAGATGTGGGCCGGAACATAGACAGACTCCGGGCACAGCTCCAGAAGAATCTCCAGCAGGTCATGGCAGTCAAGCCCCAGTATGGGTCTGCCGTCCGAATGGATATTTCCAATGGCCTGAAGCTTGTTGGAAACAAGCTCTGCCTCCTCAAGACCCGGCAGCAGAATCAGCCTGTGTACCTTCCGGACACGGTCATATTTTTTATAGATGGAGCTGATCTCCCCGGTAATGACAAACTGCGGCTGTATGGCATCGGATGCCGTATCATCCCCAATGCGGTACTCCTTTTTCAGCACGTAGAGGCCATTTCCTGCCGGTTCCAGCTTCTCCGCCAGCTCCCTGCGCCATTGGGGATGGGTAAAATCCCCGCTCCCTATGATTCCAATCCCCTTGCGCCGCGCCCACAGATCCAGGTATTCCGGTGTGCAGTCCCTGCTGGTTGCCCGGGAATAACGGGAATGGATATGTAAATCTGCAATATGCATAAAAGTCCTTCTTTCCGCTGATTTTTAGTAAAAAAGGCCAATCTCAGCTTTGAAACGCCCCATTTGCCGGGCAGCTCCTATTATAATATATTTTTGCAGATTTTCAAAGCTTCTGCTTAAATTTTATGCAAATGCATAATATAACCCGCAACCACTATTTTACTGGCCGGATGCCTTGCAGCAGGGTGCAAGGCACCGTGAACAGTAACTATGATCCCGCGCTTCAGATAGGATTTGTCTGTTTCTGCAAAGTGTGTTATAGTCTTTAGGAGAAATCGTTTCGTAATCCTTTGAAACGGACCTGATTGGAGGAATGTATGATGTCCGGGAAATTTTCAGAAGCTGGCCCTACTCTGCCTGCAAACAAAAAGCAGCTGGCCAAACGCGCGTTTCTGACGGCTGCGCTGGTCTGCTGCATTGCATTTATTTTTTCGAACTCCATGGAAAACGGGGTGCAGTCCTCGGCCCGCAGCGGTTCTGCCACAGAATTCATCAACAGCCTGCTGGAGGAGATCGGAATGGGGCCTGTAACAGAGCATATGATCCGAAAGACTGCCCATTTCCTGGAATATGCCCTGGAGGGCTGCCTGCTCCTTCTGGTGCTGTGGGCATACGGCCTGTCCCTGCTGCGCTATTTCGGCTGGGGGCTTTTGGGCGGTGTCCTGACCGCCCTTACGGACGAAAGCATCCAGCTCTTCTCCTCCGGCCGCTCCGGGCAGGTGGCCGATGTGTGGATTGACACCGGAGGCGTGCTCTGGGGCATGCTGGTCATGGCTGTCCTGGTTTCCGTCTTTTCAGCAAAAAGGCGCACACGCTCCCTGAAATAACAAGCACCAGCAGCAGATACCACAGATTCCCGAGGCAGACCCCGCCCTCCTGCATCAGCCGGTAGCCCCAGGAGGACGGGAAAATCCTCCCCAGCCCCTGAAAGGCCTTTGGCAGAAGCTCCATGGGAAACATGATCCCGGACAGCATAATGGACGGTAAAAATATCATCTGCGCAAGCATTGTCAGCTTTGCCTGGTTCTGTACTGTCAGGCCAAGAATGCTTCCCATTCCCAGAGAGACCAGGATAAAAAGGGCCAGGGCCAGAAGGAATCGGAAAGGCTCCTTTGGCAGGGCCGCGTCAAAAAGAACCGGCGCAAGCACCAGAATGACAATGCCCAGAAGCATCAGATGGACAAAGGCAGAAAGACACATGGTAAGCAGGACTGCAAATAAGGGCACACCGTTTGCTTGATAAGCCTTCTTGATCTCGCTGCCATAGGTTTCCGCCAGGGAGGGAGGCAGGCCGATCAGGGCCCCCATGGACACCCCCATGACAATCATGGAGGGAATCAGCGTCTCCCGCATTTGCGGCATCACTGTGGTAAAGATCCCGCCCATCAGCAGGAAGAAAAGAAGCGGAACCACATAGCAGGTGATCAGCATCGCCCTGCTTCGAATATCCAGTTTCCACTGTAACGCTGCTCCATATAAAAATGCACCCATCTCTACACCCTCCCTGCCAGTTCCAGAAAATGCTGTTCCAAAGTACCTCTGTCCACCTTGATATCCAATACCCGCTCCCCCCTCTGCTTCAGCTCAAGGAGCAGGGAAAGGAGAGCCTCTTCGATGTTATCTGCCTCCAGACGTTTCTCTGCCTGTTCCGTTTTGATATGGATCAGGTATTTCCTGCCCACTTGGTCTGTCAGCTCCCGGGCTGTCCCGCAAAAGGCAATCCTCCCCTCATTCAATATGGCAATCCGGTCGCAGAGCGTCTCCACCTCTGCCATATCATGGCTTGTCAGGATGATTGTTTTTCCCCGGGCCTTCAGACTGCGGATCTGCTGGTGAAGAGACAGCCTGCCTTCCACGTCAAGGCCTGCCGTGGGCTCGTCAAGAAATACAATCTCCGGATCCCGGATCAGGGCAAGGGCCAGATGCAGCCGCCGTTTATGCCCGGTGTACAATTGGGCATATTGCTTTTTCTCTATTTCTTCCATTCCCAGTGACTGAACCAGCGACCGGACCCATGCCCGGTCAACAGCCCCGCGGTTCCATTTTGCAAACAGGCGCAGGGCCTCCATGGGCCGGATATGGGCAGGCAGTGCCTGAGACTGTAGCTGGATGCCCATTTTCCCATTTACGGTGATTGTGCCCTCCTCGTATTTTTGCAGGCCTTCCATACATTCCAGCGCCGTCGTCTTTCCCGCCCCATTGATGCCCAGGAGGGCAAAAATCTCCCCTGACCGAACCGCAAAGTCAAGGCCCCGAAGAACCGGGTGGCTGCCATAGCTTTTTCTCAATCCGTGAACCTCTATCGCGTCCCTCATCTCTCAGCCCTCCTCAAAGGGGTTGACCCCCAGATTTGTAAAATAGAACTGCAGGGCAGGCTCCATATATTCGTTCACCTGTTTCTGCTGCTCCTCCCATTCATTTGCAGCATGGTCAAAATCGCCAAATTCCATCAGCTTTGGCAGCATGCTCATGTCTCCATCCGTAAACTCCATAATCAGATCCCAGTAATCCTTTGTTATCTGCTGTGCTTTTGCGCTTTCCGGGGGCACCTGCTCCTGGGAAAGCCTCTGGATCTCCTCACACGCCTGATGAAACCGGCGGATAAAGGCCTGTCCGCTTTCCTCGTCAAACTGCCGGCGGATATGATCCAGCATCTCATCATCAAAATGCTTGATCAGAAAATAATATTCGTTCTTCATCTGCAGATTGACAATGATATCCGCATATTTTTTGAAATTTACGGTCTGCATCTGAAGCACTTCCTCCCGAAGCTGTTCCACTGCCGTCAGGGATTCCGATAATTGCCGGAGCTTTTGGTGCAGAACATCCGCCTGCTTTGCGAGGGCCTCTGCCACATCCTCAGGCGTCTCCAGGGAAATCAGCCGCTGCCTGATATCCTCCAGGGAAAAGCCCAGGGATTTCAGGGAGAGAATCTGGTGAAGCAGAACCAGGTCCTTATCCGTATAAAGCCTGCGTCCGCCCTCACTCTCCCCGGAGGGGTGCAGCAGGCCTTCCTTGTCATAATACTGCAGAGTGCGGACCGTGACGCCCATTTTTCTGGCTGCCTCACCTACTGTCATATAATCCTTTGGGATTGCTCTTTGTTTTGTCATCGCTTTCGTTGCCTCCTGATTTGTATTATAACTCATTACGCTGCGTCATAAGCAATACCCTTTTTTCTTTTTTTCCATGGGAGACTGCGCAAAAAAAGGGGCTGTCGCACTAACGATTGAAAAATCGGGGGTGTGACAGCTCCTCCGGCCTCAGCATCAACCAGGCCCATTTTGTATGACTGTATTCAGTGTTTCGTATAGCTTCTCTACCTCCACCGGCTTGGACAGATGCCCATTCATGCCGCACTCCACGGATTTCCGCAAATCGTCGTCAAAGGCATTGGCCGACATGGCGATAATGGGAATGGTATGGCAGTCCGCCCGCTCCATGCTGCGGATGGCGCGGGTGGCCTCTAAGCCATCCATCACCGGCATCATAATATCCATCAATATCACGTCATAGGTTCCGGGATCGGTGGTGCGGATGCGCTCCACTGCCTGGGAGCCGTCAAATACACAGTCTACGGCAAAGCCCCGCTCCTCCAGCAGGTATTGGGCAATCTCGGAATTCAGCTCATTGTCCTCCACCACTAAGACGCGGCAGCCCTCAAAGGAAATCTCTCCCTGTTCTACCTTTGTCTCTTCATCTTCTCCGAGAGCCATGGAAATGGTAAAGCTGAAGGTACTGCCTTTTCCCGGGGCGCTTTCCAGCTGAATCCCGCTTCCCATCATGTGAATCAAGCGGCTGCTGATGGATAGTCCCAGGCCGGTTCCCTGCTGCTTGGAGGGATCTCTGTTGGCCGCCTGTTCAAAGGAGCGGAATACCCGGTCCTGCTCTTCCTCTGCAATACCGATTCCCGTATCCTTCACCGAGAAATACAGGGCGCTGCGCTCATCCGAGACAGGCGTTTCTTTCACGGTCAGGGTAATGCTTCCGCCTTCCGGCGTGAATTTTACCGCATTGCCCAACAGGTTGATCAGCACCTGGCTGATGCGCATCCGGTCTGCCGCAAACCAGCGGTGCTTCAGTGTAATATCCTGAATCAGCTGTATGTTCTTTGCATGGACCTGCGGAAGAATCAATTCGGGAATCGTGCCCAGCATCTCATCCATATCGAAATTCACAGGCTCCAGCTTCATCTTGCCGCTCTCGATCTTGGACATGTCAAGAATATCATTGATCAGGCCCAATAAATAATCGGAAGAGGATTGGATCTTCTGGAGGCAGTCCATAATCCGCTCCTGCGTCTGATCCTGCTGCAGGGCAATGGCTGTCATACCGATAATGCCATTCATCGGGGTACGGATCTCATGGCTCATCCGGGAGAGGAATTCCGATTTCGCCTTGCTGGCAATATCATGCTGCCGCTGGTTGAGCTGTCCCTGAATCACACGTCCAAGCTCCGCCAGGTTCTGATATTCTCCCGGCTCCCGAAGCAGGGAAGGCTCCACCCCAAGGATGCAGATATTTCCCATATAATTCCCATTGTCGTACATGGGAAGGAAAATCCCCTGGCTTCCCGGCTCAATACTCAAAAATGTCTGAAGCTCCCTCCCTGCACTGCGCTCCTTGGAAAAATAGCATACCTCTGTCTGACCCAGCCAGTTATGAAACCGTTCAAGCTCCGGTTCCGTATATTTTCTTACCGCCTCTGCAGCCGCCTTATAGTTTTGATGCCACTGGTATTCCAGGTAATTGGAATTGAAATCCGGCCGCAGGATGGACACCAGCACGTCGCCGGCCTGGTAGAACCTCCCGATCTTTTGCAGCATCAGCATCATCTGGGCAGGGAAATTGGAGCCCCAGCCAAAGAGATTGAGCGCTACGGAAACAAGGCTTGTGCTCTTGTCATAGCCTAAGCTGTTAATGTCCTGTCCCTGCAGGGCCGGCAGAGAGCCCCGGGCGGAGGAGGGAACCTCCTCATAAAAGCAAAGCTGCTGTCCGGCGAAGGAAGAAGCCAGGCTTACAGCCAGCTTCGCCTTCCGGATCAATTCTTCTGCCGCCTCTTCCCGCTCCCCGCAGCATAAGCCTCCGCAGAGATGCACCTGGAACAGCTCCTCCTCATAGGCAGCGGCAGCGCGATCCAGCAGCTTCCGGATCTTTTGGCCAGCCTCCTCCCCGGACATGCCCTCCAGCCACAGAATGAACTCGTCCTGATTCAGGCGCAGTGCGATTGGCATGCTGCCTGTCTCTTCCCCAAGCCCCTGGCATGCTTCCTGAATCATCCCTCCTATGTTCTCCAGAATCATGTCTCCAAACACAATTCCGTTTTTTTCATTGGTTTCCTGCAGGTTGTGCAGGAGCAAATCAACCATCACGCCCTGGGGCCGCTTTCTGCGGGCCTGGGCCAAAAGCTCCATGCCCACGCTGTATACATAGAGACCGGTGACTCCGTCGAGCATATGCTTCCTGCGCTGTTCTGCCTCCCGCTCCTTCTGCTTCTGAATATTGCGGATGCTTCCCACCAGCTTCCTGCGCCGTCCGTCCGTATCATAGACAACCTTGCCGGAAAGGGCTACCCAGTTATATTCCGGCTCATTTGGCCAACGCAGCCGAAATTCCGCATAAGGGTTATCGCGGTCCTGCTGCAGCGCCTCCAGCGCTCCCTGCCGGTCTGCTTCATAGATATAGTCCAAATGAATATTACCGGTTTCGAATCCCGGAAATTTCAAATGGGTATCCATGGAATTTTGGTTCACCAGCTCCAGGATCTGATTTTTCAGATCATAGGAAAAAAAGATATCGTTGGTGGATTCCAGGGCCACCTTATAGCGCTCCTTTTCCTCCAGCAGAATATTTTCCGCTTCCTTCTGACGCTCCGTCAGATCCTTTACCACATCATAGAGGGCATCGATTTCCAGGATATTGGACAGCTTGAACTTCTGCAGGCCGGCCCTGCCTTCCGTGATGCACTGCATCAGCCGCTGAACCGGACGTGTCAGATGGCGCACCAATACATAGATCCCGAAAACGCCGAAGATCAGGCCGGCCAAAACGGCAATCACCATCCAGAAATAGAGCTGGCGGCTCAACCCAAAGAGCTCCTTTTCCGTATTCAGTCCCAGCAGTACCCAGTCCGTATTTTCATAGGGTACATTTTCACCGTATAATTCCAGGGGGCACACCACGGCATAGAGGCCCTGCCCGCTCAATTTCATATCCTGTATCTGTGAAAGATTCTTATAATCTGTTTCCAGCAGGGTAAAATCCTGATTTGCAGACCGTACAAAATCGTACAGCATTCCCTTCCCGGTCAGAGGAATATAGTTTCCGTCGTCCTGTTTGACCGCCAGCATATAGCCGGACTGCTGGGAGCTGTTCAGCTCTGCAGCGGGAAAATAGTCATACAGATTCCGGCAGGAAATCTCCACGCCCAGCACACCGTACACCTGCCCTTCATACCTAAGGGGGAGGGAATATGTAATCATTTCATAGGCATCCGTCCCCTTCTTTTCCAGGGTGAAGGGCAGGGACCAGTATCCCAGATCCTCCGTATCGGCATCCGGATGCTCCGTTCCGGCCCGCCATGGCTCATAGAAATATGCATCCTTCGTGTTCTGGCCGATTCCGTCCATGTGAAAGCGTGTGGTCCAGTTGGTATCTAAAGGCACGTTCCATGTTCTGGAGAGCTGTTTATTTCCCCGCTCCAGCAGAAGATCCGTATAATTTACGGGATTGGTCTGGGGATCGGAATCCCGGATGAAGAATCCGGCATAATCTCCCTCCTCCGCCATGTCTGTATCTGTTCCTGTCAGGGCCAGAAAAATTCCGGTGGTGGAGCTGTTCTGCAGAATGTTGATGCACTCGGGAAACATCTGCTCCAAAAGGCGCTCCTTGGATTCCTCTGATTGAAGAATTTCTTCCAGCCTGGCATCCTCCTGTGTCAAATACTGCTGCAGCCGGTTATTCAGAATCTCCTCCTTCTCTGAGATGGCCGACCATCTTTCATTCATGTCATTCTGCAGGATCACCTGCCTGTTTTCCACCAGCCGCCCCATCATGCCGCTGGAATATTCCTCCAGTGTTTCTGCAATATGCCGAACCACCAGTGTTCCGATGGTAACAGCGCTCTGTATCATCATTATAACAATCAATGGAATCAGAAAAAATATAAATATCGTCAGCTTTTTCTTTTTTTGACTCCCAGCTTTGCTCATTGCTCCTACCTCTAATTGTTCACAGTACTATTCAATGCATCGCAGAAGGAAAGATACCATTCCTCGAAGGCCTCCCTTGTTACATAAGGCGCTGCTGCCTCTTCCAGGCTTCCTCCCTGCTCCAGTGCAGCCATAACAGCCGAACGGTCCTCTACCGCCTTATCGGCAAGATGATATTCCAGAATCTTCCTAGCGGCAGAACCGTTCTCAAAACTCTTATTGGTATAGAGAACCATATTGTCCATTTCCTGGAAAATGGCAGTCAGGCAGTCATAGGTCTTGGGGGCCACTGTCAGCTGCTGCTCCGCAATCACCTGATCCAGCTTTTCCACGCTGCTTGCCTCCTTCAACACAGGCAGATACCCTGACACACAGCCGAATTCCAGATTGTTTTCCGTCTTGGTGAACCATTTTAAAAATTCAACGGCAGCATATTCATGCTGTTCATCGGATTTGCTGACCACCATGCCTGCTCCCTGCTGTACGGCACACTGCTTCCCTCCCTCAAACACGGGAGCCGTCATTACGATATACTCAATATCATAGCTGCCATTGTCCTGCTCCACCTGATCCGGAAAATACATGGCGGAGGAGGTAGAGCCTGTATATGCCAGGATATCCCCTGTCTTTACATCATCAGACCGGAAGGAGCCATATGCGCCAAAATAGCCCTTTACCATGGGCACGTAATAATTTTCCCATAAGCGGTACAGCTCCTCCTTCGGCACATTTAAGGTGACTGCACCATTTTCCACCTGGAATATCTCCACGCCCAGCTGCTGCATTCCGATGATAAAATAGTTGGCTACGGCATCCCTTCCGTAAAAGGCCTTGCCGTCCTCCGGAATGTCGGGGGTAAGGCTGTCGGTCCATTCATAATAGGCCTGGGCAGTGGCCGTGATCCCCTCCATGGTGGCAAGGGTATCCAGGGAAGCGCCGGTTGCGTCTGCGAATTTCTCCCAGTCTGTCTTATTGATCATCATGATCTCCGTGGACTTTGCCGTTGGAAAGATCCGAAGGGAGCCGTCTGAGGCAATGCGCCCCTCCTCGATATAGGAATCCACATATTGCTCCAGCTCCTCCTCGTCCAGATAGCCGGACAGATCGGCCAGGGCGCCGGCCTGCTCCACCTCGTATGCCGTATCCGCGTAGGAGGAGAAAATATCCGGCATGGCATCAGCCCCTACCTTTCCCGCAATGGAATCGCGCACCGCAGTCTCCAGGTCGGAAACAGACCCCTGGGAGAAGCTCTGTACATAGATTCCCTGTTCCCGTCCCACCGTATCGTTGAATTCCTCCACCAGGGCATCGAAGGCCACCTGCTGGGAACCGTTATAATAATGCCAGACTGTCAGGGATACCGGATTCTTGGGATCCAGGGGCCCCTTCTCCCCGCACCCGGCAAGCCCCAGCGCTACGGTTGATGCAAAACAGAAAATGCCTAATTTTTTTCTGAAATTATTTGAATGTATCATTGATTTTCCCTCCTTGGATGAAGCTGTCTTTACCATATATCAAATTTTCAAAATCTCAAACTATAAACTAGATAATTCTGGTTAGTATATCATATACCGATAAATTTTGCAAGCTGTCAAAAAGCACAGAAAAGGAGCGCCTCCGGCGCCCCGACTGTTACCTTAGACGCTTTTGGTGCTCCTCCTCCTTTTCCTTCCGCCAGGGAGGCTGAAACAGCCCGTTGAACATAACGATACGCAAAGACAAATAGAGTGTAAAATTCTCCCAGCTGTCGGAAAAATCATAGCCCAGAATGGATTTGATTTTCTCAATCCGGTAGATCAAGGTGTTCTTATGAACAAACAGGGTATCTGCGGTTTGCTTCACATTCAGGGAATTCTCCATAAACTCGTAAAAGGTCGTCATATGGTCCGTCCCCTCCTTCTGGTCATATGCCAATAGCTTCAGCAGCCTGGGATTGCAGAAATCCATGAGATTTTCATTTTTTCTGCAGATCTCCAGCATTTCGATCAGAATATAATCCTGAAAAAAGTACAGGGGATGCTTCTGATTCTTGTTCAGCATGGTTTCTCCATAATCAAGAGCCTTTATGGCCTTGCTTACATTACCGCCGCATGGTTTGGCGGCGACAGCGAAAACGCAAGGCGGGCCCCCTTAAAGCGGACGGAGAATATTTTGGAATTTTATCAGA
>CAJUQB010000116.1 GCA_910588285.1 uncultured Lachnospiraceae bacterium
GCGGTGCCGTTCACGGCTAATTTCACCTCCGCGAGGTGCGCATCCCGCCCGGAGGAATTTCCGATATCATAAAAACAGGTTCCGGCAGCGCTATCTGCCGGAACCTGTTTTTCGTAGATTATGGTATTTCATATATATGTGCAATCCGCTCCCCGGTACTCTCCCGCTCCACAAGCCTCACCGGAAGAACCGTCCGTTTTGGTACCAGCTTCCCGGCCACCGCATCGTCCAGCAGGTTCAGGGCGATTTCCGCCATCTCCTTTACCGGCTGGTGTATGGTGGTGAGCTGGGGCGTTGTAAGAGATGCCATCAGTACATCGTCAAAGCCAATCACTTTCATTTGCTCTGGCACCAGAATATGAAGCTTCCGGCAGATCTGCAAGGTCTGGGCAGCGATCACGTCACTGCTGGCAAATACGCCGTCCGTCTCCGGATATTTCAAAAGCGCCTCCTCAATCAGATCATTATAAGCCAGGTCATAATACTGGGCATCCTCAGTCATCAGCTCGATTACCGATACCCCCTCCCGCTCACAGACCTTTCGAAACCCCTCCGACCGCTTATCGGCAGGCATGGCAATGGAACTGATTGCCCCCACATGAAGCAGGTTCCGGCATCCGCAGGAAATGAGCTTTTCTGCCGCCAGCTCGCCTCCATGCGCATTGTCGCACTCCACGGATGCCGTTCCATTATCCAAAAAGCGTTCCATGGTAATAATCGGAATATTTGCGCTGTTGAATATTTCCACAGATATGGAGCCGCTGCACAGGATAATCCCTGCCACCTGATTGCCGGTGCACATATTGAGATATTCCTGCTCCTTTTCATCCGTGCTCTGTGAATTACATAGCAGGATCTTATACCCCCTCTTATTCGCTTCATTTTCCAGATTGCTGATCATCCCCGAAAAATAGGGATGGCGGATATGTGGGACGATCAGGCCGATTGTATTGCTGCTTTTGCTGTGAAGGGACCTTGCCACCTCATTTGGCTGATAATTCAGTTTCTTCATGGCATCATCCACTTTTTTCCTTGCCTCATCACTGATATATCCCCGATTATTCAACACCCGGGACACGGTTCCCGTGGCCAACCCCGTCTCTTTTGCTACATCCTTTAAGGTTGCCATTTTTCTCACCTTTCCTTTATATCTGTATTACTTTTTCATTCTTACAAAATGCATCTGATATGCCCGGTATTCTCCCATGGCCATCGGCAGCGGAATCCCTGATTCCATCAGAGCATCTGACGGATAGGCCTTCCCTGATTCCATATCCTGATACATACAGCCTGCCGGCAGGCCCTTCAGCTTCAGATAGCTCACCGGCCCGTTTCCATGCAATTCCAGCATCACTGCATTCACCAGAAGCTCCGATGCATCCTTTGCAAGATATTCCCAGGCTCCCACCGGTTCCTCAAAGGGATCCGTCAGCCGGTAATATATACCTTGCTGTATCAGCCCGGCATGCTGCTTATACCTTTGGATCTGATCTTTGATCTTCTCTTTTTCTTCCGAAGACAGCTTCATGGGATCCAGCTCGTAGCCAAAGGCGCCTGCCATGGCCACCACCCCGCGGGTGTCAAAAGGTGTGAAACGGCCATTCTGATGGTTCGGCACCGCCGACACATGGGCGCCCACCGCCGAGACCGGATACCCAAAGGAGGTTCCGTACTGAATCCACACCCGGTCAATGGCATCACTGTTATCGCTGCACCAGATCTGCGGCGTATAATAGAGCATTCCTGCGTCAAACCGTCCGCCGCCGCCGCTGCAGCCTTCAAACAGAATATCCGGGTACCGCTGTACCAGCCGCTCCAGAATGTCGTACAGCCCCAGCACATAGTCATGGAGCACACGGCCCTGGTCCTGGGTATGTCTGGAAAAACAATCCGACAGGCTGCGATTCATATCCCATTTTACATATTCAATATACCCCGAATCCAGGATCTTACACATCTGTCCGAAAATATGGTCTACCACCTGAGGATTGGAAAAATCCAGCACCAGCTGATCCCTGGCCCGAACAGGCTTGCGCCCCGGAATCGTCAGCGCCCACTCCGGATGCTTCCGAAACAAATCGCTGTCTTCATTTATTGCCTCCGGTTCAAACCAGATGCCGAATTTCAAACCCAGCTCTGTGATCCGCCGGGCCAGATGCTCCAGCGGCTCTCCCAGCTTCTCTTCGTTGGCATACCAGTCTCCCAGGCCGCTGTTGTCGCTGTCCCGTTTTCCAAACCAGCCGTCATCCAGCACCAGCATCTCAACCCCCAACTCCACTGCCTGGCGGGCCAGCTGATAAATAGCTTCCCCATCAAAGTCCAGATAGGATGCCTCCCAGCTGTTCAAAAGCACCGGCCGCCTGATATCCCTGTACTTCCCGCGGCACAGATGTGTCCGGAAACAAATATGCAGATTCTGGGACAGCCTGGCCATCCCCTCCTGGCTGTAGGTCATCACCACCTCCGGCGCATAAAAACGTTCCCCCGGCTCAAGAGGGTAGGAAAACTGCTCATCCGACAGTCCCAGAAGCGCCCGGGTCTGGTTGAACTGATCCTTCTCCACCTCTCCCTTAAATCCGCCGCTGTATACAAAGGACATGGCATAACAGGAACCGAAGTCCTCTGTGGCACTGTGCTCTGCCAGGATCATCATCGGGTTATACTGATGGCTGGAGGTCCCTCTGCGGCTCCCGATCACCTGGCTTCCATGCCCCACCGGCATCCTCTGGAGGTTCCGTTCCATCACATGGCGTCCGTAAAAAGAGACAAAATCATACTCTCCCCCAACCCAATCCAGGCAGGCTGTCTGAAGCTTTTCCAGACAGATCCGGCTCTTTCCCCCATTGAATACCACAAGGCTTCTGGTAATGATATCAATTGCCGGCAATACGCCATACATAATGGTTATCCCAACTCCTGTTACCGGATCTTCAAGATCAATCTCCAATGTCTGAGCCTCCCCGCTGCTGGCATACACCGCCGGAAGTCCGGGAATGGAGTATTTTCCATCCAGGATACGATAGCCCTGATAGCGGAATACTCCTCCGTAGGAACCGTCTCCATTCTTCACAACGACTGCCGGGCTGCGGTAATCTCCCGTCCCGTTGCTGGGAAGCTCCTGGGGCAAAACGTCCAGAGAATAGGTCCTGTCACTGCCCGCCTCATAAGGATTGCCGGAAAACCCCCTGTCAGCATAATGCAGCAGATAATCCATACATCCTTCTGTCCTGCGTCCATAATAGAGATGAAGAAGAAACCCATAGGGATCCACCTTCATTTGATACGTGGAATTCCCGGTATGCAATGTGAAAAGCCGCTCTTTTTCGTCATAAATAATTCCCATATTCATTCTCCTTCTATGTGTTCATCGTTTGCATACTCTTACTATAGATTCTATCACAAAACTCTCATCTCTGGTATACAGAACATACGTTCTTACCAAAATCCAAATCGATGGACTTCATCGATATCACAAGGCTCATGCCGTCAGCTTGACGATTCGGATCATGAAGAACACGGAGCAGGACATATTACAGAAGTTGGACAACGTTAGGGAAAAGACGCAAGAAGTTTTTTTGCGAGTGATTATCAAAAGCCATAGCCAAAATTTCCTGTACCTTCCAAGTATCATTTTGACTGACTGTGTTTTAAAAAATTTTTCGGCTTCATTTTATAAATAGCCCCGCCTCTTTGCTTCGCTAATCAAATGTGGTTGGATATCAGGATATGTCCATCTTTCCGGCAATCCGTCCATTATGGTGATTTTCTCAATTTCACTATGTAACTCTGTTTCAAAACATTTGATATTGGCAAAGAACAACATCCCAAAAGATTCATCTCCTTGGTTCAAATTATCAGGTGCTGTAACGGAATATACGCAGACAGGTTCTATATCAAATTCCAAAGCGCCTGTTTCCTCATACAATTCCCGTTTTGCTGTATCTATTATATTTTCCTGACTCTCCCGATGACCTCCGGGTACTTCCCATGTATCTCTGTCTTTATGTTTGCAAAAAATGTACTTATTCTGCGTTTTGGATATTATAACTGCAAATTTAAGCAATTCGTCCTCTATGTGTTCATAAAATTTCACTTCTGTCATTTTAGTTATCCCTCCATTTTTATCCTTTAATGCTTTAACATCCGGCAGCTTCATCCCGACTTTAATCATGCCAGCAGCATACTTTATAGTTGCACGATTCAAGTTTGGCTTTGCGAAATAAAAGTCACGTCGTTTCCCCTGCCACGCTATATCCATTGAATAAATGCTGTTTTATCGTCACTGTTGTACCCTGCCTTTCTGTAAAAATCCAATGTACCTTTTTTCTTAGAGCCCGTGAGCAGCATCATTTTATAGCAGTTTTCTTTTATGGCAATCTCTTTTGCGTAATCTAAGCACTGCGTTGCCAGTCCTCTTTTTCTGAACTTTTCATCAGTTATTACATTTTCAATAAAAGCATACGGCTGCTGGTTGTGCGTCAGGTTGGGAATGATGATGCAGACACAGGAAGATACGATTTCCCCATTTTCTTCAGCGACAATCACATGATGATTTTTATCCTGAAAAATATTGTTCCAAATCTGTAATAGTTCAACGGTCTTTTCCGGCATGGGATTATTGTGTAACTGCATATATAATCTTAATAAACCGTCTAAATCATCTTTCAAGATTTCCCTAATCATATATACCACCCTTCCGTATTATCCATTCATCATTAAATTCTTTTAAAAATCCACGCATATATTCCTCAAATGATCCATTTTTCTAAATAAGCGGCTACGCCATCCTCCTCATTGGAAAGTGTGATATCATCAGCAATGTCTTTGACCTCTTGTACCGCATTATCCATCGCAACACCAATGCCGCATAGCTTTAACATACCTATATCTGCATAATCATCTCCAAAAGCAGCAATTTCCGATACATCTGCATGACATGCTTCACATACTGCTAATATTGCCTTTTCCTTTGTAATCCCGTTTTTCGTAAACTTATACCAGTCGCCATCCGAAAAATGCTGGCTGTCAAGCTCTGAAAAGTGTTCACACAATTTCTGTGCCAAGTTAGGACGGCGTATCTCAACACATATCTTCAAAGCTTCGTGCTTAAAGTCTGCAAAGTCCGTATATATACTATCTCCCCAGCTTTTATCCTGCTCTTTGGGATCGGTTTTATAATTCCAATAATGTGCCTCTAATGTGTCAACCGTAATTTCACAATCCATACCGCATATTTTTCTTGCTGACCCTATAAAGTTTTTTGTCTCTATTGACGTAAAGGAAGAAGAACAGATAATTTTTTCGCTTACCCGTACCAATGCCCCTCCGCTGGAAATAAGAATATCTGGCTTCATTTTTCTTAAAAAGCCCAAACAATTTTGTTCTCCCCTTGATGTTGAAATGCCGATTAAATACCCGCATTTTTTACATTTGCATAATATTTCTAATGTATATTCAGATAAGGTTTTATCATTTCTTAACAAAGTGCCGTCTAAATCAAAAATAAATATTCGGGGTTTTCTCATTATGTGTTCCTCCAAAAGCCAAGCTCTTTTAAACCTGTGCCATGAATCTATGATAACACATTCTTTTTCATTTATCACCAAGAAATTGTTAAGTATAACAAAGACCGGGAACAGCTTCGCATGGTAAGAATTTTATAGTCTGCCCCTTTTCTGCCCCTTTTTTCTTATATCAAACAGCGGAAGCACCTGCAAACCCAAGGTTTGCAAGCACTTCCGCTGTTCTTATAAAAAGGGGAGGATAAGTATTTAACTTTATCTTTGGTAATTCCGGTGAGAAATGGGTGGGGGCCTTCATCTCTCATCCGGTATCTATAGTATTACCGCCCCTGCATGTTTTATTCAGCTTTATTTATTTTTTCTTCAAATTTTTTCAGAAATAAATAGATAAGAAATTGTATAGGTTTCCGGATTGTCTATTTTCCTTAAAAAAGTGAATTAAAAAGCTTCCCAACCATACTGTAGCTGTTAAGGCTGCCGTAGGGGCTGTAGCTGCTGTATGAACTGTAGCTGCTATAGGGGCTGTAGCCGCCATAGCCTCCAAAGCCGCCATAAGAGCCCAAGCCATAGTTACGGTATCTGGCATTGGTCTGGCTGGATACGGCGTCTGCCTCTACATAGATGCTCTTCACGGAAGCTTCCCCCACGAAGCTGTTGGCGCCGCCAAAGGCCTTTGTCACCGCCGCAGCGTCTGCGCCGGCCAATGTCTTCTCGTTGAGCACAAGCTTGCCGTCCTTACCTGCCGTGATGCCCACGGCTGCCAGCTCTTCCTTATGATTGGCAAAGCTGTTGTTCAGCTGGTTTTGATAAATCAGGCTGGTGCTTCCGCCCATACTCTGCATCTGGTCTACCATTGCATTGTAGTCGTCCACAAAATTCCTGGCATCCGTTTTCACTTCCTTGCCGCTGCGCTCCTTGCCGTTCATCAGCACATTTGCATGGGTGCGTACATTCTGGGCCGCTGTCTTGGTATCCTCATACATCTGATTCAGCTTGGCCGCTGCTGTCAGGCTGCTGGTGCGTCCTGTGCTGTAGGATGAGCCATAACGACCTACTCCATAGGCAGAATTGACGCCATAGGCAGAGCCGGTACGGCTGGTTCCATACTTGGAACTGGTGCTGCTGGTGCGGCTTGACATCAGCCGCTGCATCATCATGGAATTCATGTAGCTCTGTGCAATTCCTGTTACTCGCATAAAATCCCTCCTTTCATTACCTATTATATCGAATATCTTTGGGCAAAAGAAAGGCCTTTGTCACCAACTGAGGGGTTCTTGTCATGAATAACGGCGGTATTTTTACCCAATCCGAATCATCCTGTCCTCCCCTGCAGCATCACGGTCAGACGAAATTCCCCTTCCCCATTTTCCCACTCCATATGGCCCTGGTATTTCCTGGCGCAGCGCATCATATTTTTCATGCCCTGGCCAGGTATCACCCGGCCCGCCCCTTCCGCGGCATTGCGGATTTCCAGCAGAAACATGTTCCCCTGTCCTTTGCCGCTCATCCGGATCCACCGCTGCCCCTCTGGCAGCCTCTGGCAGCTTTCCAGGGCGTTATTGAGCCCATTATTCAGAATGACGCTCATATCAAAGGGATCAATGGCAAGCCCTCCCGGGAAGAAAAAGTTCCATTCCGCAGAGATCCCAAGGGCTCTGGCCTGCTGCAGATGGCGGTTCAGCAGCACATCCGTCACCGGGTTCCCGGTACGGCGGAAAATGTCGCTCTCCTCCAGGGTGCGCTCCATGCCCTTTAAATACCGCCCCAGCTCCATTTGTACCTGCGGATCCTCCCCCAGGCTTAAAAGCGCCTGGATATCTGCCATATAGTTCCGCAGATCATGCTTCATGCCCTTGAGGCCCTCCTGCATCTGCTCCAGGTCCTCCACATACTGCTCCAGACTCTCCACACGGCCCTGATAGATCAAAAGCTCGCTTTTTTCCCGCTCCTCGCCCACAATGCGGCTCCAGATCTGCACGCTGCCCAGCATCATGCCGGCGCAGAGGACACAGATCACCAGGGTCAGCAGATGCAGGCCCTCATTGTCCTCAAAAACCGAATAGAGCTGCCCGTCCAGGGTCCACAGAAGGATACTGCGCATCAGGAATCCAAAGCTTAGGCTGATCAGGGAGGGAACCATCAGATACGCAAGCTCCCGCCCCTGGGGCAGCCGCTTTGCCATGCGATGGGATTTTCTGTACTGGCGCACAGCCAGGGCCAGGCAGATCAGGAAGCTTGTGAGATAAATGGTATTCCAGAGAAACTGAACCCAGTAAACCGTCCGGTAAAAGGCATCCGTCTCCATGGTCCCTTCATTGACCCGCTGGCAGGCGCGGTCCAGAATGCCATGAAACAGCCTGCTCGCCAACCCATAGAGCCCAAAGCGTATCGTCTCGCTAAATGCCCCGAACGCCAGGGTCAGATAGAGCACCTGTCCCTTTTTGCTTCTATACAAAAGGCTCCCGCACACAAAGAGGATCAGCAGGCTGATCCCATTGGTGTGGATCGTACTGCTGCTTTTTTGAAGTACATCGCTTCCATAGAAAAATTCCCGCACCGGCAGGCTGTGATTCAAGAGCCCCCTCCACAGCAGGATGGGCAGAATGCAGATCATAAGCCCCCTCCACCCTGCCTTCCTTCCCGGTCCCGGCTCCTGCAGCAGCCCTAACAGCCAATAAAACAGAAAGCCCCAAACACCGAACAACAGGATATCCTCCACCATATCCCATATGATTTTCCATACCTCCATCATGAAAAATCTCCTATTTTCTGCCGCAGATAAGCCATATAGCGTTTCACAAACTCCCCGTATTTCTGGCGGGCCAGGTAGACATTGCTGCCATCCTTCAGCTGAATGTTGGCAGCATCATATCCTGCCACATATTTCAGATGAACCAGATAGCCCCGATGGCAGCGGTAGAAATCCTCCCCCAGCCGGGCCTCCAGCTCCTGCATCCGCCCATAATACTCATAGGTTCCCTGAACCGTATACAGGGTGAGCTTGCGCCCATTGCTCTCCGCGTAATAGATTTCCTCCGGATAGATGGTCTTAAATTCCCCCTGCTCCTTGATCTGCAAAGGCTCCCGTCTCTTACGCCTGCGGATCTCCTTACAGGCCCGGGCAAGGACCCGCTCAAACCGCTCCCGCTCCAGGGGCTTCAGCAGATAATGAAACGCCCCCACGTCAAACGCATCAAACACATATTCCTCATGAGCCGACACAAAGATCACCAGGGCCTGATTCTTCCCCAGCTGCTCTGCCACTGTCATCCCGTCCATCCCCGGCATCTCGATATCCAGAAAAATAAGATCTGCTTCCGATGATGCCCGAAGCAGCTGCTCCCCGGAGGAAAAGCACTGAATATGGCTGCCCGGAAGGCTCTGGCGGACCTTTTCCTCCAGCTCCCGGCAGATCAACTCATCATCGTCACAGATCATTATCTCAATTTTATCATTCCTGCTATTCATGCAATACTCATTCCTTCCACACATTATATTTCGTCCCCTTTCCGAGATTTCCCCAGAGTCTGTCATAAAATGTGCGAAAAATGTCATGAAACGCATACTTTGATTAATTTTTCATCAGAAGCTCCACCGGACAGTGGTCAGAGCCGAAGATCTCCGTATGGATCGCGGCACCCTCCATCTTCCATGCCAGATCCTCGGACACCAGGAAATAGTCAATGCGCCATCCGGCATTCTTCTCCCTGGCCTTGAACCGGTAGGACCACCAGCTGTAGATCCCCTCCTCATCCGGATGAAAATAGCGGAAGCTGTCCACAAAGCCCCGCTGCAGCAGCCGGGTCAGCTTGTCCCGCTCCTCATCGGTAAAGCCGGCATTTTTCCGGTTGGTCTTGGGGTTCTTTAAATCAATCTCCTGGTGGGCCACATTCAAGTCGCCGCAGACCACCACCCCCTTCTTCTCCTTCAGGGAACACAGATAGTCCCCAAAGGCATCCTCCCAGTCCATACGGTAGGAAAGACGCTTCAGCTCCTCCTGGGAATTGGGCGTGTAGACAGTCACCAGGTAAAATTTTTCAAATTCCAGGGTAATCACCCGCCCCTCGCTGTCATGCTCCAACAGATTCATCCCATAGGCCACAGACAGCGGCTCCTGCTTTGTGAATACCGCAGTGCCGGAATACCCCTTCTTCTGGGCATAATTCCAGTATTGATGATAGCCGGGCAGCTCCAGGTCAAGCTGGCCCTCTGACAGCTTTGTCTCCTGCAGGCAGAAGATATCGGCATCCAGCCGTTCAAAATCCTCCATAAAATTTTTCTTCAGGCAGGCCCTAAGGCCATTCACATTCCATGAAATTAGTTTCATTTAGAAAGCTCCTTTCCACAGCTTTTTTGTTCCTCCGCAGAATTTCAAACACTGGTATACTGACACATTTACTTTCAGATAAATGTGTCAGTATATTAGCTCTTTGGACGAAATCCTTCAAATATAAACAGGGAAAATGATTCCCGGCTTCCATCCAGCTCCTTCTGGGAGCGAATCGTCCAGGCAACGCACAATGCCTTGTACAAATGCTGGCACAGCCTTCTGGAGAGATTCTCCTTATGGTGATGGTCATAGGCAATAAAATCCGGTTTCCCCAGGAAATTTAAGAGCAGATGGTGTACCAGGAACATGGACAGAGGCTCTCTTTTTCCCGGCTCCCGGAAGTTCGAGGACAGCTGGCCCCGGATCACCCTGGGCCGGTGCTTCTTATACCACCGCACGGCCAGGGGATGAAAGGACTCGATACAATAAGCGCCCTGATACTCCCGAAGCAGCTCATCGGCAAGGGCGCAGACCTCTGCTGCCCGCTCATGAATCTTGATCTCAACAATCAGGGGCACCCGGCCGTCCACCATCTGCAGCAAATCTGCAAAGCGGGGAATCCGCTCCTCTGATTTCAGAAGGCGGAATTCCTCAAGCTCCGCAAAGGTGTAGTCCTGCACCTTCCCCTGGACCCCGCAGACACGCTCTAAGGTCTCGTCATGAAAAACAACCGGAACCCGGTCCTTAGACAGCTGCACATCCAGCTCCATGCCATACCCTGCCTCCAGGGCCTTTCGGAATGCCGCCATGGAATTCTCCGGGGCCTGGCTGCTGTTGTCATGCAGCCCGCGGTGGGCGTAGTAATACCCCAGAAGTGGGCTGTAGTCCGGCCGCCCTCCCATGCGGGGCATAATTGCCAAAAGGTACAGAAGGATCAACCCCGCAAGAACCAAACAAATAATAATTGCATACCACATGATACTATCCTCTTTTGCTTATAATCATACTCAGTCATCTACATCAAAATTTTCCAGGGCCTTTTTCCTCATGGGCCTGGAATCCCCATGCTTCACCTGCAGCATGGTAAGAATCGCGCAGACCGTAAAGAAAATGGCATAGGGGAACAGCGTGCTGTAGGACACATACTGCAACAGCATCCCCGATACGATGGGTGTAAAGATCTGGGCTGTCATGGAAAAGGTATAATACAGCCCCGTGTATTTCCCGATATCGCTGCCCTTGCTCATCTCCACCACCATGGGGAAGGAATTGACCCCCACAGCCGCCCAGCCCACGCCGATCAGTGCGAAGAAAAAGTTCGCGGTCACATTGTAGGCAGGATAGAAAAATACGGACCCATAGCTGATAAGCATCATCACCAGGCCGATGAGGATGGTCTTTTTCCTGCCAATCCGGGAGGACACAAGCCCAATGGGAATGTAGCTGATAATAGCGGCCACGGTAGCCACCATCAGGCAGCTGGCAAAACCGCCTCCCTCCATCTTCCATACGGTCACCGCATATCTGGAAAATGCTGTGGTCACTGCGTTATAGGCTGTAAACCACAGGAAAATGGACAGCAGAATGAAAATCAGGCTGCGCTTCACCTCCCTGGGAAGCCCTGCCTGCCCCGTCTCTTCCGCCTCCTCCAGAGGCTCATCCGGATATTCCTCCGCCAGCCGGGCAGCCAGCTTCTTCTCCCGGATCGTGGCCAGAAGTAGCACAATGGCAAGGAGCATGACCGCTGCAACGCCGATAAATACCGGCAGATAGCTGGGGCGCTCCCCCTTTTTTACCAGAAAACGGATCAGGATCAGCGTATAGACACCGCCCACGGCCCCCATCAGGTTGATGACAGCGTTGGCCGAGGAGCGTAAGGGCTTTGGCGTCAGATCCGGCATCAGCGCCACGGCCGGCGACCGGTACATGGCCATTGCGATCAGGGTCAGCGCCAGGGCGGCAATAAACAGCCACAGCAGCTGGAGCTTATCTGCAATGGGCATGACCATCATCAGGACGACAGCTGCCAGCGTCCCGCCCACAATAAAAGGCGTCCGCTTCCCCAGGCGGGTGTCCACCCTGTCCGACAGGGTGCCGATAATGGGCAGCAGGAATACGGCCAGCACGTTATCAATAGCCATAATGGCGCCGATGACAGATTCGTTCAGATGGAAGGTATTCTGCAGAATCAGCGGGATGATGTTGTCGTACATCTGCCAGAAGGCGCTGATGGATAAGAAGGCCAGGCCGATGAAGAAGGTCCTTCGGTAATTTAATTTCATTATGGTGGTTCCCCTTTCCCCCAATTGATGGATTATGAGCCGGCCGGGTGTTCGTTTCCAGTAAGCTCATAGTTTTTGCTGTTATAGCTATCATATCATAGATTGGCCTGGGGCGGCAAGGGGGGTTTTTTATGAATCAACTGCCATTCACGGCTGGGGAAGTAACATGGATTTCACAAAATGGTTGCCACCCTGCCTGCTTTGCCGTATACTTAGATTTGGATAACTGTTTCCATGAATTTCACGAAATGAGGACAGATACATGAAGAAACTAAAACAAATTCTGGCATTGGCCGGCGTAGCTGTTATTGCCCTGCTTTACCTGGCCACTGTGGTTTTTGCCCTGCTGGGCAGAGAATTCCTAAACTGGCTGATGGCCGCCCTGGCTGTCAACATCTTCCTGCCGGTAATCCTATGGCTCTTCAACTACCTGCAGAAGCACAAGAAGGGTGACGACGAGCTGGAGCTATTCCGAAACCTGAAGAAAAAATAGCCCAAACGGCCGTAAATGCCCGCCAATATAAGGCAATCCGCCGGCACGGATGCCGGCGGAAGCCCTCTAGAGCGTGTTTGAAAATTGCTTTCCGGCAGCTGTGCATTACACTTTGTGGGAGATTTGGGCCAAATGAAGGGCGCATAGCGGGCTATGTAACCTGAATTTGGTCCGAATATACCGCAAAGTGGAGCGTGCAAATGGCGGGAATGAATTTTCAAACACGCTCTAGGATTCCCGCAATCCATCTTCCCTTCTGCTGCAATCTTCTCATAGGTGCGCTTCTTCGTCTCCCATGCTATCGCATCAATTTTCTGGTTATCTTTTAACATTTTTTACTCCAGACTGTAAATTACTGATAGTATTTAAAAATCAGAAATCCAAATCAATATCCAGTCATTTCCTGTTCTTGGATACCAGTCGCTGCAGTTTATCTTCCAATAATTTGATTTTTGCTATTGTGTTCATATAAACTACCATCCTGGACAATTTTCTCTGTCCGTGTGTCAATGCTAGAAGTTGCTTCGTCCAGAATCAGTACCGGGGGATCGGCCACCGCCACTCTTGCAATGGCTAGGAGCTGACGCTGTCCTTGGGAAAGGCTACCACCGCTGCTCTTCAAAACGGTTTGATACCCATTTGGCAGTTTCATGATAAAATCATGGGCATTTGCCAGTTTCGCAGCCTTTATCACTTCTTCTGTAGCATTTAACTTTCCATAACGGATATTGTCCATTACCATCCCTGTAAATAAGTGGGTATCCTGCAGGACGATCCCAAGGGAATGCCGCAGATCCGCCTTCTGTATTTTGTTTATACTAATCCCGTCATACCGGATCTTGCCGTCCTGGATGTCATAAAAACGGTTCAGCAGGTTGGTAATGGTGGTTTTCCCGGCTCCCGTTGCCCCTACAAAGGCCACTTTCTGCCCCGGCCTTGCAAAAATCTCAATATCATGCAGAACCGTCCTGTCTTCTGTATATCCAAAGTCCACATGGTCAAAGACTACATCCCCATTCATATGCTTGCTACGAAAGTTCTTCCTACTACCTACAACACCGAAAAAACCTAAAATGACGGACTTTCACAAAAGAAAAACGCTGCAACCGAAAAGAATTGCAACGCTTCCTAAATCCCTATGTAATTTTGCCGGACAGCAGTTATTCTCCCTCACACTCAACCTCTGCAATCTCCCGCGCCGTGGCGGTGACTATCCGTATTCCCGTATCGCTCATATCGTCCAGCAGCGCGTCAAGCTGCCGCCGCTGGGTATTCTTCCCGGCGGGCTGCTTCAAAAGGAATTGGTCTACCGAGATATTGTAACGCAGCATAAGCTCAAAGAATATCTGTAAACTGGGGTGCTGCCCCTTATTCTCAATATTCGCAAGGTAGCGCGGGGATATATACATTTCGTCGCATACCTTTTTCCGGCTCTCCTTGCGCCCTGTCCGTGCCGCCTTGATTGCCGCCCCAAAAGTCTTGAAATCGTATTGTGGTACTGGTCTTTTTGCCATAGTTATTCACCCTCTTACA
>CAJUQB010000117.1:0-3110 GCA_910588285.1 uncultured Lachnospiraceae bacterium
CGTATCAATCACCTGCTGCTGCTCCTCCCCGGTCAGCCCCGGATAAATGGGCAGGCTGATGATCTGGCGATACAGCTCCTCTGCCCTGGGGCAGCAGACATCCTCATATCCATGCCTCCGGTAATAGGGATGGCGGTACACCGGGATATAGTGCACATTGGCTCCGATTCCCGCCTCCTGCAGCCGGCGGTATACCTCTGCGCGCTCCTTTTCCTGAATCCGGATCACATACAGATGCCACCCGCTTTCCATCTCCTTTGGCCACTCCGGGATCCCGATCCCAGGCACTTCGGCAAAAGCCCTGCTGTAACGGGCTGCAATCTCCCGGCGCTTTTGCAAAAATCCATCCAGCTTATCCATCTGGCTGGCCCCCAGCGCTGCCTGGAGGTCTGTCATCCGGTAATTGAAGCCTAAGGCAACCTGCTGGTAATACCACCCCTCCCCCTGCTCCGGCGCGTTTCCCTCCATCTCCCATTCTTCCCTGGTAATCCCATGACTCCGGAACAGCTTCAGCCTCTGGTACAGCTTCTCATCATCCGTCACCACCATCCCCCCTTCCCCTGTGGTGATGGGCTTCACCGGATGGAAGCTGAATATCGTCATGTCGGAAAATGTCCCGATCCTTCGCCCGTGATAAGCGGCCCCCAGTGCATGGGCCCCGTCCTCAATCACCGTAAGGCCATGCTTTTTGGCGATTTCTCCTATGGCGTCCATCTCACAGGGCCGCCCTGCGAAATGCACCGGGATCACTGCCTTTGTCCTGGGTGTGATCTTCTTCTCGATCTCCTCCGGGGATAGGTTGTAGGTTGCGGGGTCTATATCCGCAAATACCGGCCTCCCTCCGCAGTATAGCACGCAGTTTGCCGAGGCCGCAAAGGTAATGGGGGATGTGATCACCTCATCCCCCGGCCCGATCCCTGCCGCCAGGCAGGCGGTGTGGAGGGCAGCCGTCCCGTTTGACACAGCAGCCGCATATTTTGCCCCTGCATACCCTGCCACCTTCTCCTCAAATGCCCCAACTGCCGGGCCGGTGGTCAGGTAGTCGCTGCGCAGCACCCTTTCCACTGCCTGGATATCTGCTTCGTCTATTGTCTGATGTCCATATGGAATCATGTCTCTGCTCCTCTTTTTCTTCCTAATGATTCTGATGAGTTGCCCGACAAATGGGGCGTTTGCATCCTGTGCATGGCAAATGGCACAAATTGTATCCCTCTTATGCTCCGGGTTCCGAATCTAAGACCCCCTAAATGTTCTTAGGAAGGGCAATGGATCCGGACGCAACCGCCCTCTATGCGCCCTCCATGGCGCAGATCGGGCTTTCGGCGGCATCCATGCCGCCAAATTGCTGAAGTGTGAAAGAACATGAAGGGGCTCTAAGATTCTTCACAGTCGCAAATCGGGATAAAATTTGTGCCATTTGCCAATCTCAGTTTTGAAACGCCCCATTTGTCGGGCAGCTCATTCTGATGATTTTGGGGCTTCTACTGTCTTATCATACGGATGCCCTTATGCATTCTAAAGCCTCCAAAGGGCCCTGGCAATCCGGTCCGCCCCTTTTCCATCTACCAGCCGCTGCATCCCTGCTGCCATCTCCTTACGCAGACCTGCATCTGCCAGCAGGCGGTCCAGCCGGACAAACACCTCCTCCTGCCAGTGCCCCTGGCGCACATCCCCGCCATAGAGCATCAGTCCTTCCCGGGCCAGGGCACGGGCGTTTGGCATCTGGTTGTCTGCCATGACATAACACACAGACGGCGTCCCGCAGGCGCACAGCTCATACACCGTTGTCCCTCCGGCTGTGATGGCGATATCCGCCTCCTGCATCCGCCCTGCCATATCCGTGACATTGCGGTGAACCTCTATCTGTTGGTTCTCCATGGCCAGCTCCCGCAGCCTTTCGTAGTCCGGGTTATACCGTCCGCAGACGATGTCAAACACAAGCCCCCGGTATTTTTCTGCGGACGCCGCATATTCCGCGATCCCAAGGGCTGCATGGAAGGGGTCTGTCCCCCCGGTGAGCACCAGGATACGTGCCGCCTGCCCTGCTGTCTCCCGCCTTGGGACTGCGGAAAACTGGTTTTGCAGCGGCACATACCTGCGCCCCTCAAGAATGCAGGGACAGCCCCTGTCTGACTGCCCCGCGGGATACCGGGCAGACCGGCTCTTAAGGGCCGCCGAAGCGGTGCACAGGCCATATCGGATCAGCAGGTCCACCGGATAGGCGCACAGGCCAAGGTCGTCTATATAAGCCAGCTTCGTATACTGCCCCAGGGTTTCCAGATACCGGGGCGTCACGTAGTAGGAATCCACCAGGAGCACGGGAATCCCCTCCTGACGGATCAAATCCGCCAGCCCCTCCAGCTCCTGCTCCAGGTCATTCCACTGGGCCTTAAGGCAAACTGCTTCAAATCCATGCTGCCCAATCAGCGGCTCTAAGGCCTCCTCCGCCACAAGGAACACTGCATTTCCTCCCTGCCTTTTTATAGCCTGCGCAATGGCCAGGCAGCGCATGATGTGCCCGGTTCCGATTCTCTCATTGCCGTCAGCACGGATGTAAAGGGTAAAACCGTTTCGCTCCATGGGGATCACTCCTTCAGCTCTAATTCATACAGACTGTATGCTTTTTGATATCCGCTGCTTACAAATGCCTGCTCTGACCCAGGGTTTCCCTCCTTCACCTTTGCGGTCAGCCTGTGCACCTTTGGCATATCCTTTCGCATCTGCTGCTGTAAGGCGGCCAGCATCCGTTTCCCATAACCCTGCCCCCGCCATTCCTTCCCGATGCTGTAGCTGACCTCTGCCCCATCCCCCTGTACCGCAACCCGAATCTGGCCCACCGGGATCCGGCCTGCCATGTAGATATACTGTTTCCTGGTGCTGTCCAAAAGAAGGCCCAGAAACCACTCCTGATGCTCCTGATAGGGGATCTGTGCCGTGGAGAAGGAATTCCTCCTTACCTCCGGGTCGTTGGCCCAGCCATACAACAGGTCCAGGTCCCTTTCCGACGCTTCCCGCAGATACTCATCCATGTCCCTTCCCTCCTATTGTGTCAGGTCCTGTTTTCCCTATGAGGTCAAACTGGATGGGCGTCCCCTTTTTGATCTCCTGTA
>CAJUQB010000117.1:3210-13852 GCA_910588285.1 uncultured Lachnospiraceae bacterium
CCTGTTTTCCCTATGAGGTCAAACTGGATGGGCGTCCCCTTTTTGATCTCCTGTAACGCTGCCTGCCCAAGGACCTCCCGGAAATATCTGGGGGACAGCCCGTATCCCGGGCGGATCACCCGGACATTTTCTTCGGTAAGCAGCCCCCCTTGGGGAATATCCTGTACGGCAAAGACGGATTTGCGGAATATCACATTTGCCTCCTCCTGCCTGGTACAGCCATAGCTTACCTGCCCAAGGGCCCGCTCTGCCTGGCGCACATCCTGCACCATCTGCCCGAACTCCTGGGGCGTCATGGAGAAGGAGGCGTCCGGGTTTTCGATTTCCCGGTCCAGACAGATGTGCTTCTCGATCACCCTGGCCCCCAGGGCAATGGCTGCCACCGCTGCCACAGAGCCCATGGAATGGTCGGACAGGCCTACCGGGACCTGGAAGGTGTCCCTCATGTTCTCCATGGTCCGAAGGTTCATCTCATCGCTGATGGCCGGGTAGGCGCTGGCACAGCGCAGAAGAACCAGCTGCCGGTTCCCCTGGCGGCGCACTGCCTGGACCGCCTCGTCAATCTCTGCCAGGGATGCCATGCCGGTGGACAGGAGGACGGGCTTTCCTTTGGAGGCCACATATTCAATCAGGGGGATGTCCACCAGCTCAAAGGAGGCGATCTTATAAAGCTCCACCCCCATCTCCTCCAGGAAGTCCACAGCCGTAGGGTCAAAGGGGGTGGAGAAGAAATCTATGCCGATCTTGTCTGCCTCCTCCTTCAGCTTGGGCTGCCACTCCCAGGGGGTATAAGCCCTGCCATACAGCTGGTAGAGGCTTTCCCCTGCCCAGGTTCCCTTTTGGATGTGGAAATATTCATTGCCGCAGTCAAGGGTGATGGTGTCCGGGGTATAGGTCTGGATCTTCACACAGTCCGCCCCGGCCTCCTTTGCCGCATGGATGATCTCCCTGGCCCGGCTGAGGCTGCCGGCATGGTTGGCGGACATCTCTGCGATGAGGTAGGCGGGAGTGTTTGGGCCGATGATGGTTTTTTTGTGGATCTGGATCTGCTGCATAGTAATCACACCCCTTCTTTAATAATCTATGCGAATTGTATCTGTTTTCTTATTTTCTAAATACTGTGTATCCTTTATTAGTTTAATCTTTCAAATCCCGCATGGCATATAGATCCTTTTAGATAAGCAGATATATCCTCACTTCTCTCGTTGACCTCTGCGATTTTTTCAAAAACTCTTTCAGTCACTTCAAGGTATTTTTCAACAATTTCATCTGTATGTGCCAAAGAAACATAAAAACTTGTTGCTCCTAAAAATCCCTCTTTCAACATTTCCTGCGTAAAGTAGGTCTTATATGCCAATGGATTCCCATAGTCAAATTCAAAATGGCTAAGCGGCAGAATCCCAGATATATATATGTTCAAATTTACTCTTTTTGCCTTTTCCTCCCAGCCCTTTTGCACCTTCATACCAATCTTTTTCTGATGATCTTCCACATGATATTTTCTATAACATTTTATAGCGGCTGCTGCAGCTGCAAGTGAAATCCGTTCTGTCCAAAATGTACTGCTAATAAACGTATCCTGGGCTGCCTCCATAATATTTTTTGTTCCAATTACTGCTGAAACAGGATAGCCATTCGACATTGCCTTTGCAAAAACCGCTATATCTGGATTTACTCCCAATGTGAGGTGACTTCCCCCTGCACACAAACGAAAACCGGCTGTAATTTCATCAAAAACCAATACAATTTTTTTGTCTTTCGTTACCCTTCTAATTTCTTCCAAATAACCAGGGCGAGGAGGCGCATTACGGATCGGCTCCATAATCACTGCAGCAATCTGTCCCTCATACTCTGATACTAAATTCCTAAACTCTTCTATCTCATTATAATGAAAAATCAATGTTGTCCCTGCCAATCCTTTTGGTACTCCTGCCGGTTCAAGTCCCCTTAGATGAACGTCTGCCAAGGGGTCGCCTTTCACTAAATTGGCCGAAAGATACCAATCATGCCATCCATGATAGCCGCATACAAGCACAATATCTTTTTTTGTATATGCCCTTGCAATACGTGCAGCCATAGCCATCGCTTCCCCACCTGTCTTAGCATAGCGAACCATACCTGCCCATGCATGAAGATCCAAAAGCTCCTCTGCAAGCTCTACTTCTTCCGGGGCATTCAAAGTACACATTCCAGACTTATCAATCGCAGCTTTCGCAACCTCATCCACCTCATCAAAAGCATAGCCCAATACATTTGCCCCCACTCCCATAATGCTCACATCATAGTAGTGGTTGCCATCCAAATCCCAGATCTCACATCCCTTTGCTCTATCATAATATGACGGCCACAAATCAGGCAGCCACATTTCCGGTCGTTTACTAAGTAATTGTGTCCCGCCCGGAATAAGCTTTTTTGCTTTTTTATATAATTCTTGTCCTCGTGCCATTTTCTTTCCTGTTACCTTTCTGTATCTACAAGTACATCATTTGCAATAGATTTTAGCAGCCCTTCATTTCTTTGATATTTTTTATTTAAATTTTCCAGTTCTGGATGTTCCATTAAAAACATAAGAATATCTTCTGTTACAAAATCATCCTTTCCCAGATCCATAAAATATTTATATATCGCACTTATAAATTGATAATCTTCTTCCTCATCAAGCGTCCATCTTTTTGAACCAATTCCTGCTATCGGGCATTCCAGATTCTGTATTTTGAACTGTTCCGGATGGTTTTTTATATACATGGTGACGTGCTCCCTTTCCGAAGTCAGCTTTGCCTTCTCCCAGCTTTCCTTCAGAGCTGTATATGCCACAATCTCGATATCCTCTCCATCTGGGAAGCTCTCTGTTATTCCTGCCATGTAATCCATATCCTCTTCCATCCCTCCCATGGCCATATCCAGATACCTCCAGTCAAACAGCGGGCAGTCTGCCGTAATCCGAACCAAATAATCTGCCTTCACTAATTTTGCCGCCTGATAATACCTGTCCAATACGTCTTCCTCAGATCCGACATAGACTCTTACGCCCAGATCCGTACAAATCCGAATCAATGGCAGGTTATTTTTTTCAATAGAAGTAACAACCATGACCTCATCCAGAACCTGGCTTCTTTGTACCCGTTCAATCACCCATTCCAAATCTGTTTTTCCTGCCAAATTCATTAATACTTTATTAGGCAGCCTGGAAGAACCACACCTTGCCTGGATCATAGCTATGATTTTCATATACTCACACCTCTATTCTGAGTTTTCTCTTTTTCACCGTCTAACAATTTATTGCAATATCTAATACATCTATTTCTTATTCTATGCAAACATCAACATGCAGCGTATGATATATATTCGTTGCAAATCCTTCTTTAAAATGTCCTATCGATATTTCTTTCTCCGAAGGGCTATTCCAGTCCTTTTTGTAACTCCTGGTTCCGATATAATACCAACGTATTCCCAATTTTTTCATATGCTTAATTGCAATCCATTGGCTTACATGGCCCAAGGGTTTATCAAATAGTTCTCTCCGATATGCCGCGACACTATATGTACATGCACTTGCCGTCGTGCTGTACAGAGAAGCCCCTACAAGAATATCCTTCATATCGTACAGCAGTACAACAAAATCCTTCGATTTTTTTACTGCCTCCTCCTGTATTTTCCATGTAGCTATACTTCTTGTTTCCCTTCCAGAAACCTGGATATGCAGCCTTCGGAAACTATCAAAACATTCTGCAATTTCTTCTTCCGAATTTCTATGGGAGATAAGCCGAGTTTTCCAGTTATCCATTCCCTTCAATATACTATATTTATTCGTCCTGCGTATTCTTGATAATATTTCATCCTCTGTTAGTCGCAGGTCTACAAAACACTCACAGTTTAATTTATTACAATACGCCCCATTTTCCATCATTTTTTGAAACCAGATGCTATTCCCTCGATTCAATACATTTTCCCGAAATGTAAACTTGATAATTCCGTATTCCTGGCATAATTCCTTAATGGCATTCTCACATTTCCCCAGCATTTTTCGGATGGATTCTGTGTTGTATCTTTTCTCAAGTAACAAGGGCGGCAGCAGCTCCCCTCCCCAAGAGCCCAGCAGAAACTGCTTTCCATTTTTGTGCAGGGATAACGGCCATATACCCATTGGCACTCCGCCATTGTAAATTACCAATGATATATCGCAAAAATTATCATATAATTCCGAAAAATATGTATTCTGGTAACGGACAAAATACAATGCATAATGAACCGGAACATACACCTCTTTCGTATTTTCAATTTTTATCCAATTCTCTACGTCATCTTCCATATATTTAAATTGCAAATATTTTGATAATATGCCACGAATATTACTTGCTTTATTTCTGTTTTCTTCGATTATCATATTTGTTTTCCATCCTTTGCAATGGTTTTTGTACGCTACTTTGCCTTTTTTCCATTTGACCACAGGCTTGGAAATATAATACTTTTTTCAATGTTTGCGAAAATTCCCTTTAACTTTTTCATAAGTTCCTCTGGCAGCTTATCATTTCTGCTGGCTGCAATATCTTGTAAAAGCTGTTCTTTGGTATCCACCCCAAAAACAAAATAATCAATTTCCGCTTCCTGCATTACAAATGAGACCAAAGCTGATACGCATTCTACTTCATACTGCCTAAGCAGCTCCTCAAATTGATTCAGATATGGGACTGCATGTTGTAAATGCTTGGGAATACGTTCCTTCTCCATCATAAACAAGCCTTGCAAAAAAGCGCTTCGGGCAAATATTGTTACTCCTGCGTCTTTTGCAGCATGAATAAATCCTTCCTGCATTCCTCTCTGATCTAAAATACTGTAGGGAAGCTGGATATAATCAATCCCTTCTGTCCGCAATGCCGCATATCCTTCTTGAAGCTCATAGATGGAGATTCCGATATGTTCTACTAATTTTTCTTCCTTCAGGCGTCGCAGCGCATCTATGATCCGCGGCTGATAGATATACTCTGGCGTATGTAGTAAATAGCCCTCCAAATGGTCTGTATGCAGTCTCTCTAATGTCCCCTCAAACTCCCTTCTTACTGTACCGTAAATATCAGCTTCACAATTTTCAATCACATTGGGCCGCAATTTTGAAATTAATTTTATAAAATTTATATCTTTTCTGGCCTTAAAATAATTGCCCAAAATAATTTCTGCCGTACCATACGCCCTGGCTGTATCCAAAACTCGGATCCCGTGCTCTATTGCCATATCAAGCATTTCAAAAACATCTTCCTCGGAAGGTTGTCCAAATATGTTATTAATTCCATACTTCATTCCAAATTGAACTGTCCCCAAGCACAACTCTGCCATATACTCTTCTCCCTTTTTCGTTATAATTTTACTGCTTCAAAAACAATAAACTCAAACCTTTCTTTGCACATTCCATACGTTCTGGAAACCTTTTCTATATAGTGAATTTCAAACTTTTCTTTTGGAAAAAAACTTTCCACATCTTCTATATTCATAAATCGAAATGGATAAAAATTGCCATAATAAGGAGCGGTCACCCTCCGTATTCCATCCAGGGTGCTTTGGTCAATCCTTTTTGACGGAGAGGAATTATAAAAAGCTTCCGAGCCCTTTGATGGCGTGTAGGAAAAGTATCGTCCACCTTTTATTAACGTCCGATAAATTTCTTCAACAAATACTGTAAACTCTGATTCATCCAAACAATAAGAAGAAAATACATCTACAATCGCATGAAAGTAGTTGCCATCCCAGGGCAACTCCATCATATTTCCACATATTACACTACAGTGATTCCTTTTTCCCAGCAAATGCGGAACCAGATCCACCGCCTCATGAGATAGTTCAATCCCATAGGCATCAAATCCCTCTTCTGCCAACAGTCTCAAATTAGCGCCAGTACCACATCCTACTTCCAGAATTTTTGTTAATTTTCTCTCAGAATCTGGCTTCCCGAAAAAACGCCTTCCCATAAACCGGCAAAATTCCTCATTCGGCCATCTTCGTTGCGCATTTAACCCTTCTTCTCCATATGTTTTATCATAGAATCTCTCTGTCCTCTGCAGCATTTTTCCAATCTCCCTATTTCTTCTTTCCCTCCAGGCTGCTTCCCTGCACATGCATCACCAAAAACTTCCGCCTGGTCTAGTGTCCATCCAGATCTGTCAACAACAGTCTTTGGATGTCCTCCACACCCAGCCACTGTGTATTCGTTCCGGAGCTATATTCAAATTCCGGTTCTACAGGCTTACCTCCAGAAATGATATTCTGTTCTCCCCACCAATTATAGTGTGGGTATACAATAAAATGCTTCTCATATTCGTATGTATGTGCCGAATCTTCGCGTGTCACCATGACTTCGTGAAGCTTTTCCCCCTCCCGAATGCCAACCTCCGGCATGGTACAGCCTGGGAGCATTGCCTGTGCCAGATCAGTAATCTTAAACGACGGAATCTTTGAAATAAATGTTTCCCCGCCTCTTGCCTCCATAAGCGCCTTGATTACAAGCTCCACGCCTTGCTCCAGGCTAATCCAGAAACGGGTCATACGATAGTCTGTAATTGGCAGACTGGCTCCCCCATGGTCAATTATATTTTGAAAATATGGAATCACTGAGCCGCGGCTTCCTGCCACATTTCCATACCGTACAATCGAAAACCGTACATCTTTTTCTCCTGAATATGCATTAGCTGCTATAAACAGCTTATCAGAAACTAATTTTGTGCCTCCATACAGATTAATGGGATTCACTGCTTTGTCTGTGGACAACGCCACCACCCGCTTGACCCTGCAATCCAATGCTGCATCTACAATGTTCATTGCTCCGTCAATATTTGTTTTCACTGCCTCCATGGGATTATATTCACAAGCTGGCACCTGCTTTAAAGCCGCTGCGTGTACTACGTAATCCACTCCGTCAAATGCGCGGTACAGCCTGTCCCGGTCGCGGACATCCCCTACAAAAAAACGTAACACATTTCCATATTCTTTAAACTTATTTCCCATCAAAAATTGTTTGTATTCATCGCGGGAATAAATGATAATCTTTTTGGGGTTATAATGCCCCAGCACATACGTGGTAAAAGCATTGCCAAAAGAACCTGTTCCCCCGGTAACCAATATAGTTTTATTATTCAACATATTTTTCCTCCATTGCAATTCCTCATTGTATACACAACAGCGGCTCCTCCGCCATTTCCTTTAGCAGATCTGCACATTTCGTCAGCACATCGCAATATATCATCCCTTTCCTCGCTGTTTCCTGCAATTCCTTTTCTGTACTTTCTTCTTCATAATAATATTCGCTGAGTATAACAAACTCTGCCGCAGACATAGTCACATCAATCAGTTGAAAAGCCGGTTGATTTTCTTGGCACTTTTCGGAAATTTTTTTTATTTTTTTCAATTGCTTTTGACAAATATCCTCTGCTACCTTCCTTTCCCTGCTTATTTTTTCCAGCCTTTGATAAGCACGTTTCATCTGACCTGCGTATTCCTTTATTTTCTGAAACTGTTCTGGAACACTATGAAGATATGCTACTGCCTTTCTCCGCTCTGCTTCTGTCAAATCCGGTTCCATCTGTTCAATCCTGGCTGTGAAATCAATCTCCTGATCACAATTTTGAGCAATCGCATCCCGCAGAGTCATAAGTTCTGTTCCCTCTATATAGGCGCCCCCCTCTGTTGCATTTATAACTCGGACATCATTCTCCCGTTTTATCCCTGCAATATAGGTTTCAAACCATTCAAGATACGCCCTTAGATTTCTCAGGGTAGGCACCTTCTCCTGATAATTCCCCTTCACAGTAATCATACCCTCGGTATTTTCTTCCGGCATCTTTTCCTGAAAGGTTCCGTCTGCATGGGATTTATTGTCCGTATACGCCAAATCCTGGCCTACCAAAATAATAGTTTGAAATCCCATCCGAAATAAAATTGAAAATCCGCTGCAGGCCACAGAGCCGCCGCTGGCAGCTGCAGGCATCGTCTTTCCATTTATATGATAAATATGTGCCGGAAGCGCATAGCTATCAAAATAAAAGATTTTCTTATTGTCCTGATGTTCAATCAATGCTGTCCTTGCTGTTGCAGGCGCAATAATCGGTATTTTCTCTGCTCCCTCAGCCTCGATTAATTCCAGATCCTTATGAGGATCAATGGTGACAAAAGCATCCGGAATGATACTTCTTCGGACTAACGGACCCACTGCCGTATCTACAGCCAATATAAACGCCTTATTCTTTGCATTTTTTAATTCCTGTACATTTTTGTCCAGGGAAGGGCCTGCTGCCACCAGAATCGCTGTTTTCCCATCTGAAATTGCCTTTGCTAATTGCTTGGTATGATAGCCCTCGCACACATACCTCATATTTTGGAAAATATTCTGTGCCAGGCTTCCCTGAAACAGCTGTGCCGAATTGTAATCTATCATTATTTGCTGTATTTTTCTGTGCAGCCTGCGAACCTTTTCTACGATTTCATTCCCATAAAATTCCCGATAATTAGGATGAATCTCCTCTTTTAAAAACTCCATATTTTGAACTGCCAAAACCCGGTTCATTACAGCTTCGAATTCCTCTCCGTTGATTCCTTCCACAATAAAGGCAATGGGCCTGTTCTCTATACTCTTGGATAAATCCGCCTCCTCAAGAAGCTTATAAAATATTTTAACAGAGGGTTCATATACTACCACATTAACGTTTTCTTTTGTATGTTCTACCAGTGTCTTTAGATAGATTCCGCTTCCAATTCCAAACAGAAACACCGGAGCATATGTATGGATCTCCCCTAGACGCTCCATCCACATCAATGCCGGCTCTTTCGCATTCCGCTTCCCTCCCAGAAACAGGCTTCGCTCTTCTTTCTGAATACGAAAAATCACTTCCCCGTCCCAGGAAGCCTCTGAAAATACTTGGGTGTTATCCTTGCATTTTTCCTGTATCTCCTGCTTTTGAATGATATCTGCAAACTTGGGATACCATTTCTCCATCGCCGCTATATTTTTCTCCCAGATTTCTTTACTCATGCTTCTGCTCCCCTGCATTCTGATCTATATAAATATTTAATAATTCCCGCAATCCATAATCCAAAGTATCCAGCATAAGCACCAGATCCTGCTGCTTTAATGCCTCCATATAGTCTTCCAGTACCTGCATCACATACAACTGGAGCTCTATATACTCTGCCTCTTCAAGACCGAATCTATTTCCCTGTAAAAAATGACTGCCGTACTGCCCTATCTCCTCTGCCAGCTCCCTGCCCTTTTTCAAAACGGACTCGTCCTTATAATAATGATAACCACCACAAATCGTGTCTATTTTATTTCGTATCTTCTTTGCGAGTTTTTCCATTTCCTTTTCCACCTTAACCCCTTTACAAAAACAGAGGGACGTTTTTCGTCCCTCTGCAATTCTGCCATATGTCTGCAGATACCTCTTCTGCTATTACGCTTGCAAAAATATACTTGCCATATCCTACTGCAGAAGAGACAACACACCCTGGGTAGACTGATTTGCCTGTGCAAGCATAGACTGTCCAGCCTGTGCAAGAATATTGTTCTTGCTGTACTCCACCATCTCGGAAGCCATATCTGTATCGCGAATGCGGGACTCTGCTGCCTGAGTATTCTCGGCAACATTATCCAGGTTTGCAATCGTATGCTCCAACCGGTTCTGCAATGCACCAAGCGCAGATCTCTGGGAGGAAACACGGTTAATTGCTTCCTGAATTGCTGTAATAGAATCATTTGCTGCCGCATAATTATCCACACACACATTTCCAGTCTTAGTATACGTAGATAATGCTCTTGCTTCTGTCGCTGACTTTGCAAGATATGTTGTAAAATTCAGATTCAGCTCAGATTCCATCTCTGCCTTTGCCCGGGATATATCATAATCCCTAGCAGCGCTAACCGTATCAAACACTTTTCCATCCGCCAACGCTTTATAGGTTCCATCTTCCTGCTTCGCATAGAGAGAAACTGTATACCTTCCACTAATTTCAGCCTTGAACGTCGAAATTGCATTCTGCCGATTTGAAGCTGCGGTTGCCGCACTCTCATATACATAACTCATGCCATCATATTTCACTGCATTAATGATTACACCCTGTTGTGCTGTATGTGTGATAGTAGCGGTAATATTCTTCAATCCCAAGCTATCAGCGTTCATACTCTGGATACTGATAGAAATCTTCTGGTTTGCGTTAGCTCCAACCTGCAGGTTCTTATCCTGAAAGCTTCCATCCAGCAGCTGCTGTTTATTAAACTGGGTTGTCTGAGAGATTCTGTCCAGCTCATCAGTCAGGGCATTCAATTCCTGATTGATTGCATTACGGTCAATGCTCTCGTTGGTATCGTTTGCACCCTGTACAGCCAGCTCATTCATTCTCTGCAGGATGCTGTGAGCCTCATTCAGAGCACCTTCAGCAGTCTGGATCAAAGATACGCCATCCTGGGCATTAGCGGATGCACGGTTCAGGCCGCGCACCTGGCTTCTCATCTTTTCGGAAATCTTAAGGCCTGCTGCATCATCTGCTGCACGGTTGATCTGATAGCCGGAAGACAGCTTCTCGGAAGACTTTGCCTGTCCGCTTGTGGTTACGCCCAGCATTCTGTTGGAATTCATTGCTGTAAGATTGTGTTGTACTACCATTG
>CAJUQB010000118.1 GCA_910588285.1 uncultured Lachnospiraceae bacterium
GAAATGCTGGGGGATATTTTATTTTGTCAAGGTACGGATTATTACCTACTTACGGATATTGCGCAGCAGAAACAGGCCCTCCTGGGGCTTTCCCTCAATCTCCAGCCGGCTGTAGCACAAAAGCGGCCTGGCATAATCCGCTGCCAGCATCTTTTGTATCTCCTGGGGCAGAAGCTCCTCCCTTCGGATTCCCGCCGCAACACGGTTGTAGAAATAGCCATTCTGCTTGTTGTCCAAAAAGAAGCAGGTGTCTGCATACTGATTGTTGGAGTACCACAGGCTCCGGTTGACGTAGGCCTGCTCCTGGGGGGACAGGGGCTGCTGCTCCAAGGAGCGCTGGATATAAGCGCTTGCAATATAGCCCTCGGACAGCTCCTCCAGGCTTTTTTGGATCAATGCAAAATTGTTCACCATCTTTGTATTGCTGTAGGTGTAATTTTCCAAATTCAGCTCTGTCACCTGCCGGTTGATGACGCTGCCCAGGATGATGCCGGTAACGCTTAAGGGCAGCAGGGCGGCCAGCACGGTAAAAATAATCAGCTTTTTCCGAATCCCATACAAACGTTTTCTCTTCATCCTTCTCCCGTTTCCCTGTATTCTGCCGGCAGGCAGCCGGCCTGTTTTTTGTACTCTGTGGGCAGGCAGCCAGCCTGCTTTTTGTACTCTGTAGGCAGGCAGCCGGCCTGCTTTTTGTACTCTGTAGGCAGGCAGCCGGCCTGTTTTTTGAATTGCTGGGTAAAATAGGAAGCATTGGGCATCCCCACCTGCTCGCTGATCTGGCTGATGGAAGCATTGGAGCGGCTTAACAGCATTTTGGCCTTCTTCATCCGCTCCTCCAGCAGGTATTGCTTGAAGGACATGTCCATGCATTGCTTGAAAATCCTCCCGAAATACATGGCGTTCAAATGTACCTCCTCCGCCACCTGCTTGATGTTCAGGGTTTCCTCCGAAAGATTCTCCTGGATAAAACGGACCGCCTCGCCGATGTATTCCCGGGCATTCCTGCGGATATTCTGAAGGTAGGCCTCCTCGGACCAGACCTCCTGCGCACGGCCATCACCGTTATCTGCATACCTTTTCAATATTTCACGCACCCGCTTCTGCTGCCTGCAGATATCCCCGGCCGCAGCCATGGCTGTGCGGAATTTGTCATCATCCAGGGGCTTTAGCAAATAGGTAAAGGCCCCCAGCTCGCAGGCCTTCTGCGCATAGGAAAAATCCCGGTAAGCGCTGATCACCACATAGAGCAGATCGTCGTTTTTTTCCTTTAACCGGCAGATCAGCTCCAGCCCGCTCATCCCCTTCATGCGGACATCCGTGATTACAATATCCGGCTTCTTCTCCTCCACCTCCAGAAGGGCCCTCTGGGGATCCACCGAAGCCCCCGCCACGGTAAATCCCCAGTCCTCCCAGGCATAGGTGCGCACCAGGCCTTCCAATATAATCGGTTCGTCATCTATGATATATAATTTCAGATACTCCATTGTCCCATTCCCCCCGTCCTTCCATTCTCCCCCGTCCTGCCATATAATGAGATCCATCCCATGATGATGTTGGGGGCAAATAGGGCTTTTCTGAACTAATATTGGCAAATTGCACAAATTGTATTCTGATTTGTGACTGTGGAGAAGCTTAGAGCGTCTTAATGTTCTGCCCATGAAACAGCAATTCGGCGGCACGGATGCCGGCGAAAGCCCGATCTGCGCCATGGAGGGCGCATAGAGGGCGGTTGTGTCCGGTTATAACATCTCTCCCCAGAACATTTAGACGCTCTTAGGTTCGAAACCGGAATAAAAGAGGAATACAATTTATGCAATTTGACAGACACAGTTTAAAAAGGCCCTATTTGACCCCAACATCCCCATGTCGAGTGTCAATCAAAATCCCCAAAAAGGCTCAGCTGACTGGCAGTATTTTTTTCCTCATAGGTCTGAAGATATTGGAAAATCTGCTGGTTCCTATGGACCATTCCGCCCTGCTCACATTTGCGGTCAAACAGCTCCATCAGGCGGCTGTTGTTTGGGCTTTCTATCAGGTACTGGTTTCCGTAGGCCTGTATGTATTTCTCCCTCAGTCCCGGAAACAGGCGGTCCAGCTGCCCGTAAAAATACTCCCGGTTCCCTTCCCGGAGGGTCAGACCCATGCCAAAGCAGATCACCCCATAGACCCCTGCCTCCATGCACAGGTCCAAAATACCGGAAATATTCTCCTCCGTGTCATTGAGAAAGGGCAGGACAGGTGTCAGCCACACAACGGTGGGGATTCCTGCATCCCGCAGCTGCTTCAATGCCCCAAACCGTTCCCGGGTGGTGCTTACATGGGGCTCGATCTTTTTGCACAGCTCCTCCTCACAGGTAGTCAATGTCATCTGCACCACGCATTTTGTTCTCTCGTTTATTTTCTGCAGCAGGTCTATGTCCCGCAGAATGCGGGATGATTTCGTGATAACAGTAAAGCCAAACCCATACTCCAGAACCAGCTCCAGGGCCCTTCTCACATGCAGAAGCTCCAGCTCCAGGGGGATATAGGGGTCTGTCATGGAGCCTGTGCCGATCATGCATTTTTTCCGTTTGTGCTTCAGGGTATGCTCCAGCAGAGTAAGGGCATTTTCCTTGACCTCAATATCCTCAAAATCGTGGTTCATTTGGTAGCATTTACTTCTGGAATCACAATAAATGCAGCCGTGGGAACAGCCCCGGTACAGGTTCATTCCGTTTTGGGGCGATAAGATTCCTTTTGCTTTCACAAAATGCATGGCCTGCCTCCTTGCTGTCCGGCGCTGCAGCTTCTCCAGGATACGCCCTCTGGGAACCTGCCCTCCAGGTTGTCAAGAACAAATGCCTTGATGCCTTCTTCGCGGCCTTCCTTCAAGCCCTCTTCAATAAAATATTCTGACCAGCTGCACACGTTCTGCATCCTCCCTTCCAGCTCTTCTGTCATTATCATTCCATATTCCTCTGTTAAAATACGCTTTTTTCTTGGTTCTTTCCAATCTTGGTTGAATTGAAAATCTTTTTTCCTACAGGACGTGTGATATGTGGCCATAATAAGCCTAGAGATTTATCAAATCAACAAACAATGGAAAGAACCTATCTACCGTTTACATTTGTCAGGCGACTCATGACATGATTTTCTTGATGATTCATGAAAGTGTAACTTGTTTTGCAAAAGCACACTTCTTTTCCTCAGAAAAATGGTGGGTGATAACAAACATGATACCATTTGACTGTTCAATCAGAATATCTTCGATTTTTTCAGCGGTTTCTGCATCCACATTAGCGAGAGGCTCATCGATGATGGTTATGGGGGCATTGCGCAACAAAGTTCTTGCAAGCGCGATTCGCTTGCGTTCACCGCCCGACAGATTGCTGCCGCCTTCCAGGATCATACTGCCAAGTCCATCCTCGTTGGCAAGCTTGTTCAAATTTAGTTTTTGCAGCAATGATATCAGCTCTGCATCGCTGATATCACTGCGGTACATGGTAAGATTGTTCCGCAGTGTATCATGAAAAAGCACGGGATCCTGGCGCATGACGGCAATCTTCTCATTCAGCTTATATACGGAAGAAGCTCTTGTATTGTTTATGAATATCTCACCGCTTTGTGGTTTGTAATATCCAAGGAGGAGATTCATGCATGTTGATTTGCCGGAGCCGCTCTGGCCCATTATGAGACATTTTTCGCCTGAGCTTACGGTGAGGCTGAAATCATGCAATACCTGTTCTTCGTTGTTATATCCAAAGCAAACGCTCTGGAAAGAAATGCTTTCCACATCATCCAATATTTCCGTCCTTTCGGTGTCAACGGAAGATGATTGGTCTAACATAGATTCCAGTTTTCTTACTATGGGCTTTGTTCCAAGCAGCTCCTGCAGGTAAACGGAAATTGCAATTATGGGGTAAGAAAGCTGGTCGATAAGACCAACCGCAATAAAGAAGTTGCCCGCGGAAAAATCTCCCTTCAGAACAAGGGCGGCTGTTGCTACAATCACGGCAAAGTGGCTCATATAAGAGAGCAGGGCTGTGACCGTTTTTGATAGATATGTCACCTTTTTATAGTGAAACATTTTTTGGGCTACTTCGTCATTACTATTGCGGAATCTCCGAAGAATTACATTCTCAATGGAATAATTCTTGATCAATTCAAACCCAGAAAGCCACTCGACGATGTACCCAAGATGCTTCTGAAAGCTGTCTGTACTTTCTGTTTTTGCTTTTTGCAGCCTTTTCTCAATCAGCTTAGGTATGTAGAGGGGCATGGTCAGTAAAAACAGGGTGAGCAGGGCCAGACGGTAATCAAGCAGGAACAGTGCGGCGCTTACAATAACCGTTTTTGAGGATATCTCCATCAACAGCGGAATGTTATCCAGATAGCCGGCATTGATTTGGTCGAGCTGATCCGTATACTGTGCTACAAACTCCCCCTGCTGCATAGCCATAGCCTCAACAGGACTGCGCCCAAGCAGCCATTCAAAGAACGACTGACGCAGGGTTTTCTTATTGGCTACGGAAAGACGGCCGCGGAAATAATCGTAACCGTAGTAAGCACCCATTTCCAGTGCGATTGCAGCAAAAAACAGGATGGCAAGCCGGATCACTCCAGAGTTGATTCCTGCAAGTGCAGCGTCCAGCAGTTCCCCCTTTAGGAACTGCACATAAGTTCCGGCAAAACCGGCGGCAAAGACAAAAAGAATACAGATGGCCAGAAACCTTTTATGTTTTTTTATGAGATTTTTCATGATATACACCTCGTTTCGTCAACGCAAATAATATCGTAGCAAAACATACCTTTCTATATCGTTTTGTTTGTAATTTGGGTAACACAAGGAATCTCCGGTATGGAAGCCGGAAGTATACAGATAAAATCAGATATGACACATGACAATAGAAAGGCGTAACATGAAAAAGCGTAGGTTCATTTACGCAAATAACAGTTTGCATAACGATTCATTGTCCGTGCCATCATTTTTACATTCTAATGCGCATAACAATACCTCCTCCTTAAACTACATTTAGCCTACCACATAGAAGGCCTTTTTTGTACGACAAACGCATAAATGCGTTCTTCAACCAAATCCATACACTTGGCTAAATTTTACAAACTTATAATTCTCCTCAAATGTTTTTCTGGATCAGTCCCTATCGCATACCACTTCTTTTTCTGGCTTAATTTTTTGTTCCATATTTCCATCATCTTCAGTATAATGAAGCTCCTCGCTGCAAGCCCTCAAGCATCTTCCGCGACTGTGGCACAATAATTTACCAATAGGTATATCGCAATTTTTTATTGCTATTTATCTAAAAACATATCGTCATCAATTAAGCCATACTTATCTGGTATAATAGAAGTTTTTGAATACTTGGCGGTTTCTCCTCCGAATATATTTAGAGGATGAATGAATTTGTATACAGGTATTAATAAAATGTTTGTATCATATATGATACGCTTCTGGATCACATTCTTCCCATAGGAATTTTCCCCATATACTGTTCCTGGATATATCTCTCGCATTGAAGAGCAAAATAGTTCTGATGAACTTACAGTCTGCCTATTTATTATAAAGTCTACTCGCTGAGCAACACGTTTGTGTCGGTTCTGATTATAGTATAAGTGCTCGACTCGTTCCTGTCTAGAATTTTCAAAGATAAGTCTTGCCGGCATATCTTTATACGAAAAGTATGTTAAATATGTTGCAAGACTTTTTATGTCACCGCCAAGGAATCCTCTTAAATCAATTATTATTCTCTCTATGCCATCCATCTTATCATCAATCTGATATAAGGTTGATAGCGAAAAACCATACAAGTCAACATATAACGTATCATTTATTCTTAAAAGTCGATTTGTACAAATGTGTTCCATTGCTGCCTCTGGATCAGAGACCATAATTTCTTGATAAAGTTGTTCTCTACCTGACAATATATTAACTTTTATAGCCCGACTTGATTTGCCTATAAGACCTTTTTCGACAGATTGATCGTCTATCGCAACCAACCTATCTCCAGTTGAAATAACGTTATCCCAATTTTTTCCCACATTGCTTACAACAAAACCATCTTGACTATAACTAATATGAATCCCAACACTCTCAAGAAAATCTCCATTGCTTTGATATACACAAAAGAATGGATCATTAAAAGAATATATATACCGAGCTAAGTCCGTACAATCTACACTTGGCAAATCACTAAAACAAATATAGTTACTCTTACAATATAATAATAGTTCGTCCAACGAATGTATAGTTATACTCATAGTCCTCCATCAAAAAGATTACTGCATTCACTACATTTAATTTTTTATCTTTTAAATTATATTAAGGCAACCAACTATACAAGCCGTCTTTGCATTACAATCGTAACATTTATCGTCTTTTAACTGTAATGGCACTACTATTTGATGATTAAGTAAATCTCTTAATTGTACTGGCTTAATGCTTTGACATGTTAGGTATCTATCTATTTGTGAGCACAGGTGAACATTGAGATTGTTGTCAATCGATATTGTCTCCGCTAAATCGGAACAAGAATAGTTTTCCTCTGGTTCTACTTGTTCTAACGCTCTTGCTAATTGTTTGAAAGCTGAAGTTCTTATATCAAGCCTTGAAAAATATTGGCTTTGCAATTTTGCAACGCGAATTAGGCAATCAATTTTTTCAGGGATTGTTAGCTTTAAATCCTCCCAATTAACCACAGCACGGCCTTTTTTATAGACAAAAGAATATATTAGCTTGTTAATGTGCATTTTACAACTAAACTCGGCCATTTCTTCTATCTGATGATAATTTTGCTTACAAAGGGTCATAGTAATGTTTAGTAGCGATGAAGCATGCAATGCATCAAAATGTTTAATTGCTTCAACAGTCTTTTCAAATCCATCGCCGCGAATTTGCTCATCAACTGATTTATTTGTACCATTTAATGTTATCTGAATATGTATATTATTGTGAATCAAAAAATTTATCAGTTCATCATCCAACGTTTTTCCGTTGCTTAATACTTGAATATTTGCATACGGCAATAACATCAGAACAATATCTTTAAACTTTGGATGTAATGCAGCTTCTCCACCACTCAATATAACACTTTCGATATTACTCATGTTAGATAAAAGTGCACATAATTCATCCACTTCGCTAAGAGCCAGTTCCCTAATACAATTGTTTGATGCATTAAAGCAATGAATACATGAACTGTTGCATTCTGAAGTAACCTCTATATATAACCTGTTTGTGCTTTTATGACATGTTGAGAGAATGCAAACGGGACAATCCGAACTTAAAATACATCTTTTTTCATTTATCTTCATATAAAACCTCATATTGAATTAACATATCCACATATGTATTAATATCATTTTGAATTGTTTTTATGTCTTCAAAGTATTGAGATGCAATTTCGTCAATTAGTGTTTCTTGGTGTATACCTTTAAATGAATTAATAACATTTAAGACCGTTTGCGCAGTTTCGTTCAAAAAAATTATTTCCCCACGCGAAGCAATACTAACTGCCATTTCATCATCGAAATTAGTGATAGTAACATTAAATTTAAATAAAGCATTATTTACTCCCTGTTGCTACTACTTTCTTACAGATAATTTACTTTCTAAAAACATCATATCAAATTCTATTTCATTATCATATTCCCTATTACAATTTTTTTCCTTAATAAATCTTCCAAAATCACGGCACATCCTCATTACACCTTCTCTATCTGACATAGCAACTTTCTCTTGCAATAATATATACGTTTCATTTTCTATAAAATCTTTTAAAGAATTATATGTTTCTATCAAACTATTATGTGACTCCATTACCTTTCTAATTGTTGCCTCAAAATAAAAATACAAAACATTTAAATAATAATTTATAAAGTTCTCAATTTCCCCCTGATACTCTATATCTCTGTAAGTAAAATACGCACTATACAATTTCTTATTTGCCAATATAAATGTTGTATCTTGAGTACAGAGACGATGTTTAGGCTTAAAATGTTTTGAATCCACTTTATCAAAATGCTTTACAAACAAATCTGTTTGTGGATAGAAAGTACAACGTCCAAGCATTGTCGTAAATCCATATTTTCTTTTGATCTCTTTAATTAAATCCAATGTCATCTCAAAATCTTCTGGATCTTCTTCCGGAAAATCATATATAAACGATAATCTAGTTTGCATTTCAAGTCTTTTAATAATAACAAGAATTTCTAATAAATTCTCAAGGTTTAAATTTTTTCGCATTGTTTTTTGCATTTTGGGAGAACCAGATTCTACACCAATAAATATAGCTCTACATCCCGCCTTCTTCATCGCCTTAAGCATATCCTCGTCAAGAGTATCTGCTCTAGCACTACACCCCCATTTAAATTCTAATTTTTCCTCTTCAATTTTTGCACAAAGTTGCATAACATATTCTTTATTTACAGTAAATAAATCATGTGTAAAACTATATGTTTTACTATTTCCAAATTTGCCAATATAGTACTTAATCTCATTTATCATACGTTCCACAGACTTAATTCGAAAATGTTGTTTCCAAAATCGATTGGTAGAGCAAAAATAACAATTATACGGGCATCCACGTCCAATCTCCAACTCTACCATATCATATGCGTCACTATCGTCATATTCAACAATCGGCAATGAGTTTAAATCCACAAAATCATTCCTCATTTTTGCTGAAACAATCTTTCCATCTTTTCGATATACTACATTCACTAATGTAGTTTCATCCCCATTGTTTATGAGATATTCCAGTGCTGGTAACATACCAATTTCGCCCTCACCAATATACACCATGTCAATAAATGAATAAGCTTCCATTATATCAATTGCAAGTGCTGATGCTTGCGGACCACCCATCAAAATTTTAACTACACTACTCTTTTTTCTTACTTCCTTCGCCAATCGTACAGTTACATCAAACGTATCTGCTATTGTTGAAAATCCAACAGCTTCCGGGTTATTATTTAGGATATAACTGACAAGACACTCCATATTCCCCTCAATTATATCTTCTGGATTTATATTTCCTGAAAATATTTCTATATTTGGATCTAATACATTGATTTTAATATCTTCACTCTTTTCATTTATAATTTGCTGCATTGTTATAAGTCCTATAGGATGAGCCAACGCTTTTACATATATATTATCGCAGTATATATAATTTACTAAATTAACTTGTTTCATTTACCCTTTCCCCCTTTGACATCTCTTATACACTAATATTCTTAAAAACTATTTCGGGAGCACATTTGATAATTTCAATTCCATTTATAAAACTAATTAATCTCATAACCAGTTCTTGTGAATCTATTCCAGAATTGCAACATAAACCCTTAAGTTTGTATATATTATCCAATATTCCTATATCCATCTTATCATTCTCCTCTTCAGATAAAATAACAATTTTTGAAATTTTAGAAAGGTTTTCATCATATATATCATCAAATAAATCATCCGCATGAACTAAATAGGTTGTAAAATTCAAATAGCTTCTAAATGCTATTTTGTTTTCTAAATTTAATATTCTGTCATACAATTCTGGATATTCATTTGCTATCAACGTACGAAATCCCAAAGGTTTTTTATATGCATGAACCAAATTATTTTTATCTACAAAAATCAAATCATCTGATATCAGCTTATATCCATTTTTGAGAAGATGTAACATAATTTTAGTTTTTCCTGTCATACTTTTTCCTAAAATCGCGACAGTACTACTATTTTTGGCTACGCAACATCCATGCAATACCAGATAACGACCTTTTAAAGGTTCAACCAATAACGGTGGAAATATTGTATCGCTATATTTCCATTTTTTGTAGTCCACCCCATTATAACTATAATAAATGTGTATAATATCTCTATTCGTCAGAATTGCCTCCACACTTCCATCAATTCGGAAGTAAATACTTATATCATTTGGGGAGCTTGTAATATAATTTCTATATATAAATTTCAAATTTTCACATACACTTATATCTGCTTCTACTTCCATAATAACTTCATCGAATTGAATTTTTACTATTTCCATCCCCACACTTCCCCCTTTTATTCTTTCATTAACATTTCAATTGTTTTTACTGCCACATTATACAGAAAACAATGTTGACCATTAAATAGCGCACCATAAAAATACCCTAATGGACATCCCCCTAGACATGAATCAAACCTTTCGCATTGACCACAGGAAGATTTCTTTCTTTTATTAATAATATGTTCAACAGTTACTATATTTTTCAGATTGTCTCCGTTTATTACATTGCGTATTGCATGTTCTCTTTTATATAAAAAGGGGCATGGGAATAAATTCCCATCTATATCAATCTTTAATCTTTTATTTAGGCTACATCTAAACATTACTTTTTCATTAACATAATCTCTTATTGTAGCTGTTACATATTCACTTATAATTTTAATTTGTCCTTGTAATGTCAATAAAATAAGTTTCTCTAATACATTAGCCAAATTTTCTCGAAACATATACGTTGATTCGTCTAGGAAGGACATATTAACCTCTGGCATTATGTTGAAACCATTCAACAAGTTTATAAAAGCATGTACCTCCTCAAAAGATTGGTTCATATATGTAATAACAAAATAAATCTTTTTCGTACTTTCACAATTAGAAAGCAATTTATATACAAATCTCCTGCTTTCTTCACTAAAATCCGAAAAAGTCAAATTAATTCTTCGACCAGAATTTATCCATTTTATTATCTTACTTTGATTGGATTTGGCATTTGCAAGAAGCGTAACCATTAATCCTTCATTTTCAGTTATAGCTACTATTTCTGCCAAAAAAGGATTCATAAAAACATCTCCGCCTGTAAGTGAAACACTGGAAATCCTATTCTCTTTTATATAAGAAATAATTGCCATATAATCCTCTAGTGAAAGATCTTTTCCATCTAAGCCAAAATGATGATAACAAAACTCACATCCAATCATGCATTTGCTTGTCACTTCTACCAAAATATCTTTATATTCCTTCATTATCTAAACACCCTACTAGGCAATTTGAATATGCTTCGCAATCCTTACATTTTTTATAATTTATACCGCTCAATTCCGTCCGGGAAATTCCGATACCATTGTATGTTGGTTTAATTTCGTTACATTCAGAAAAAATTGATATGCGAGGACATAGAGAAATAGTTCCATCCGCTGCAAAACATATCTCTTCTGTAAAATATTCACAATTATTTTCTTCGTTTTCCACTAAAAAGCTATTCATTCTGCTTAATCCAGATGTAACAAAATAATGATTTGGATACTTTTTTTTTATTTGTGCGATACACTGAAGTGCTGTTATATTTTCAAACAAGGACAGGCCTAAACTATCCCAATTTTTTATAGCTCGTCCGTTTTTTTTCACCATAGAAAATTGAATGTTTTTCACCCCCAACTTAACCAAAAAATCTGTGTAATTCTCTAAATCTTCATAATTACATTTTGATATAGCTGTTGTTGTATAAAGCAAATCTCTTCCACCAAGTTCGATTACCTTTTCAATAGCACTAACCGTCTCCTCATATCCCGTTCTACGCATTTTCACGTCTATTTCTTTAGTGGCTCCATTTAAAGTAATCTGAATTTTTATCTTTCTTCGTATCAAATATGCAATGTCAGATTCTTTTAACTTCGTTCCATTCGTTAGTATTTTAACATCGCAATCATTACAGAAAAGATCCACAATGTCTAAAATATCCGGACGTATAAAAGGCTCTCCCCCACTGATAATAACTTCCTTGATGCAAACATCTGTCAACTGTTGTCGAATATTCTCAAAATATGAAAAATCCGGCAACGGCTCTTTAGGGCCTGAATAATTAAAACAGTGTTTGCAATAGAGATTGCACTTTCTAGAAACTTCAACATATATAATTTTAGGAATTTCTAATGGCATACATGTAACAGCTTCCATCTTTTCAGTCAAACAATATCTAGTTTTCATAAATGACCCCCAGTTCAACTAGATTTTTTAATACCTCATCCACATCTGCTTTAATCATTTTATAATCCTCATCTCCAAATTCATATTTACTTATTATTTCATCCCTAACCTCATTACCTCCTACTACAGCTTTGAATATAACTGAAGCAGTTTCATTTAAAAAAATTGTATCCTTCTTTTCGGGTACCTTAATTACAACTTCTTTTCCAATTTGATTATAAATAATACCCTCTTTTAATATATACATTATCCAATCCTCCTCATATAATAAATAACTTCTCGGAATCTTCATCCCTTATTTTATTAGGTTTTTAGACCCTATAAAAAAAACTCTCACCTTTTTGATTTTCTTCTTGACATATCACCAAATTTCTTACATAATATATTCTTTAGATATATGGAGGCGGCCATTCTTATCTATTTACTATTACCTGCATACCGCGATGGCATCCGCTTGCATAAAGAGAAGATTCGATTGTCAAAATATTATTAACAATATCACTCAACTCTTTGTTTGCTACAACTTTAACCTCAGGTTTTGTCCACTTATTCATTCTTCCACCTCCTTTCTCTTATTTTTTAGAACAATAAAACATCTAAATAAAAAATCTTATTCATACCGCCTCCATATATATCAAAATGTAATATGTTATAGATTGTATTTACATTATAACATATTATTCAAAATATGCTATACAAAATTTATATATTATTATTGTGCATTTTATACAAACCAGAATTATTTATGTGCATATAAAATGCTTGATACTACAAATTCTTGAACCTGTTCCCTTGAAATCAATCAAATTATCCACAAAAATGAGTAGACTTTCCCCTTGGAATCTGATTGAGTTATTTTGAACTGTCAAAGTACGTTAATAGTCGCTATTCCAACTGTATAGTCAGCTGCTGGATATTCTCCAGCATCCTGTAAAACTCTTTTTTATAAGGACAGCTACTGCATAGTTTAAATGTTATAAATCTTGCTGAACGGACGTAAACGGTATATAGGTTCTTTCCAAACTTAGTTGAATTCAGCGTAAAACATAGCCCGGCTGCAAGGGTATTGTCCTTGACGCGCTCATAGTGCATAGTCCAACTCATACAGGTTGCTGTCCCCTTTGCAGTGACGCAAGCAGAACTGCTGGAAGAGCTGGGCTGGAACATCTGGGATAACGAACGGGATGTGAATGACGGGCTTTTTTCTGAAAGTGTGATGCGCAAACTCCTTGCAAAATACAAAAGCGAAGAATGGGTTTCCTTCTATAACAGTTATGTCCAGGAACATCTGATGAAAGAACTGGATATCCAGCCATGTGTCTATATACTGGACTGGACAATTATGAGAATTCTTCTGTCGTAAAGATAGACGGAGAAACCATGCGCGGCTATAAACTGGGTGTCCTCAGAGGCATCCTGGATGACTCAGGCATAGCGGAAGAGATGTAAACGGTCTACCGTTTACGAAGAGATTGTGTTCGGCACACTTAAGACCCATGACATGGAACAGTGCAGGGAGATGCTCAAAAATACCTCCTGCTTCCATGAAAACGACATACTGATTAATGATAGGGGGGGCCTGTCACGGGAAATGACCAACTATTTAAAGACAGAACGCAGGGTAGACACTTACATTCCAG
>CAJUQB010000119.1 GCA_910588285.1 uncultured Lachnospiraceae bacterium
CTTCTATAGTATATCAGGTGCTTTTGATTTTGTCAACAACTTTTTTACATTTTTTTCATTTTATTTTTTGATTTTTATTTTCAAGTCTCTTTCATACATATTGCATCGATAATCTATCTCTATCATACAACTGTCTCACAGAAAGAAACCCTACCGCTTGTCTGCGCGGTAGGGTTTTATAATACCACCTTTATTTTCCACTGTCAACACTTTTTTTACAAAATTTTCACCTATTTTTCTCAATTTTATACGCCTTTCTATATCTTGTGGTATTCAAAATCAGTGACCACAATTTATCCAAAGATGAGATTTACAAGATAAACAATTCCGTTATGCTGATACAGAAAGGTCAGCAGCCTGCTTTCCTGAATACTGGCCATTGCCTGCTGCCCCCACTGGCTGGTGCAGGCAAGCGTAATGATGAATAACAGCGCCCACACGGCCAGAAGACCCTCCGCCAGTCCGGCTGCTGCCCCCAGGATCCGGTTGATCCCCTTCAGCACAGGAAGCTTGGCCACAATATCCAACAGATGGATCGCAATTTTTAAGATAATGCCTACCAGCGTAAATGTTACCACAAAGGAAATTCCACTCAGTATCAGATCCCCCAGATATGTACCCACCTCCTGATACATCCCGGTATCCTCCAGGGCGCGGTCCAGTGCACCGGCTGTTTTCTCTGCAAGCTGCTCTCCCCATTGGGCCGGCAGCTGTATCCCTCCCTGACGCTCTGCTGCCGCCAGCTGTTCCCTGGCCTCCCCCTGCACCTGCTCCTGGGCGATCTCCCGGACCAATTCCGCACACCGCTGGGATATCTGCTCCTGCAGCGGCGTATGTTCCCGCAAAAAGCTGTTCATATAGGGCGACAGCCACGATACCAGCAGCACCATAACTACCAGCGCCACAAGGGAAAACGCCACCCGTATGAACCCTCTCCAATATCCCCACAGGGTAAATAATGCCATAATAATCAATACTACAATTAACAATAAATTCAAGCTCTGTCCCATTGCTGTCCAACCCTTTATTTCAGTAAAATTTTTTCTGTTGCTCCTTCTTTCAGGAGGATATACTTATGCCCGCTCTGATGTATCAGGCCGTAAATATCCTCTTCAAAGTTACTGTGAAAACGCAGCTTTCCCCGTACATTGTATATCGAGCATTCCAAATTATTCAAAATGCAGATTTCATCATTCTGTAATAAGGATATGCTTTCATATTCCATGGAAAATGGAATCTGCTGCTCCCGCGTGCCTTTCGTATTATAGAGATCTATGAGGTAGCTGTCCTTGGAATTCTCATTCTCATATACCAGCCCCACATAGTGTCCATTGTAGAAGAGGCTTCTGATCTCCTGCTCCAGCTCTATCTTCTGTGTCTCCACCGGCTTCTGATTTCCTTCATAAAATATCATTCCGGTATCTCCCACAGCTACAGCAATGTCATTGGTCAAAAATTCCACCTTGGGGATCACCCGGTCGCTGTAGGAATAGCTGCTCACAATATTGTCTATCTCGTTCTGCCCAACAGAGCCGAAATTATAAAACAACACCGTGCTTTTCACAATGCCTTCATTTAAATCCAGCATAGACACTGCCATTTTTCTTCCGTCATTGGATACCGCAATGCTTAAGGGATATCCCATCTTCTTTGTGTGAAGCTCTCCCTCTGCCAGATAATTCCCGTCCCGGTCATACAGCTCAATATAGCCGGTGCCGTTCTCCTGCATGAGCACTGCGATCATCCCCTGATTGGCCACCTGAATCTGGCTGATGGGCCGCCGTGTCTCCACACTGCCCCGGGGGCCCTCTGTATCCATAATATAGATCCGTTTCCCATCACGGTCCGCAATTGCAACATAATTCTCACAGATATCCACCATTGGCGACTGCATCTCATAGGTCTGGCTCCAAATCTGCCGGTTCCCTGTGTCAAGACAGGAAACGCCGTCATAGCTGTATTTTAAAATATTGCCTCCAAAGGCCTCGAATCTGCTCCCGTCCGAATCCGACCGTTCCGCCCGTTCCAATACCTGATACTCTGTATATGTAGTATTCTCATAAATATAATACAGGCATCCCGCCACGATCAGCAAAAACACTGCCACTGCCAATACCAGCTTAAGTATTCTCATCCTGTGGACTTTTATCTTCTCTTCCAGCTGGTCTACCTGCTGCTCCACCAACTGGTATGGTCTGTTGGACAATCTGCTTCCCTCCAGTTATGCTCTTTCCTCCCGCTATCGTGTATTTGAATCCTCTAACACGCTATAGTGCTCATTGTATCACACTTTATCCTATTAAGGAAGTATCAGTTTCTGGCCTGCCTGAATTTTATCCACATCCTCAATCTTGTTCACCTCACACAGCTTCTCCATCATATCCCTGTCCGGATAGATGCGGCGGCAGATATCTTCCAGGTGATCCCCGGGCTGCACCACATAATACCCCTGCTCCAGATAGGCCATGGCCTCCTGGCTGGCTGCGTCTTTCTGGGACTGATCCCCGGGCTGCCCGCTTCCTCCCTCTGAAGACCCTTGCTGCCCTGACGCATCCGCCTGCCCCTGATCGGCTCCTCCCTGGGAAGACCCCGGCTGCCCTGACGCATCCGCCTGCCCCTGATCGGCTCCTCCCTCCGAAGACCCCGGCTGCCCTGACGCATCCCCATCTCCTGGCTGCCCGCTTCCTTCCGCAGAAGACCCTTGCTGCCCTGACGCATCCGCCTGTCCCTGATCCGGCGCCGGGCTGCTGCCCTCCGGCGCTGCATCCTCCTGGGCGTTCACCATGCCCGGCATATTCCGGACAGTCACCTGCCCCTTGGACTGCTCCTTCTGCTGCTCCTCCAGGGGCTTAGAAACCATGGACAGCACCTCCTCCATCTCCTTCATTTTCTGGTAGCTGTTGAGGTGGACTACCCCGCTGATGCACACTGCAACCAGGACTGCTGTGGCAGCTCCGTATAAAAACATGTTTTTCCTGTCTGCCGCTTCCTTTCTTCCCCGCTCCCGCAGCATGCTGCGATAATTTCCAATGGCTGTGTCTGTCTCCCGCTTCTTCCCCTCCGGCGCTTCCTCCATACTCCACGCTTCCATGCTCTCGGTCTGGGGCGCCTTCTGAGATGCCTGCTCTGCCTGCTCTCCCTCCGGCTCCCGCTTTCCCTCCTCTTTTGGGAAGCCCTCTGTCAGCTCCTGAATGCCCCCCTGCTCTTCCCGGTTCCGCTCCCGCTGGCATACCATGTACTCCTGCATGGACAAATTTTTTTCATAGTAAACATAATATCCCTCCTTCTTCTGGAAGCTCCCCTGCTCATAGGCATAGAAGAGATCCTCCCCCTCCTCCGGATCCCACAGATACAACACCTTGTCCCGTCCGGAAAAATATTTTCGCTGGGCAGCCTCCACGGTGTGGGAAATTTTCAGCGGAAAGCCGGGCCGTCCCAGGAACCAGCCCACGATGATCATCTGATCAAAATACTCTTTCATTTCCTGATAAATATATTGCCAGCAGCTCTCGTCAAACACGATTCCATCCTGCTGGAAAATAAAATCCTCACAGTTGACTGCCCCCTCGATAAAGGTGTAACGGATGTCCTGGGACACCTCGCTTCTTCCCAGCAAAATCGCTGCCCGCTGTTTCTGATCCCGAAAAAGCAGGGAGGAATGCAGGTAGGTATGTACATAATCCTCAATATATATTTTATGGCGTCCCCGGGGGCTTCCAATCTGTCGTATATTTTTGGGCGGCTTTACAATCACATTTTCTTCCGCCTGGTCCGGTGTATGGTAGGTTATTTCAATCACTGTCATCACCCTTTCCTTTTTGCACTTTATACTAGCATATCGGAGCGGGATTTTTTGACAGTTCTTGTCCTGGTTTTCGGTTTTTTCTTCGACAGAAGCAGACAAAGGGGCGCAGAGCAAAAACACTGCTCTGCGCCCCTTTATCCGGCTACAGGATCTCCATGGCGGCTGTCCAGCCTTCTCTCACAGCATCGCCAATCTGCCTTGCCTTCACACAGTCTCCAATCTCCCACATGGGAACATGGATGGCTGCCTGCAATTCCTCTGTACCCCTGGCCCTGCGTCCCATGGCATTTACCACCGAATCGGCCTTCAGGGTGATCTCCCTGCCGTTCTGCTCTGCCACAACAAAGTCTTTGCCAACCTTTATTACCTTGGCATTTACTTCGTATTTGCCGCCCTTCTGGTCAATGAAATCATGGACAGCAGTCCGGTATAAGCCGGTCACCTCCGGCATCAGGCATTCCTGCATTTCCACAATGGTGGTTTCCATGCCATGGTCAATATAGTCTGCTACTGCCTCGCAGCCTACCAGACCGCCTCCCAGCACAATGGTGCTGCTGCCAAGCCCCTGGAAGTCAGAAGCATAAGCCTCCATGGCTGTCACCGCATGCTCAATCCCCTCAATCGGAAGGATCAGATCCTCGGAACCGACTGCCAGAATCACTGCTTCCGGCTCAAGCTCCGCTATGAGCTCTGGGGTCACCTCACAGTTCAGGCGGATTTCCACCGGCCGTTTTTCCACCTCCCGGATCAACAGATCCTTAAAGTTGCGAATATCTATCTTGTGATCCGTATGCTCGGTAAAGTTGATCAGCCCGCCCAGCACATCTGCCTTCTCGCACAGAATTACCCTGTGCCCTCTGTCCGCTGCCGTGATTGCTGCCTGCATACCGCCGCAGCCGCCGCCGATCACCAATACCCTGCGGCTGGCCTCCGGCACAGGCATCAGCTCCGGCATTACCTTGTGGTGGGAAGCCGGCCACACGGAGTCCGGGTTGATGGTACAGGAATCCAGGGGCGGGAATTTAACGGTCCATTTCTCCGTCTCATGCTCTCCGGAGGGACCCGGATAGCATCTGCCGCACCGCAGACAGCGGCGGATCTCATCCGCACGTCCCTCTGCCGCCTTGTTGGGGAAGGCAGGGTCTGCAAAGAACTGCCGTCCAAAGGAAACCATATCCACCTTACCTGATGCAATGGCCTCCTCCGCCTGCTCCGGGGAATTCAGCCCGCCTACCACTGCCACCGGAACAGATACGTTCTGCTTGATGACAGAGGCATTTTCAATATTTGCCCCATGGGGCGCATAAGCTGTGGTAAATTCCCAGCTTCGGGAGGAGCTGAGATAATGGCCGCAGGATACATGGATCATATCTATGTAGGGCTCGCACATTTTACAATATGCAATGGTATCCGCCAGCTCCAGGCCCCCCTCAAGATGCTCGGAGCCGCTGACGCGGATCTCAATCATAAAGTCCGGCCCCATGGCCTCCCGAATGGCAGACAACAGCTCGATGGTAAATCTTGCCCTGTTCTCAAAGGAGCCGCCGTATTCGTCCTCCCGCTTGTTGAACATGGTCGATAAAAACTGGGCCGGAAGCCATCCGTGCCCGCAATGGATCATAATGCCTTCCCACCCGGCATCCCGGAACCATTTACAGGCCTCAATGTGCTCCTCAATATGCTCCTGAATCTCCTCCTTTGTAAAAGCGTCCACATGGGTGATTCCATCCTCAAGATCCTTCTCTGAGGGCCCCTTGGGATTGATGCCGTCGCCGATATAGGTCTTGATCTCCCCTGTGGAAAGCAGCTCTCCGATGGGCAGCGCACCGTGGCTTTTAATCATCTCCGCTGTCTTTTTCGTAATCTGAAAAATCTCGTCGTCCCTGGAAGAAAAATCAATGTCCGGCTCAAAGGGGAAACGCTTGCAATAGGTGTGATTTGGGCTTAATTCCCCCAGCACAACGCTTCCTGCGCCCCCTGCCGCCTTGGCCTCCAGCATACGGAAGGCCCGCTCCGGCATTGGCGGATAATAGCCGAATGCATCTGCTTCGATATAATGCTCAAAGGCAAATAAAGCCGGCGCAGCCTCAATCCGGTTCTTGATGGTCTTTGTACCTACCTGAATCGGGCTGAACAAATGGGGAAAGTACTTGTTTGCTTCTGACATAAAAACAATCTCCTCTCATATTTTCTTGGTATATTTTAATTCTTTGATTCGCTCTTTTTCTTTTTTTTCTCTTTTTTTCTCTTATGGATATCATAGCAAAATTCTTACTTTCTGTATACCACCAATAAAAAAGGGATTCGTTGTTTAAACAACGGATCCCTTTTTTGTGTTGCTTATCCAGTTACTATTCACGGCCCGAGGGGCCGCTCATAGCAACGATTCGGGGCGATATTTAAAGTTTTGCTACGCAAAAATCGCCCCTCACTCCTGAATCATGTTCTCACGGAATGCGCAGCTAGTGCGCATTCCTGACCCATGAAAAGTAACCTTATCCACACTTCTTATCATGAGATTCTACAGAAATCCCCGGACCTTGTGGAATATTCCTTCTGCATCCAGTCCATACTTGGCAATCAGCTCCTTGGCCGGGCCGGACATACCGAACTCATCATTGATTCCAATCTTCAATACCCTTGTGGGCGCCTTCTCACTGAGCAGGTCGCACACTGCACTTCCCAGGCCTCCGATGACAGAATGCTCCTCCACTGTAACTACCTTTCCGGTCTTTTGGGCAGAGGCCAGCACCAGCTCCTCATCCAGGGGCTTGATGGTATGAATATTGACCACCTCTGCCTGAATGCCATCGGCTTCCAGCCGGACGGCAGCCTCCAGCGCCTCGCTGACACACAGCCCGGTGGCAATAATCGTCACATCCCTGCCTTCCTTCAGCACAATGCCCTTCCCGATCTCAAACTGATACGTCTTGGGGTCATTGATTACCGGAATGGCCAGACGGCCGAACCGCAGATAGACTGGCCCCACATATTCATAAGCAGCCTTCACCGCTGCCCTTGCCTCCACATCATCGCAGGGATTGATGACAACCATCCCCGGAATGGCCCGCATCAGCGCCAGATCCTCATTGCACTGATGGGTGGCTCCGTCCTCACCCACGGAGATTCCCGCATGGGTGGCTCCGATCTTCACATTCAGGTGAGGATAGCCCACGGAATTGCGCACCTGTTCAAAGGCTCGTCCCGCTGCAAACATAGCGAAGGAGCTCATAAAGGGAACCTTGCCGCAGGTGGCCAGGCCTGCTGCAATGCCGGTCATATTGGCCTCTGCAATGCCGCAGTCAATGTGGCGGTCCGGAAATTCCTTCTTGAAAACACCTGTCTTGGTGGCGCCCGCCAGGTCTGCATCCAGGACAATCAGGTCATCATGCTCTCTGCCCAGCTCTACCAGTGCATTTCCGTAGCTTTCCCTCGTTGCAATCTTTTTTACGTCTGACATAACGCTTCACCTGCTTTCTCCAAATCTTCCATTGCCACTGCAAACTGCTCGTCATTGGGTGCCGCCCCATGCCAGGATGCCTGGTTCTCCATAAAGGAAACCCCCCTGCCCTTCACCGTGCGGGCAATGATGGCTGTGGGCATCCCCTTGATATTCCTGGCCTCGGTAAAGGCGCTGCGAATCTGGTCAAAATCATGGCCGTCAATGTTGATCACGTGGAAATTGAAGGCTTCCAGCTTCCGGTCAATGGGATAGGGAGAGCAGACCTCCTCTATATTCCCGTCGATCTGCAGGCCATTGTTGTCAATGACCAGCACCAGGTTGTCCAGCCTGCGGTGGCCGGCAAACATGGCTGCCTCCCAGATCTGTCCCTCCTGAATCTCACCGTCTCCTGCCAGGGCATACACCCGGTAATCGGCATGATCCAGCTTCCCTGCCAGAGCCATGCCTACAGCTGCCGAAAAGCCCTGGCCCAGGGATCCGCTGGACATATCCACGCCGGGAATATGCTTCATATCCGGATGCCCCTGCAGATAAGAGCCCACATGCCGCAGCGTGGTCAGATCCTCCACCGGGAAGAAGCCCCGGTGCGCCAGCGTGGAATAAAGCCCCGGCGCCACATGCCCCTTGGACAGCACAAACCTGTCCCTTGCAGCATCCTTGGGATTCTTGGGATCTACCTTCATCTCCTCAAAATAAAGATAGGTGAAGAGATCTGCCGCTGACAGGGAACCGCCAGGATGTCCTGACTTTGCACTGTGGACAGCAGCCACAATTCCCTTGCGTATCTCATTTGCTGTTTGCTTCAGCTGTAAATTATCCATGTTTCCTCCTTTTCTGTCCTGCTCCCGGACACAGAGGGATACCCCCAGGTATATCCTCCCTATAATTCAACACGCCCCTCCAGGGCCCGGAGCAGCGTCATTTCATCGATATATTCCAGATCCCCGCCCACCGGCACACCGCTGGCAATGCGGGAAACCCGGATACCTGTCGGTTTGATCAGCTTGCTGATGTACATGGCTGTGGTCTCCCCCTCCAGGCTGGAATTGGTGGCAATAATCACCTCGTCTACCTCCTGCTGCAGCCGCTGCATCAGCTCCTTTAAGCGGATATCATTGGGCCCAATCCCCAGCATGGGGGAAATGGCGCCGTGCAGCACATGATAGACGCCCTCGTATTTCTGTGTTTTCTCATAAGCTGCCAAATCCCTGGTATCCTCTACAACCATAATCATCTTCTGGTTCCGCTGGGAATTGCTGCAGATGGGGCACAGGTCGTCATCCGTGAGGGTAAAGCACTGCCTGCAGTATTTGACATTCCTTCTTGCGCTGATAATGGCATCCGACAGCTCCTCCACATGCTCCGCCGGCATATTCAGGATATGAAAGGCCAGGCGCTGCGCGGATTTGCTGCCAATCCCCGGCAATCCCGACAGCTTCTCAATCAGCTTGCTAATCTGTCTGCTGTAATATTCCATAATCTCTTAAAACGGGAATCCGCCTCCCATGCCCCCAAGCCCTCCGGTAATCCGGGACATGGACTGGGAAGAAACTTCCTCGATCTGGCGCAGCGCCTCATTGGTAGCCGCAACGATCAGATCCTCCAGCATCTCAATATCATCCGGGTCCACAACCTCCTCGGAGAGCTTCACCCGCAGGATCTCCTTTTTCCCGGATATGGTAACCTCCACGGCCCCGCCGCCGGCTGTTGCAGTAATCTCCTTGGATTCCAGCTCCTTGGTAGCCTCCTCCATCTGCTTCTGCATCTTCTGGGCCTGTTTCATCAGATTATTCATATTTCCCGGCATCCCGCCCGGGAATCCGCCTCTTTTTGCCATTGTTGTCCTCCATTCCAATCTTCCAATGCTCTGCATTTATTCCGGTTCTTAATCAGTATTCGTCCTCTTCGATCTCAATCTCAACGGGAAGAAGCTGCTCCAGATCCGGAAAAATCTCTCCGGCAGGCCTCCCCGTTTCGTTGCGCCTGATCTGTACCTGGAGCTCCTTGCCGATTCTCCTGGAAATCGTCTCCTCCAGCTCCTTCTTATGCTCCTCTGCGTTCAGGTAGCTCTCCGCCACCTCGTCCTCCAGGACAATCAGCAGGCTGTCGCCACCGCCCAGGCTTAAGTGGGCCCGTTTCAGGTAATTCCGCATCAGTCCTGACATGTCCTGCAGAATCGACCGCCAATTCTGTACCGCCTGCTCCACATCCTGGGGAATGGCCTTGGGCAGAGGGTCCGGCCCTCCTCCCTCATCTGTCCCCGGCTCCTCTGGCTGCCGGCCTGGGGCATGTGGTGTCCGGGCCATGGGAATCCCCTGCTCCATCCGCTGTTCCAGCTGGCTTAAGCGGGCCAGAATGGAATCGTTCTGCCGCTCCATCTGGGGGCGGCACAGCTTGACCAATGCAATCTCAATGAGAATCCGCTTCTGGGTGGAATAGCGGATCTGATTGGACAATTCCGAAAAAACCCGTATAAACCGCATCAGGAGCTCCGGCTGTACCAGCTGGGCCTCCTCCTTCATCAGCGCCAGGTTATCCGTGGAAATATCCAGCACATCCTCCATATCGTCGGAGCACTGCAGCAGCAGCAGATTCCGCAGATACCAGGTAAAATCCGTCACTAGCTGTCCCGGCTCCCGCCCCTGAATCATCAGCTCCTCCAGTTCGGCGATCACACCGGTTACATCCTGGTCAAGGACCCGGCGCAGCATCCGTCCGAATACCTCTGTATCCACAGCCCCAAGTACATCCAGCACCCTGTCGTAGGTAAGCTCCTGCCCCAGGTAAAAGGCAATGCAGCGATCCAGAAGGCTGATGGCATCCCGCATGGAGCCGTCTCCTGCCTTGGCTACATAGCGGACTGCCCGCTCCTGGGCCTGTACTCCCTCCGCCTGGATCAGCTCTGTCAGCCGGGCTGCAATGGTATCAATGGTAATCCTTCGGAAATCATAGCGCTGGCATCTGGACAGAATGGTAACCGGAATCTTGTGGGCCTCTGTGGTTGCAAGGATAAAAATCACATAGGAGGGGGGCTCCTCCAGGGTCTTTAGCAGCGCATTGAAGGCGCCTATGGACAGCATATGCACCTCGTCGATAATGTATACCTTATACCTGCCCTCGGTGGGGGAATAGGCAACCTCCTCCCGAATCTCCCGAATATTGTCCACACCGTTGTTGGAAGCCGCGTCTATCTCAATCACATTCATGGAAGTGCCCTCCTGAATGGCCTTACAGGAGGGGCACTCTCCGCAGGGGCTTCCGTCTATGGGACTCTGGCAGTTTACCGCCTTGGCCAGAATCTTGGCAATGGTGGTCTTGCCGGTTCCCCTGGTCCCACAGAACAGATAGGCATGGCCAATGCGGCCTGCCTTGATCTGGTTCTTCAATGTAGTCACTATATGCTCCTGCCCCTTTACATCCGCAAACTCCCGGGGACGGAACTTTCGGTATAACGCCGTATATGCCATATCAGTCTCCGAAGCTGATTCCGATAAGCTTTGCCTCCCGGATCATCTTGGAATCCGGCTCTACCATCTTAAGCTTCCCTGCTACCTCTGCAAGGGGAACCTTCTTGGTCTCTCCGTTGACCATGCCGACCATATAGCCGTATTCCTCATCCAGAATCAGCTGGCCTGCTGCCGCCCCAAGCCGTGTGCACAGTACACGGTCATAGGGACAGGGGCTGCCTCCCCGCTGGGTATGGCCCGGAACTGTCACCCGCACCTCTGATCCGATCTGCTCCTGAATCTGGGCAGCCACCTCATAGGAGACAGAGGGGTATTTCCGCTTCTTGAGCTTCTCCTTATACTCCTTCTTGGACAGCTTGGCATCCTCCTTGGAAATGGCACCCTCCGCCACTGCAAGAATGGTAAATCCCTTTCCAGCATCGCTTCTGCGCTTCAGGGCCTCTGCCACCTTCTTAATATCATAGGGAATCTCAGGCAGCAGAATGATATCCGCTCCGCCTGCCACTCCGGCATACAGGGTCAGCCAGCCCACCTTGTGGCCCATAACCTCCACAATAAATACCCGGTTGTGGGAGGCTGCCGTTGTATGGATACAGTCAATGGCCTCTGTTGCAATATTGATGGCGCTCTGGAACCCAAAGGTCACATCCGTGCCATAAATATCATTGTCAATGGTCTTGGGCAGGTGGATCACATGCAGGCCCTCCTCCCGCAGCAGGTTGGCCGTCTTCTGAGTCCCGTTGCCCCCTAAGATTACCAGGCAGTCCAGGCGCAGCTTGTGATAAGTCTGCTTCATGGCCTCCACCTTGTCCAGCCCGTTCTCATCCGGGATCCGCATCTGCTTAAAGGGCTGCCGGGAGGTGCCCAGGATCGTGCCCCCCATGGTCAGGATACCGGAAAAATCCTTGCCGGTCAACAAACGGTAATTGCCATAGATCAATCCCTTATAGCCCTCATAAAATCCATACACTTCAAGCTCATTCACATTGGTGCTCAGTGCCTTCACCACACCGCGCATGGCCGCATTCAGGGCCTGGCAGTCCCCTCCGCTGGTCAGCATTCCGATTCGTTTCATCTGCTCACATCCTTTGCTATTTGGTGCCCCGTAGCTTACTGCGGGTATTCATTTCTTACTTACCATATATCATAATATAACATAATTAAATCAGAAACAAGATTTTTCGTTGCTTTTTTGAAAAATTCAGAAACACATTGGGTTCCGGCTTGTAAAATCAGGCCGTATATGATAGTATGAGACTACAAAAAGGCGTGGAAAGGCAGGTGGGGATATTGACAGCAGCGGAACAACAGCATCAAGAAGATTTACAGCGTCTGCAGAGCTTACGACCTATTGATGATGATTTCATGCGTTGTCTTTTCAAGGATAATATACCCTTGGCAGAATTTGTGTTACGCATTTTGAAGATGGAGAACATATCCTATACGTGAATGGTGAATATAGAGGAGATTCCGATCTTGGAAAGCTCATGCACGATTTTAATTGTCCCCAGGCAGATGATATGAATTTTGAGCTCATGGCAGACCGAACAAGATATCTGAAAGAAAACCCGAAGGGAGTGAATGAAATGTGCCGTATAATGGAGGATATGAGAAAGGAATCTTTACAGGAAGGTATAAAAGAAGGAGCAGTAAATACTGCCAAAAAAATGTTGGCAGATGGAACAATAGCACTTGAAAAAATTTCTGAATTTGTTAATCTCTCCATTGATGAAGTAAAAAAAATAAAAGCAGGCCAGACTATTTAAGCGTCAATAATGAACGTTTATAATGAACCGGAATTCCGGAATTTTTTCGTTGCTTTTTTGTAAATTTGTGATATACTAGTGTTGGTTGTGTTGATTCATGCTCGGTGGAACCACTGATGTTCCATGGAGTATGATTTGACCTCTGGAGATGTACCCAAGCGGCTGAAGGGTCCGGATTCGAAATCCGGTAGGTCGGCTTTGCCGGCGCGAGGGTTCAAATCCCTCCATCTCCGTTAGTAAAAAAGTGCCTTCGGCACTTCAACTCCCCTAGCCCCTCATTCATGAGGGGAAGGGGCTTGTCTTTGCCTCTCTTTTATTGTAAAATGTTCCTATGCATTATAAAAACATCTTACAACTTATTTTTACTGATTATTATGAACAGCTCCTATATGAACTCCATCCCCGTCCCGCCGTCATCGAAAATGTCAGCAAGATGATCCATTGTGGTGACTCTTCCTTCGGCGGCGCCATGTACGGCTGCCCTGACTGCGGAAAACTCAAGTTTGTCCCCTTCCGCTGCCACAGCCGTTTCTGTCCTTCCTGCGGCAATAAATATGCTATGCAGCGCACTACCTCTATGGCCTTTAAGCTGGTCCGGGTCTCTCACAGGCACTGCGTCTTTACCATCGACCAACACCTCCGCCAGTTTTTCCTGGACGACCGCACACTGCTTGACTGCCTGTTCCATGCCGTTTGCAGTGTCGTTTCCCGCATGTTTTCCAAGCAGAATAAGTCCATGAATTTCACTCCTGGGTTTATTATGGTCCTGCACACCTTCGGCAGGGATCTGAAATGGAACCCACATATCCATTATGACAAGCTGATTATTATGGGAAGAAATTGAATCAACCCTTCTATT
>CAJUQB010000120.1 GCA_910588285.1 uncultured Lachnospiraceae bacterium
ATATAGTCTATACCATCGGTTTCTTTCGGTCAAGCCGACCTCTGAACTGTAACACTTTTTTTGAAAAAAAGAAGATTTTATGTACTTAGGGCTAGCCGCCGCGCTAGCGGCTTGGTACAATTCAGAGGATGCTTTTGCTTTAGAGGGAACGGTATTCTGCCGAAGTAATAGGAAGCAGCAGAATAAGGAGGGAACGGAAAATGTATGAATTGGTTCAGGTCAGTGAGAAATGCTATTACATAAACTGTCCGGCGAAGATAGGCGTCTATGTGGCAGACGGGGAGAACGTCTATCTGGTTGACAGCGGGAATGATAAGGATGCGGGGAGGAAAGTCAGGCAGATACTGGATAAGAACGGCTGGCATCTGGCGGCGATCCTGAATACCCATTCCAACGCAGACCATATCGGCGGGAACAAGTACCTGCAGGGGCAGACGGGATGTAAGGTTTATTCCGGCGGCATAGAGGCGGCCTTCACGAAATACCCGGTGCTGGAGCCGTCCTTCCTTTACGGCGGTTATCCGTGTAAGGACTTGCGGCACAAGTTCCTGATGGCGCAGGAAAGCGATGTGGCGGATTTCTCAGATGAAAGTTTCCCGAAGGAGATTGAAGTGATACCGCTGCCGGGGCATTTCTTTGACATGGTGGGGTTCCGTATGCCGGACAATGTGGTGTTCCTTGCGGACTGCATCAGCAGCAGGGAGACGCTGGATAAATATGCGGTTTCCTTCATTTATGACGTGGGCGCTTATCTGGAAACGCTGGATAAGGTGGAAAAGATGGAAGCGGCCATGTTCGTTCCCGCCCATGCGGATGCCTCTGCCGATGTGAAGGGACTTGTACGTTATAACAGGGATAAGGTGCATGGGGTGGCGGACAGGATTCTGTCCATTTGCAAGGAGCCGGTATGCTTTGAAAGAATTTTGCAGGAAGTGTTCAAAGGCTATGGTCTTTCCATGAATTTTGAGCAGTATGTGCTGGTGGGAAGCACGGTGCGGTCTTACCTTTCATGGATGAAAGATACCGGGAGATTGTCGGCTGAATTTCAGGACAGTATGCTGCTCTGGCAGAGGGTATAGTGTCAATGGCTTGTGTGGATTATCGGCAAAGCACGGAAAATCTGAAATCCCATATGTAGCGCCAGTGGAGCCTTGCCGAGAGAATGGCAGGCACGTTTAAGGAGATGGAGTAAAAAGTCCTGCAAGATGAATATTTAAGGGCAGAAAAAGGAAAGAGGTGGCAGAACTGAAACGGATTGCGATATGTGACGATGAAATTGGCACTTGTTCTGATTTGGAAAAAATAGTTCTGGATTTTGCAGACCGCCGGGCTTTGCAGATTGAAACGGAAGTCTTCTATTCCGGGGAGGCATTTTACCGTTCCATTCAGGAGCAGTGCCTGTATGACTTATGTTTTCTGGATATCCAGCTTTTGGAGATGGATGGCGTGCAGGTCGGAAAGCAGATCAGGGAGCAGCTTGGAAACGATAAGATCAGCATTGTTTATATTTCTTCTAAAGAAACCTATGCCATGAGCCTGTTCCAGGTGCGTCCCCTGGACTTCCTGATCAAGCCGCTCACCAAAGAGAAAGTGGCTGCTGTATTGGAGCAGTTCATAAGGCTGAGTGAAGCCAATAAGAATGAATTTTATTATCATGCTGGGAAGTCAGTCTGCAGGCTGTATCTGGATGAGATACACTACTTTGCCTGCAATGGCAGGAAGATTGAAATATATACCAGTTCGGGGCAGAAGGAATTTTACGGTGCCATGCGGGAGGTATGGGAGCAGGTGGAGGGAAAGGGGTTCTGGATCATCCATAAATCCTATATCGTAAACACAGCGTTTGTTTCGGTTTATCATTACGATTCTGTTCAGATGACAGACGGCACGCGCCTGCCGATCAGCCAGAAGTACCGGAAAGCAATGAAAGAGAATTTAACGGAAAGGTATCAAAGGGGGTGAGGCAGGTGTCTGTCGTGAAAAGTCTAGTCATCATACTGGCGGCAGTCCGCATCTGCCTTTATATGCGCTGTTTTTCTGTCTGCATTGGAAAGTGCAGGATTTCCAAGAAAATTGTGACAGCCCTCTTTACAGTGCTATGGATATTTGAGGGCTTTCTCGTAAGCATTTCTTATATTGGGCAGGGGATTGCAGCGATGGACCTGTTCTTTTTGCTGGTAGAGATTCCGTTTGCATCAGCAATGTCTTTCTGCTACCAAGGCAAAGTGGCACGGCGTCTGCTGATGGCGGTTATCCTCCCCGCGGTATACTGGATCGGGAAATGGAGCATTACGTCTGTTCTTTTTAAGACGGTTGCTGACAGCCGCCAATATTTAATCGTTACATCCATTTCTGTCAGTTTGTTTTTTGTTTTTGAGATGATTCTGGAGAAAGCAGGGAAATCCCGGCAGGAGCGGGAGCGTGAGCTGCTGGAGCAGGAGGTCCGCATCTATGAGAACCAGTTCGGCATCATAAGGCAGTCGCAGCATAATATCCGCGCCTTGAAGCACGATATGAAGCACCACATAAAAATGCTCACGGATATGGTGTCCGGAGGGGAAACCGAAGAGGCGCTTAAGTATCTTGCATCAATGGGGGCATTTATGGAGAACAGTGGGGAATATGTCGCCACTGGGAACGAAAAGATTGACAGTATCCTGAATTATATGATCTCAAAAGCAAAGAATTCAGGTGTTGATGTATCCTGGAAAATCCAGATTCCGGAGCATCTGGGAATCCCCGTTTTTGACATCAATGTGATCTTAAGCAACCTGTTTGAAAATATCATGAAGGCCCTGGCAGATGTAACGGAACCGGCATTCCACATCATGATGAAATATGACCGGGGCATCCTCTGCATCAGCACACAGAATAATTGTTCTGGGAAAGGGCAGACATCCGGAGCTTCTGAAGAGCATGGGTTTGGGCTGAAAAATATCCGGAGGATTGCAGAGAAGTATCATGGAAGCCTGACGACAGCGGTCCAGGATGGGGATTTCCACGCCAGTGTCCTCCTGTTCTTGGAAGATGCAGATACAGAATGACTTTCTTTTATATATGACATAAAGTGAGCAGGGAGTCCGGCGGAATATTCCGGACTTCTTATTTTTTACCTGCAAACGTTTAATTTTTGCAATGTGCCGCCATAAAGGGAGCTGTCTGTTATGCTGAAACCATGAATCATATTTTGACAGGAGTGGTATTTATGGAGGCACAGAAAAAAAGGTATTGTCTGGTTGACGGAATCCGGGGTGTTGCCATTGTCAACATGGCTGTATTCCATTTTTTGTATGATGTGTTTATTGTCTATGGGAAGAACCCGCTTTGGTACGGACTTCCCGCAATCCACATCTGGCAGCAGATGATCTGCCAGACCTTTATTTTCATTTCTGGATTTGTATGGCAGTGGGGGATGGAGGGGAACCTTCGGCGGGGCTTAAGTTTCAATCTGTATGGCTTTGTTATTTCGCTTGTTACCTTTATCATCATCCCGTCGGAAAGCATATGGTTCGGGATATTGAATTTTATGGGATGTGCAGTCCTGCTGATGTTCCCGCTCCAGAAGGTGATAAAGAAAGTCTCTCCGGCCTGGGGATTGGGGATCTGTTTTGTGCTGTTTATCCTCTGTAAGCAGATACAGCATGGCTATATCGGGATTGGGGGCGGTATACAGGTTCCGGCAGTATTCTATTCCATAAAGATTCTGACACCGTTTGGTTTTCCTTTTCCGGGCTTTAAGTCAAGCGACTATTTCCCTATGATCCCGTGGATGTTCCTGTATCTGTGCGGTTATTTTTTCAATGGAATATTCAGGGAGCATGACACATGGAAAGCCGCAGCCCGGTTTAAGGTTCCGGTCTTATCCGCTATTGGGAGCAGGACGATCTGGATTTATCTGCTCCACCAGCCGGTGAGTATGCTGGTATGCAGTCTGGTATTTGGGTAATGAGGATGGTTATGGATATGGTTTTAAGTGTTGAAAATGCTGAAAAATATTACGGAAGGGAGCCAAACTTAAAGAAAGCGCTTGACAGGGTGGATTTTGAAGTAAGTGCAGGTGAGTTTGTAAGCATCATGGGGCCCTCTGGTTCCGGCAAAACGACCCTGCTAAATTGCATCTCAACCATTGATACAATAGATGCAGGGCATATTTATTTGGGTAGTCAGGACTTGGCATCATTGCCACAGCAAAAATCAGCCAGGTTCCGGCAGGAGAATCTTGGATTCATTTTTCAGAATTTTAATCTGCTGGATACCCTCAGCATTGAGGAAAACATTGCACTGCCGCTGGCAATCAAGGATATTCCGGCGAAAGAGATAAAAAGCACTGTCAGAAGTTTGATGCAGCGGCTGGGGATAGAGGATATAGCTGCCAAGTTTCCGGCACAGGTATCCGGCGGGCAGAAACAGAGGTGTGCCTGTGCAAGGGCATTTGTGAATAAGCCCAGGCTGGTTCTGGCAGACGAACCGACAGGGGCCTTGGATTCTGTGTCTGCCAGACAGTTGCTGGCATTGCTGACGGAATTAAATGGGCAGGAAAAAGCAACCGTTTTGATGGTGACACATGATCCGCTTTCCGCCAGTTACGGAAACCGTGTCCTTTTCCTGAAAGACGGACAAATCAATAAGGAGCTTCGCAGAGTGCGGCAGAGCAGGGTTGATTTCTACCATGCGATTCTGTCAGAAGTATCCTGCCGTTTTTGATTGTCGTGGTCAGTATCATGGTGGTCTTCATCATGGGTGCGCTGGTAAACCATATCACAGTGTTTATATTAAAACGGAGAAGCAGGGAATTTGGGCTGTATATGCTGCTGGGGATTGAAAATGAGGATATAGCGGGGATATTCCTCAGAGAGAACAGGTCAATCCACGGATTCATCCTTGCTGCCGGCCTATTCCTTGGAACGTGGTTTTTTCGGGCTGTTAAGGCCGTAATATGCAGGATGTATGCGGTTCCGTTCAGTTTTTCCTTTGAAGTGTCAGCAGGGGCGGTTATCCTGACCCTGTTTTATATGGGGGCGATCTTAGGTATATCTTCTGTAAGGGTAAAGCGGGCGGTTCGGAAACTTAATGTACGGGAATTGATTTACTTTGATAAGGCAGCCAGCGGGGATGGAAGCGGGGAGGCGAAGGACAGCATACCCATGGCGTTGCTGTCAGTATTATTGGGAATCGTAGGGATAGCGGTTATGGTGCTTTCCGCTGTCAGGAATCTGCCGGATATTGTGAATGTCCTTGCTGTCACGTTCCTTGTTGTTTCCGTTTATGGATTTTTTGTTTTGCTTTTCCGGCGGCTGCTTTCATGCTTGAAAAGCGATGAATGGAAATACCGTGGCAGCCGCCTTTTCCTGTACAGGCAGCTCACTGCAAAAATGCGTTCCATGCTGCCCCTTATGGCAGTTGCTTTTGACATAGCTTTTTTCAAGGATGAAGAAAACGCAGATTTTTCTCCGTATCTGTCTTATCTGGACGAGAACCACGAATTGGAAAGCAGTTATGGATACAGTCTTTATACCAGTCATGATGATACTTTTTATCAACAGACAAAAAATATGGTTCAGGGGAAAATGGGATTTTACATTTCGGGCAACGATGAAGATATCTTTATGTGCATAAGTGATTATAACAGGCTGCGGGATATGCTGGATTTGCCGCAGGTTCAGATTGACAGCGGTTCCTATGTCCTGCACTGTACCGAACCAGGTATCGCGCCGCTTGCAGATTATATAGGGCAGTCCCCGTTTTTGATAATAGGGGATGCTCAATATCGTTTTGACGGGATTTACAGTGAGGATTTTATGCAGCAGGAATCGAAGGGAAACGGGAACGGTGTATTGGTCATTGTTCCGGACAGGGCGCTTTCCGGGCTGGATTTTCACACGTGCGTTATGGCAGTAGATACCCAAAGCGAACTGCCATTATCAGAGATCAGGGAAATGGAGACAATCGGTTCCGGTATCAGCATCATTTCAAAGACAGGGGTGCGGAACCGTTCTGCATCCATGGCTGTATATACGGTTTTTCCGCTGCTCTATCTGGCCTTTGCACTCAGTGCTGTTGCCTGCACGATTCTTTCAGTACAGATTTTGAGCGAAGCAAAAAATGAAATAAATAGCTACCAGATTTTAGATTATCTTGGTGTTGGGCAGGAGCAGCAAAAAAAGATGATGAAGAAGCAGGTGACGCTGCTTTATTTTCTCCCGGTTCTTCCGGCGGCTTTTATAGATATTTTGGTTTTCCCGATGATGACAGGCCGCATTGTCCGGGATGCAGGTGGAATGGTTCAAATAATTTCTGTTGCTGCCGAAATGAAACAGATAGGTATTGCTGTTGGTTTGTTCTTTGTGTTTTTCATTTTGTACTATATTGGAACAATTATGCTGTATGCAAGAATTACTATTAAAAAACGATGAATGGTAAGATGAAGTTTAGGCAGTATAACACCCTTGGGGATATTCTTCTAATGTTTTGGAGAATTTGCGCCTTGAAATTCATACAATGTGGCTCAATAATCCACCCACAAAATTATATGAAGATATCAAAAAAACATATGGAAATATTATTCAAGAACACCCTCAGCAATATCCCGAACTCTCTATAGAAATTTTGAAACAGATTTCAGATAATTATAATAACAGCATCATCGGACAATCGCATGTTGTACGGCAAGTTTTATCTTCTCTATATTCATTGATGAATCCAAATCGCAAACGGCCTGTGACACTTCTATTTCTCGGTGATTCTGGTGTAGGCAAAACTGAAACTGCTAAGTTTATAAATTCTTACCTTAGCGGAGAAATGGTCCGTGTCCAATTTTCAATGCAACAAACAGGTGATGCATACAAATACATATTTGGAGCTGGACACGGAGAAGACAGTCTGGCGCGTGAATTAATTCGTAGAGAATCTAATATTGTATTGCTAGATGAATTTGATAAGGTACACAGTTCATTTTATAATGCGTTCTATCAAATGTTTGATGAAGGCGTGTTTGTTGATAAAAATTACACTGTTAATGTAGAAAAGTGTATTATTATTTGCACTAGCAACTATTCTTCCGAAGAGGATGCAGAGAAATATTTAGGCTCTCCTATATATTCTCGTTTTTCAAAGGTGATAAAATTTGGTGCGATTAGCATAGAGGACAGGATTAAAATTGCCACTTTGAATTATGTGTCGCTCTATAGCAAATTAAGTGAAGAGGACCAGGATTTAATCCGAAATAATCATGTACTACCTTTTTATATCGAAAAAATTCGATCTGGATACTATAGGAATATGCGTATGTTAAAAAACGATATAGAAGATGCACTAAATTATGAAATTCTTAGGGTTAGAGGAATTCTATGAATGGGTAGGATTCAAAGAATTTGAACTCATCACTTGACAAAGTTGCAGAGAGCTGTTTACGCCGGATGAGGTAAGGAAGCTGGACAATAAAAAATGCATCCTTTTTATCCGTGGCCTTGACCCGATCATCGACAATAAATATGTCCCCTTCGCCCACCCCATGTTCCATCAGACCGCAGATGGGGGCGGGAAGCTCTATGTGCATGTCCAAATGGCAGGGCGGGCCTTGTGGGGCCTCCCTTTGAATTCCTGTCCGGCAAGGCGGTGGGGTATTACGAAAGGATGAAGGAGAAAGGGGGGAATGTGTTTATCGACACGCTTTCCTATGAAGAGTTCATGATGCTTGGGGAGGCAGGGTTAAGCCGGCGGCTTGCCTAGATGGACGAAGCACAGCAGAAGGCCAGGGCCGACAGGGAGCAGGGCAATGAGCTGGAATACGCACAGGAGCTGGAATACGCACAGGAGCTGTCGGAAGCAGACAGCCAGGGCTATGATGGCGCTGGTGTTGATGTGGGGCCGGCAAAAAATAAGGTGCACCGGGAACCGGAATGGGAGGACACCCTGGCGAACCGGATGATCCACTGGGCCTATACACCGGGGCAGAAAGAGGAAGTGAAGAAAGCTTTAACGGCAGGGGTGCCGAAACCGGAGATCCTGGCCTATTTTTACCCGGAGGTTACGGTGGAGCAGATGCAGGAGGTTTGGAGGGCAAAGTAAGCTGTTAGATATCAGTGAAATAATAGGTTGAATTTATCCTAAAAACGGTTATACTATAGGTAAAGACAGAACGGGAGGTGGTATCTTGTATATAGATACAAACGCAATGATTTCCATATCAGAGGCAAACCAGAATTTTTCAAAGGTTACCAGGCTGGTTGACGAATTAGGCAGCGCGGTGATTTTAAAGAACAATGCACCAAGATATCTGGTAATTGATTTCAGCAGGGCTGAGAAAGATATGGCTGCCTCGGATGAAGATGTGGCCAGCATTTCAAGACGCTTTTTGTCACAAAATAAGGAAGCGTATGAGGTGCTTGCCAAATGATAAAGCTGACCAAGAAGCAGATCCTGATGCTCCACCGCCAGTTGATTGAAGAAACCGGAGGCAAAGATGGGATCCGCGATGAGAATCTTTTAGAGTCTGCCCTGGAAGCGCCTTTCCAGTCATTTGGCGGGGAAGAGCTGTTTCCGGGGACGCAGGCCAAAGCAGCCAGGCTGTGCTATGGCCTTGTCAAGAACCATGCAGTGGTGGATGGCAATAAAAGGATCGGCGCACATGCCATGCTTGTATTCCTTGCGCTAAATGGATATGAGCTTGCATATTCACAAAAAGAATTATCCGATATAATTTTGGATGTGGCTTCGGGGAAGACCGGCTGTGAGGAACTGCTGGACTGGATCATAAAACATCAAAAATAAATACAGGTAAGGAGACGGACATTGAGCCAAAAAGTGCTTGGTGTCCGTTTTTTTATTCATGACAATAGAAGCTTTTGGAGCATAGGCGCTATTGCCGGAAAGGAGACAAAAACGTATGGAAAAAGGACGGACCACAAAAGGAACCAGAAACAAAGCATTTATGGAGGGGCGGGGAATGGAGAGAAAAAAGAGCCGTTTAAAAAAGAGGCTTGTCCCGGCAGTATTCGGGGTGTTGATGGGGGCCATGCTCATGGGAATGATCTGTTTTGCGTCGGGTGCATCCGCCATTACACAGCCCCTTGAGAGCTTAAAGACACTGATCATTGCGGTCATTGGCGCGGTGGGCGTAATCATCCTGGCAAAGAATGTCATGGAGTTTGCCCAGGCCTACCAGCAGCAGGATTCCTCCACCATGAATTCTGCATTAAAAGGGATTGTGGCGGGGATCATGATGGCTGGTATCTCCACGGTCCTGACATTTTTGGGATTTTAAGGGCGTGGGCCAGCATGGAATGCAGGCCTAAGAAAGGAGGTGGGCAATAACGATGGATATTTTTAAGCTTGGCGAGAAAATCCTTGCGCTGCTGGAAGCGGTATTCGGGTTCTGGAACAGCCAGATGTCCCTGGTGTATGGGATGCTCGGGCAGTCGCCAGCCAGCTTTAAGGGAGGGGGCCCCTGGGCAGTGGTCGAGGGCATTGAGCCAGCCTTTGTGGCGGCTGGCTCTTCCCTTGTAGTGCTGTTTTTTGTGATCGGGTTTTGCTCGGACAGCATTGACGTGAAGGACGAGATGCGGTTTGAGTCCATTTTACGCATGCTGATCCGGCTGGGGCTGGCGGAATGGTTTGTGGCAAATAACATATCTATTATGAAGGCGCTCTTTACAGTGGCCGGGAACCTGGTATCCATGATCCCTGCAAGTACAATGGCAGCGCTTTCCATTGACAGCACACAGGCGGATATCATAAAGGGCCTCGGGTTTGGCGAAAGCCTTGTGATGATGATCCTGACAGCGCTTCTTGCCATCATTATTATCATCTGCGGGTTTTTCATTATTTACACGGTATATTTCAGGTTCCTAAAGCTCCTGGTCCTTGTGCCCTTTGGCGCGGTTGCCTGTTCCACCATGGCAGGGAACCGGATGGTGGGCCATACCATGGCAGCTTATTGGAAGCATTTCCTGTCCTGTGTACTGGAGGCAGCGGCAATGGCGCTTGCCATTGTGGTATGCAATGCATTTATCAATGCAGGGCTCCCGGCCTTTACCGGAAGCTATGCGGACTGGGCCCAGACCCTGATTTACCTGTGTGAGATGACCTTTACCATTGCAATGACTGTGGGGAGCGTAAAGGGGGCACAGGTATTGGTTGGCAAGGCATTTGGCCTTTAGCCGGCAGGAAGGAGGAACGGATGGAACGAAGAAAGACAGAAGGGGAAGGGATGCTGGCATACAGATCCAGGGTGTTTGGGGAAGTACCGGTACGGCTTAAGGTACAGCAGTACCAGGACAACGGATGCCTCTATGTAGGGCTGGACTGTATGGAAGATGGCTGCCTGGAGCCCTTTGGGAATGTGACTGTCAATTTACCGGATAAGGCTCCGGATTATTGCGGGTACTGCACCTACCCGCTGTACCTGTTTCACGCAGACAGGCTCCGGGAGCTGTGCCCGGAGGGCATGGCGGCCTATGAGGCAAAAATTAGGACGGCAAAGAAGCCGGAAACAAAGGAACACAGCAGATAGGAGGGCAGAAAATGATAATTGAGATCAACCAGGATATTGACCGTTATCAGGAGACAGTTGCCCTGGGGCTTACCGCGCGGCAGCTGGTTTTCTCCATTGCAAGCGTTGTAGTGGGCGGGGGAGTAGTGCTCCTTTTATATCCCCATATCGGGCTTACGGGTTCCGCATATGTGGCAATCCCATGTGTGGCCCCCATTGCCCTGAGAGGGTTTTATTCCTTCAACGGGATGAATTTTTATGAAACTATGGGCCGGAAGCTCCATTTCCTGTTCCAAAACAAGACGCTTACCTATCTCTCAACCGAGGGGGAGCCTGCCATCAAGGCAGTGGAGACAGGGCGGGATGGGCCAAAAAGGAAACGGGGAAAGGGCCGGAGGGCAAAGATCAAGGAAAGCGGGGGAAAATGAAATGGGGTTATTTACAGACGGGTTTAAGCAGCTGAAAAAGGCCAGTGAGCCTTTGTACCGGTCACCGAAATCCATCCAGGAGACCATAGAAATCATGGCGGTAGCTGAAAACGGCATTTTTGAGGTAAGCCGGAATAAGTATTCCAAGTGCTACCGTTTCTGCGACATCAACTACACCACAGCCACGGAGGAGGAGCAGGTCAGCATTTTTGAGCGGTACTGCAGGTTCTTAAATTCGCTGGACTGTAATTATAAGATTACGGTCAACAATAAGAATAAGGACATGGAGGAGCTCCGGGACAAGGTGCTGATCGCAGGGCGGGGGGACGGCTTCAACCATTACCGCAGGATCTATAACGGGATCATTGAGGAGAAGATCCTGGAGGGGAGGCAGGGGATCCAGCAGGAGAGGTACCTGACCGTCACCATTGAACGCAGGAACTTTGAGGAGGCAAAGGCACAGTTTGCCACGCTGGAGGCGGCGATCCATAAAGCATTTATTGAGCTTGGGGCAGAGATCGTGCCGCTTTGCGGCAATGAAAGGCTGAAGGTGCTCTACGATTATTACCACCTTGGGAAGGAAGGGGGCTTTGACTTTGACATCCGGCAGGCAAGGAAAGTGGGTGCGGATTTTCGGAACGACCTCTGTAATGGGATGGTAAAATATTTCCCGGATCACTTTGAGGACGAGGGGAAGTACTGCAGGGCGCTTTTCATTAAAAAGTACCCAAGCAGCCTTTCGGACCGGTTCCTCAACGAGATTACGTCGCTGCCAGTGCATTCCATGGCCAGCATTGATGTGGTGCCGGTCCCCAAGGGCCTGACCACCAAGGTACTCCAGAAGAAATACCTTGGCATTGAATCGGATATCATCCGGCAGCAGAGGGTCCGGAATAAGAACAATGATTTCTCCACAGAGATATCCTATGCCAAGAGGACGGAGAAGAAGGAGATCGAGGCCATCATGGATGACGTCCGGGAGAATGACCAGTGCCTGTTCTTTGTGGGGATGACCATCATCCTCATGGCAGGGAGCAGGGAGGAGCTGGAGAGTGCCTGCGAGACGGTGGAGACGATCGGGAAACGCAACAACTGTGTAATTGATACCCACTACCTGAAGCAGAGGGAAGCCCTCAACACAGCGCTGCCTATCGGCGTGAGTCAGGTGGAGACCATGCGGACGCTGCTGACCCAATCCCTGGCGGTGCTGATGCCCTTTAACGTGCAGGAATTGAATGACAGCAGCGGCAATTACTACGGCATCAACCAGATTTCCAAGAACGTGAACATCGGGGACAGGAAGAAGCTCATTAACGGCAACGGGTTTGTTTTTGGGGTACCGGGGAGCGGGAAAAGCTTCTTCTGCAAGATGGAGATGGGGAGCGTATTCCTGTCGGGGGATGACGAGATCATCGTGATCGACCCCATGCATGAGTATTTTGATATCGTAGGAACCTATGGCGGGACGGTGGTGAATATGTCCACCTACACGGACCACTATGTCAACCCGCTGGAAATGGATGTATGGGGCCTTGACCTGAATGATTCCAAGGGGATGGATTGACCGGTGCGTCAGGAGGCTGTACCTTGACATTGCAAAAAGCAGGGAGAAGTATGTCCCGGTGATGGGGGATTTCTATGAAATCCTGATGGAACAACCTGAGGAGGAGGCAAAGGATATCGCCCTGTCGCTGGAACTGTTCGTCAACGGCTCCTTAAATATCTTCAACCATCAGACCAACGTGGATATGGATAACCGGTTCACCGTGTATGGGATCCGGGATCTTGGCACGGAGCTCAGCCCCATCACCATGCTTGTAATGATGGAGGCGATCCAGGGCAGGATTATGGAGAACGGGCAGAAGGGGAAGGCAACCTGGCTTTATGTCGATGAATTCCATGTGCTGTTAAATTCAGAGTATTCGGCGAAGTATTTACAGCAGCTGTGGAAAAAGGTACGGAAGCAGGGAGGGCTGTGTACTGGGATTACCCAGAATGTGGTTGACCTTCTGCAGAACTATACGGCTACCACTATGCTGGCCAATTCAGAGTTTGTGGCGCTCTTAAAGCAGGCGAATACGGACAGCGCCAGGATGGCGGAGGTGATTGGGGTATCGGAGGCGCAGCTAAAGTTTGTGACCAACACGGCGGCCGGCATGGGGTTATTGAAGTGTGGGCCGGTGGTGGTGCCCTTTGACAACCAGATCAGTAAGGATACGGATTTATATAGGCTGTATAATACTAATATCCATGAGAAGATTGAGGAGAGCAGGAAGCGGGAGAACGAAGGGAGCAATTAGCCTGAATTATTCATGCGGATTCACTAATTAAGGTATCAACCGCATATTTACTGCATTTTGAACTACTTTGCATTTTCACCTGGAAAGTGAAACATTTTTATA
>CAJUQB010000121.1 GCA_910588285.1 uncultured Lachnospiraceae bacterium
TGCATACAAGGAAGAATCCATTATTTTCCACCTCCATTACAGATACGATTTATTTTGTCAAAATGTCGCATCTTTAAAAATATTTTTTGTAGTGCTAATTATTGGACAGTATAATTGGCGTAAATATTCAGCTTGCCTTGGCTGAACATTATAAGCAAATCCAGAAAGACGCTGAAACTTCCATGCAAAAAATCACTTTGCAGGATATTATAGAATCTTATCTGCAAAGAATCTCCTGATTAGAATAGAAAAACCGTTGCAACACATAAAAATGTCTGCAACAGTTTTAGCTGTATGTCCAATTAAATTTGTAGCCATATCCATGAATATTTACCCAGGTGAAAATATTTTACGGCAGAAAAGAAAAAATGATGTTAGTCAATAAATGTATTGGAAGGTTCCTGCGATGATGTTTGGGTGAGAGTCTTCTCGTTTTTATTCTCTGCCCTGAAATTTTATCCAGTAATTTTAAAATCCAATCTTTCTTCATTCTGTTTATTCAATCTTTCCTGACCACAGCGTTTTGACCAGTATTCTTTTTCTGTCACTTTCCGTTCGGCAGGATAATTTATTCTGTTCTCAATCGCTCAACAAGGCTCTGCTTTTCCAAATTCTTAAAACAGAGAAACGGAATCAGTACCGCAAAAGCCAAGAGGATCGGGGTACAAATCATCAGCGGCATCAGAGTAAAATGAAACGTGCTGAACTCATTGGCTGCCAGGGCACGGACACCGATTCCAACGGCCAGAGCGCTGACAAGATAAGAAACGATCAGCGTAATCGCTGCGTAATCCAGCCCCTCACAAATCAGCATCTTCCGCAGCTGGCGCTTTGTCATGCCCACGGACTGAATCATGGCAAACTCTTTTTTGCGGGAAACAATGGCCGTGACCATGGAATTGATAAAGTTAAGCACACCCACCAGAGCAATGATCACGCTGATGGTATTTCCCATGACTGCCGACGCCCGTGTCTCTGCCTCATACTGCTGTGTCATGGTTTTGCGGGATGTCACGGGCAGGCTGGTGTCAATGGTCCTGGTATACGCATCCAGCATCTCTTGTGCTGCGGGAATATGTTCATCCTCCACATGGAAGAACAGTCTCCGCAGCGTATTCTCCGGCCACTGCTCCTGGAATACGGAAGCAGGAATAATAAAGCTCATGCAGTGCTGATTCCGGACACCGCCTTCATAAGCTCCTTCCTCCACAGCCTGCAGCGGATATACAATCGCCATTACCGTATAGGTGCGATTTTCAAGCGCAATGCTGCTTCCAACGGCAGGAACAGGTAATACAGCATTTCTCTCCAGGTCTGTGGAATCTATGGCAGGCCCGATCGCCAACACATAGTCGCCGCTGGCAAATTTTTCTGCATCATAGCTGCCGGAGAGCAAATACCTCTCCTGCGTAATTGTATCCAGAGGGATCCCGTCCATTCCGTACAGTACACCGAGCGCTTCTCGGGTTTCCATGGCTTTTTTTATCTGAGCAGGACCGGACGAATCGTAAGTTGCCCAATCCTCCAGCATTTCCTGGGTATAGAAGGCGTCGATATTTTGCACCGTCTCATCATCCAGTGTCAGTTCAAATTGATGCGAATATTGATGGCCAATGGCTTCCAAACCAGCCAATCCTTCCACGGATGCCACCAGTTTTGCATTCAGGGTGGAACCATGGGGGTCATATCCGCCAAGATAGTCTGCACTGCTGCTGTCATCCAGCTGGAAGTCACTGATCGTCAGCTCAGACAGGTATTTCTCCATATCAAAAGCAGCATTCTTCGCGTAGAAACAGCCAAGCAGTACCAACCCCAAGGTCAGAGAGCAGATGACTGTCACTGTCCTTTTTTTGTTCCGCCCCAGATTCGCCCAGGCCATTCCGGTAATGGAAGCGCCATTCCGGGTGCGTTTGCTTTTTTTCTTGCTTGCGGCAGCGGCATCACTCATCCGCAGCGCTTCGATGGGAGAAACCTTGCCGGCCAGCCTTGCCGGACGCAGGCAGGAAATCGTGACCGTCAGCCATGCAAAAAGGGCAGAGCCAAGGAAAATCACAGGATTGGAGGAAACCACAGCCTTGCCCTCCTGCTGCCCCATCAGCACAGGAACCAGCACCACGCCCAGCAGCCAGCCCAAGAGCAGCCCCATCGGAATACCGATCACGCACAGCCGGTTTGCCTGACCATAAATGAGTTTCCGGATCTGCTTTGTGGTTGTTCCCAGTGTTTTCAGCTTTCCATAGAACTGGATGTCGGCAGTAACGCTGATCTGAAAGATATTATAAATAATCAGATAGCCGGCCAGGAACACCAGCACCATACCCAAATACATGGGAATGCTTTCCTGGGCTGCGGTAGCATTCATCTCTGGTGAATATGCCAGATTCACGCCAAATTTCAAGTCCGTCAATCCGGTGTCTGCCAAAATATTCTCCATGGTGGCCTCAATATTGCGGTCGCTGTGCAGGATCACCTGTGCGGTATGCAGGCCTAAAATGCTCGTTTTCCCGTCAGCCACATGGTCTCCGATCATCTCATCCGCAAATTCCCGGCTTACCCAGGCCATGCTGGCATAGACAGATTCGTTGCCCTCCCAGAAACCGCAGAGGGTAAAGGTGGAGGTGGTCACCTCATCCTTTGCAAGATCCTTGCGCCATTCCAGCGTTACAGTCTCCCCCAGCTGATGGGGAATTCCCAGGCGATCCAGGATCAATGTGTCCAGAGCGATCTCATCTGCTGTTGTTGGCATTGCTCCGGTGGCAGGCATAGCAAAGGAATGCCTGGCATTGATGTCACTGCTCCAACGGATCTCAACCTGTTTGCCGCCCAGCTTTTTGTTTTGTGCAAGACCAAGCACAAGGCTTTCTCCGGCTTCTGCAACATCAGGGTGATTGGCGATCAGCGAAAACTGCTCTGGGGTGATGGTCTTAAAGGATGCCTGACCATCATAACCAGTTTGCCGGAAGGTCATTTCCACCATGTTTTTGCTCATACTCTGCGCCAGGGTAAAGAGGGTGGTGAACATGATCGTAGTCATTAAGACGGCCATAATCGCCACCAGGTTCCGGCCTTTATTTTTCTTAAACGTTCGCTGATTCAGCGTCTGAATTGGTTTGAATCCTGTTTTCATCCTGCAGCCCTCCCTGATTGAGACGCGATGCGGCCGTCCTCAATTCGGACAATCCGATCCGCCATCTGTGCAATTTCCGGGTTATGGGTAATCATCACGATTGTCTGGTTAAATTCTTTGCTGGTCATTTTCAGCAGACCAATCACATCGTCACTGGTTTTGGAATCCAGGTTGCCCGTGGGTTCATCCGCCAGGATAATAGCAGGCTTAGAGGCCAGCGCACGGGCAATGGCCACTCTCTGCTGCTGCCCGCCGGAAAGATTGTTGGGCAGGCGATCCAGCTTCTTCTCCAAACCAAGCAGGCCAACAATCTCCATGATAAATGTTTCATCCGGCTTGCGGCCATCCAGAGAGATGGGGAAAACGATATTTTCCCAAACACTGAGTACCGGCACCAGATTGTAATTCTGAAAAATGAAGCCGATATGATTGCGCCGGAAAATGGTAGCCTGTTCGCTGTTCAGCTTTGCCAGTTCCGTATTTCCAATTTGAATACTGCCCTCGCTGGGGGTATCCAGTCCGCCCAGCATATTCAGCAGCGTAGATTTTCCAGATCCGGAGGTGCCGATGATGGCAGTAAACTTACCGCGCTCGATCTCCAGATCGATACCATCCAATGCCTTGACCAGAGCTTCGTCCTTCCCGTAATATTTTTTAAGACCGGCAGCCTTCAAAATTGCTTCCATAAGTATTTCCTCCTTGTAACCGGGAATCCGTTTCCCTTTTCTGATTCTATTCTATCAGTTCAATGTCACAGGGAAGGTACAGCAAAGGTACAGTTTTGTAACTTTTGAATAATTTCACGCTACAATCCGCAAACGCTCTGTAATGCTTCCTTTCTCAAGAAACCGGCAGCACATCAGGGGTACTGCCACTGCCAGGAACAGCATGAGAGGCAGGACGGCCCACAGGGGAGCCAGGGTATAATGATAGGTTATACACCAAGTGTTCATCTGTGAAAAAACGGCCGGCATCCCAAACCAGGTCACAAAGAAGGTCACTGGCAGCAAAATTACGGTCAAAAGAGCCCCATGAAGCAAGCCCTCTGTCATCAGAAGCCATTGCAGCTGTCTGCCGGTCATACCAAGGCTCTGATAAACCGCAAATTCTTTCTTTCGCACCATGGTCTTTGTAACCAGCATATTGGCAAAGTTCAAAAGACCGATGGCCATCAACACGATCCCCACAATCAGCTTGGGCAGGCATTCATTCAACCTGGCGTTTTGGAAAACTTCCTGATAATCGCTGCGCATCCATATACTGATCCCGCGATTCAAGCTCTGCTGATACGAGCTGAGATAGTGTTCAAATTCCTCCTGCCCGCCATGGTCAATGTTGACTGCCAGCTGACGGATCCCCTCATCCGGGAACAGCTGATCAAATAAGGACAGTGGTACAAAATAAGCCAGATGAAAGCTGGACTTTGGACTGTTACTTCCGCTTAAAAATGAGGTATCCCCCATAACAGAAGCCAGCACAGCAAGCTGCTCTCCCCCCAGCTCCACAGTTTCTCCGGCAACAGGCGAGGACACGCCCTCCACATAAGCGCCTGCAGCCACAACATACCGCCCATCCGCAAACTGTTCTGCATCAAAATCACCGCTGGTGACCGGACAGTTATCCAGTACATACCGCAGGTAGGCGTCCTCCAGCGCAATCACTATGCCGTAATAGCTGCCCGTCTGTTCCAGGCAGTCCAAACCGGCACACCAATCGGGGTAGGCAGCCTGACTTTCTCTGCGGGTCATGGTTTCATCATAAGGTTCATTGTAAAAGTCCACGATTCGCCGGCGCAGCTCGTCAGAAGCCGTCAGCTCCACTTCCTTGGATTTCAGGACGCTTACTTCCAAAACCTCACTGCGACCGCGCAGATCGCTGACGATCTGTTCCGTGATGGCCCGGTTATTGGGGTTATACCGCTGTAAGGTGGACGCCGCAGAGCCGTCCTCGATGGTGTAGTCCCACGGAGACATCCCGTTTAAGTACAGTCCTTCGTCGACGCTGGTGTAACGAATCCAGGTAGCGCAGAGCAACAGAAGGGAGAACAGCAAAGACAGCAGGGAAAGAAGTGTACGCCCTTTATTTCTCCCCAGGGAGCGAAGGGCCAGACGGAGAATACTGACTTTTCCTGTACTGCTGCGCCCCCGTCCTTTCGGCGCCCGTTCATCCAAATTCCGCAGCATCTCTGTTGGCATCATTCCGCCTGTCCGGGCCGCAGGCAGAAAATACGCCAGCAAAACGGTTCCGAAGGTACAAAGTGCTGCCAGAGCGAACGGCTCCCAGGATAGGAAGTAGATTGCCGGGTTTTGCTCCATGCCGGTCACGATCTGCGGTGTAACCAGATAGTGGATACCAAATCCCGTCAGCCAGCCGGGGAGCAGGCCAAAAAGTGAGAGCAGCGCGGCCTTCTCCAACAGAAACCAGCGGATCTGCCGCGGTGTCATGCCCAAAGTTTTCAGCCCCGCAAAAAAGCGGGTATCCTGATCCAGGGCCACATGAATGATACTGTAAATCATCAAAAAACCGCACAAAAGCACCACTAATGCAGGAATGTAGAAGGGTGTTGCCTCCTTACCTGCCATTTCCATTCTGGCTTCGTTATAGGCCAGATTGGTGGTGTAAGCCACCTGATTTACGCCCTGATCTGCCATGATCTGCTGGGCCTGCTGCTCCAATTTCTTTGGCTGATGGAGATCCACCCCCATGGTGACGGATGCCGTATCCGGGTATCCGGTCAGAAGTCCGGCAGCGCACTCCGCTGTCACCCAGGCACAGGCTTCTGTGAAGTTTGTGGGGCTTGCCCACCATCCGCAGAGGGTAAAATCCGTGCTGTGCTGTCCTCCCTTGCTGTCTGTCCACTGGATAGACACCGGAGCCCCCAGTTCATGAAGAACCCCCAGAGAGTCCATGGTAAATTCATCCAGAGCGATTTCTCCTGATTTCTCCGGCAAACGCCCTGTTGTAGGTACAGAGAGGATGCTCTTTGCATAGTCCCGATCGGTTACCGCCAGCTTAACACTGCGGACACCCATCATCTCATCAGAGAGCTGACCCAAAGCGCTGATCCGAACCGTGCTTTTTACATTGGGATGCTGCGCCAATTTATCTGCCTGATGCGGGGTCAATCCATGGTAGAGGATGTGGCTGGCGGAGCCGTATCGGTACTCATAATTGAGCAGATACGCATTTTCTACTGAGCTGCCCAGAAGAAACGTGAAGGCATACAGTCCTGTAATCAAAACCGCTGCAAAAGCCAGCAGTAAATTTTTTGCTTTGTGAAATTTGAAATCCCGCCTCGCAAGTGTGTGACATATTTTCAGGTTGTTATTTGCAAGCATAGCAACCTCCTTACGCCTTCAGGCGGCCGTCTTCCATGCGAAGCACACGGTCCGCCATCTGTGCGACCTCAAGGTTGTGGGTGATCATAATGAGTGTCTGGTGATAGGTCTCCACAGACAGTTTCAAAAGTCCCAACACATTTTGTCCGCTTTTTACATCCAGGTTTCCGGTAGGTTCATCGGCAAGAAGAATGGCCGGCTTGGCAATCAGCGCCCTGGCGATCGCGGCCCGCTGCTGCCCGCCGCCGGAAAGCTGGTGGGGATAGGCATTCAGCCGGTCCTCCAGCCGAAGCTGCTGCACGACATCCCCGAAGAAGCGCTGATCCGGCGTACTGCCAGCCAGGCTGAGGGGGAACAGAATGTTTTCTTTTACGGTCAGTGTTGGAACCAGATTAAAATTCTGATACACAAAGCCTACTTTGCTGCGGCGAAACACAGCCAGCTCTTTTTCCTTCAAACCGGACAGATTTACACCATCTACGATTACTTCCCCCTCATCTGGTGTATCCAGCCCGCCGATCATGTTCAGAAAGGTGGTTTTGCCGGAGCCGGATACACCGATAATGGCAGTAAACTTCCCTTTCTCAATAGAAAGGTCGATACCATCCAGGGCTTTGACTTGTGCCTCTCCCTTTCCAAAGTATTTCTTTAATTGATGTACCGTTACGATTTCCATCGTTTCATACTTCCTCTCTCCCTCATATACGCAATTTGCTCAACTCAGCAAATAGACAGAGAAGGTGGTGCCTTCTCCGTAATTTGATTTTACGCTGATATAGCCTTTCTGCCGCGTAATAATCCCGTTGGCCAGATACAGCCCCAGTCCAACGCCTTCTTCCGCAGCTGTTTCCTGGGCCCGATAAAAACGCTGAAAAATATCGTGATAATGCTCCTCATGGATGCCGATACCGGTATCGGAAATATCAATTCGCGTATAGAATTGCCACGGGCGGACAGACACAGAAATGCTGCCGCCTTCCGGGGTGTATTTTACCCCGTTCTCCAGGATATTGCCCAGGGCCTCCGCCGTCCACTTAGGGTCATGCTGCACCGTAACCGATGGCGCGCAGTCCGCTGACAACTGAATATTTTTTCGATCCGCTTTCGCCCATACGCCGCTGATTGCCTGAGCAATGGTCTTATCAAGAGGCGCTTCTTCCATGTGCAGGACAAAGGTCCCTGTTTCCAGCCGGGACATTTTGATCAAAGACTGCATCAAAAAATCCAATTTATGGATCTGCGAGGCCATGGTTTCCAGAAACTCCGCCCGCTTTTCCTCTGTCAGCTGATGCTGTCTCAGGATGCCGGTAAACATCTGGATATTGGCAATCGGGGTTTTCACTTGATGGGAAATATCGCTGACCAGCTCCTGAATGGTCTGCTTATCCCGCTGGCTCTGCACTTTGCCCTCGTTCATAATGTCATAGTATTGCAGGAGCTTTCCCTGTACCCTGGCTGTTACGCTGTCCTCATAAGGCCGCTCCACCTCGGGCTGTCTCCCGGATATCAAGGCGTCCAGCGTATCACATATTTCATCTGCAAAGTGAAAGATCTGTCTACGCTGAACCCATATCCACAGGCCGGCTAATACAAAAATACCGCCTGTCACAGCCAACAGGCTGTAACGAACACCGGAACGGGGAACAAATGCCCACAAGAGCCAAAACAGCAAAGAAAAAAGCACCGCAGCTGCCAAAACCATCAAAATTTGCAAAGTTTTTGGGTGCTTCTTCATGGTCTGCCTCCTGTCCAGATATATCCCATCCCCCGGATGGTCTTGATATAGGTATGATCGTCATTCTCAATCTTCGCCCGAAGCCGATTGATCGTCACAGTAAGTGTATGGTCATCAATGAAATTCCCATCACAATCCCACAGCCGTTCCAGCAAAAGCTGCCGGGTAATGATGTTGCCCGCATGCTCGGTCAGTGCTTTCAGCAGCTTATATTCATTGGGCGTGATCGACAGCTTTTCGCCGCCCCGCACAGCAGTCAGCGCGCCAAAATCAAGCAGAAGAAATCCGTCCGTCCAGCAGTCCGCAGGGGCCGCAGCAGCTTTACCTCCTCTCCGGATGGCCACCTCTACCCGCCGCAAAAAAATCTGCATGTTGAAGGGCTTTGTAATGTAATCCTCTGCGCCCAGGTCGAATCCGTTCAGCACATCCTGCTCTAAATCGTTTGCTGTCAAAAAAATCACAGGAAGTTCCGGTTTGACTGCCTTCACTTCCCGGCAGAGTTCAAAGCCGCTGCCATCCGGCAGATTCACATCCATGATCGCAAGGTCAAATGGATCCTCCTGCAAAAGCTGTCTGGCTTTCCGGCAGTTATATGCTGCCACCGTCAGATAGCCGTTACTGTCCAATTCAAAACACAGTCCGGCACTTAATGCCAGATCATCTTCTATGACTAAAATTCTCATTGCTAATTACCTTCTCGCTTCTTATATCTTCCGTCTTGTGACTAAATCGCTGTCTTAGGCAACAACCATACACCGGCCATCTTTACAGCACCGGGGATACGATCGTGGAAATACCCCATTTTTCACTTGTAAAAAGCACCCAAACACTTTATTAGTTACCTGTCACTTACCCATATGATTTCATAATATCACATACCATCCGGCCACATACTTCTTACACTATGCAATGGCTTCCTCCGCATGTGGCAGTGCATATAATGTATCCGGATCAATATCGAGACAGGTTGTGTCATCCCAATTTCCACTGATGTCCCACGCAAGCGTATCGTTCATCACTGTACATCTATCCAAAAATATTTCTATTTCTTTTAAGCAGCAAAACGCCTCTTTTTCAATCATTTTTGACATATCATAATTTACTATTTTTCCATCTTCAAAATATACATATACAGAATAATCCTTCATTGGAATAACCTGCACCACCTTGGGAAACATACTATCACCTCCGTTACACTAATGGGTTAATTCTGTTCAACGGTTTTCCATCCTTTGATAATTCCCAATTTTGCATTAATTCATCTTGATGGATAACACACCACGCTAAAATCAGCTTTAGCTGCCTTGACGGTAACGCCCCCTTAATCACCCTTGCTTCGTCAATTCTAATAATTGCTTTATTACCATTATATTCAGCATGAAAATGCGGTAGATTATGATCGTCATAATACATTGTAACTCGTATTCCGTAAAACAATGAAATTTCTGGCATTACTTAATTCCTCCATTCTTTTTCGATTCAATATGAGTATATCATAATCAGTTTCACAAAAAAACCCACAAACAAAATCTGTCTGTGGATTTTCCATATTTCCTGCATGCAAATATCTGCCTATCTCTTGCTGAACTGAGGCGCGCGACGAGCTGCCTTGAGGCCGTACTGAAATTCTCTTAGCGCCGTTTTTCCTTGATTTTACGGGCTTTCCCGGCTTTTCATTGTTCAGTTATCCTATGTGGGGACCACGAAAAATAGCAATTTTTCAATCATCCGTGGCCTGACGAAAAGCGCCATTTACCACGCCAAACAACTCCTCTGGCTTATTATACTTCACCTTTGCGTAGATGTCCATAGTTGTTTTGCTGTTTTCATGCCCTGCAAGGTACTGGACAGTCTTAGGGTCAACCCCGGAATACAGCAGGTTGGTGATATAGGTGTGACGCAGCAAATGTGGTGTCACATGGAAATCCAGTGTATACTGAATCTTGGGATTATTTTTCTGCGTCATCCCCAGTGACGGTGTGACGGTGTACTTGATGCTCTGCCCATTTACATATTTATAATAGTTACGCGCCTGAGTAGAGCGGACCACCACATACTGCCATACCCTTTGAAACTGTGAAGCGGATAACGCCTCCCCGTTGCTGTCGCAAATCACATATTCCGAAACAGAGGTTTCTTTGACTTCCCGCAGGCAATCTACCAAGCACTTGGGAATTGGTATGTCCCTCCGGGCTGCTTTCGTTTTTAATGTGGTGGAAATCACCGGTCGGTTATGTTCTGTGCGCCATGCTCGCCTTACAGATATGTAGGGAGTAGGTTCGTCCAGAAATACACAGTCCCATTGCAATGCAAGGATTTCTTCCCGGCGCAGACCGGAATACAATCCAAGCACAATAAATAAGTGGGGAGGAAGTCCTTTGACCGTATCCAAAAGCACCTCTACCTGCTGATCTGTCAATGCCTCTTTCTTTTTCGCGGCCTTGCCACCCTTTCCCGATATGCCCACACAAGGGTTGCATTGAAGTATTCGGCTGCGCTCTGCCGAGTAAAAAACGCATTTGAGGAGCATATTCACCTTACTGTATAATCCCTCTGATTTTTTCGACAGCGGTACAAGCGCCAGCCGAATATCATCCGCTGTGACTTCCTCCATATACATCTCCCCCAGGGGCTTGATGATATAGTTCTTCATATCAGCGGTATAACCTCTCAATGTAGCAGCGGTCACTTTGGCAGACTGCATCAGCAGCCACTTCTCGCAATACTCAGCTACTGTTGGATGCTGCCGATGAAAGACAATCTCCTCCACCTGCCGCCGCGCTTCTAATTGTTTCTCATATAGTTCTTCGCAAGTGGCAGCATACAAACTCACCTGCTTGCCATCTGCATCCATAATCCGGGTTCTGTAATATTGGATTCCTTTTAACATGATGGTTCCGTACTTTGGAATCTCAGTTTTCTTTTTAGCCATTTTGGACCTTCCTTTCCTGAAATGTGCGGCCTATGTACCTACACTCCCTTTTTATCAGAAAGTCCCAATTTAATCAAAGATACGGCCAGCGTAAAGCAAAGAGCGAGACATCCTTGCCTCGCTCTTTCTGTGTTTTCTGTTTTATCTTATACAGCATCCCATTGGGCAAATGCACCGCCCATAGCTCTCACAAGTTGATCTGGCCTGTTGTATTTGACCTTGGCGTAAATGTCCATAGTGATTTTACTGTTTTCATGGCCTGCCAGGTATTGGACCGTTTTGGGGTCCACCGATGAATGAATCAGATTTGTGATATAAGTATGACGCAGCTGGTGCGGTGTAACTTCAAAATCCAGGCTGTAAACAACTTTGCCATTATGGGCTGCTTTTTCTCCGAGGACCGGTGTAACCGTATGCTTTACGCGCTTTCCATCTTCATACCGGTAATAGCAGCGTTCCTTAACCGTTCTGGTAACAATATACTGCCAAAGCCGCTTGAACTGCGTATAAGACAGTGGTTCACCATCTCGATTGGCAACCACATAGTCCGAAGTGGAAGTTGCCTTTGCTGCTCTTAAGCACTCTGCCAGACAAATGGGGAGGGGAATGTTTCTCTCCGCCGCTTTTGTCTTTAACTCGGTGAGAATAACCGGCCTGTTATGCTCTGTGTGCCATGCCCGCCTTACCGTCAGATATGGGGTGTCCGTATCCAGATATACAGAATCCCATTGTAACGCAAGGATTTCTTCCCGCCGCAATCCAGCATACAAGCCGAGCATAACAAACACATAAGGCGGTAAACCCCGAATAGCATCTAAAAGGCGTTCTGCTTGTTCATCTGTCAATGCCTGCCGTTCCGCTTGAGGAACACCCCCGCCCTTTGCATCCAAATACATAGTCGGATTTTCGTCAATCACATGGCTCTCTTTCGCTGCCCGGAAAATGGACTTATAAAGAATCACCACCGACTTGTAAACCGAAGCCGATTTTTTTGAAACAGGAACAAGTGCCAGCTGAATGTCATCCAATGTTACATCTGCCATCCGTTTTTGCCCCAGCTCTTTGATGATATGCCGCCGCACCTTAGATGTATAATCAGTCAGTGTGGTGGCACGAATATGAACCGACTGCATCAGCAGCCATTTTTCGCAATATTCAGCAACAGTGGGCGATTTCCGATGAAAAGTGGCATTGTCAATCTGCTCCAATGCCTCTATTTCTCTATCGTACAGTTCTTCAGGCGTTCTTGCATAAAGAGCGATGAGCTTTCCATTCGCATCTCTTATCCTGGTTCTGTAATACAGGACACCTCTTTTCATGACAGTGCCATATTCCGGAATTACAACTTTTCTTCTTGCCAATTCCGTCACCTCCTAAAAATAATCTCCAGCGCTGTATCTTTGTTTTACCAGATATACAGGGTTCCAGCAAGGATACGGAATGAGTCATGCTCTGGCACTTCGTGGTTTGCGGTACGTTGTCCCTTTTTCCACCGGCTTCGCACGATGGGTACATTTTGCGATATACTCCTGAAGGCCCGCATCAGTGAAGTATACGCAACCATTCTGCACATACTGAACATAGGCAATCAGACCGTTATTACGTGCGGCATCCAGCGTGGCAATACTGATCCCCAAAATTTTTGCAGCTTCTTTTCGTGTAATAAGTTTTTCCATGAAGCATATTCCCTCCAATCTGTCAAGTTTGTCATTGTGCTTTCAAAATCACATGAATACGCTGGCAGACGAAACTACCAGCGCATGGTATCTGATCTTGAAATAGAAAGCTATCACAGCAAAAAAGCCGAAGAATCACTTTCTAATTTATATATCTCTGCTTCTCGTCACATTTGCCACGCCCCCTGACGATGGGGACATAACAGGCCGCTCCCGGCAGAGCTGT
>CAJUQB010000122.1:0-4569 GCA_910588285.1 uncultured Lachnospiraceae bacterium
CACGCTGGAAAACCTGACCCCCATCCTGTCCCCCAAGGCGCAGGACAAGCGCAAGGGGAAAAGGTTAATCCCAAGCTCACCGCCTTAAAGGTGGAATTGGCCCATGTGGAAGATGAAATCGAAAAGCTGTTGAATACCCTGACCGGGGCCAGCGCGGTTTTGATCTCCTACGCCAACACCAAGATTGAGGAATTGGACGCCCAGCGGCAAACGCTGTCAAAGGAAATCACGGCCCTGTCTGCGGAAAGTATGTCGCCGGAACAGATCGTGCGGTTATCGGTGTATCTCAACCGCTGGGAAGAGATTGACTTCGATGACAGGCGGCAGGTGGCCGACAGCCTTATTTCTCAAATCCGCGCCACGGGTGAATGTGTCGCCATTGAGTGGAAAATCTGACTTTCAACTATTCATCGCACTTGACTATGGGCTGTATGCCCTTGTCAAGAGATGTAAGAGATATTGATAAAAAATCATTGTGGTACTTGCCCACCGAATAAAAAAACGAGGTTCGGTGGGCGGCTTTACCATGCCTAAATAAATAGACGTTACCCTCCAGACCAGTTTTCAGATTGGAGGGATTTCCTATATCATAAAAAGTAAGATGATTTATTTGTAGATATATGATAGAATTATTTCAGACGATAAATTGGGATTGAGTAACTGAGACGACAGGAGGACACGATTTATGATCACCAAAGAGATATTGCATATTGCGATGGAACAGTCTGCCGAGGACATGAACTGTAAAACGGAAGACTTTCTAAAAAATCAGAATGTTATTGTTCCATTCCGTTTGGGAAAAAAAGCACGAAAATATCTGAAAGAGCCAATTATAGCGAATTTTGTTTCTTATGGAAATAATGTGGTTGCATCGGTCACTGAGGATGTTAGAGAAATAGTAACAGAATATGTTGGCAAATATGAATTCTATCACCTTTTTGAAACACCGAATTTGCACTGGCTGAGTAACAGACTGGCTGGGTATGGATATAAGATATGTTTTATGGCAGAATATTTTCTTCCCGATAGTAATAATCTTCGTTCAATCTCCTGTGATTATGAGATGGGGGTTCTTGAACATCAAGATTTTGAAAAGTTATATTTGCCAGAATGGAGCAATGCCCTTTGCAAGGATAGAAAACATTTGGATATACTCGGTATTGGGGCATATGAAGATGAGAAATTAATCGGGCTTGCAGGCTGTTCTGCTGATTGTGAAAAGATGTGGCAGATTGGAGTGGATGTACTGCCGGAATATAGGAGAAAAGGAATTGCATCTGCACTTACCAGCGGACTGGCTCATGAAATACTTGAGAGAGGAAAAATTCCATTTTATTGCTCCGCATGGTCAAATATCCGTTCTGCAAGAAATGCTGTAAAAAGTGGTTTTATTCCCGCTTGGGTGGAGATGACAATAAAGCCAAAAGCCATTGTTGATGAAATAAACGGAGAAGTGAAATAAAAGAAGGAAATTCACATGGAACTAAAATTTGAATGCAGTATTTATCCAAAACAATAGAATTCTCGCAGAGCGAGAATTCTATTGTTTATTCATCTCATAAGACAAAATCAGATACATCCGTTCCCTGCAGTCTTCAAAATTCTCCCCAATCAACGCATTGATCTTGCGAAACCGGTATACCAGGGAAGAACGGTGCATTTCCATGGCTTCGGAGGTGGCGGCCAGGTTCCGCTCGTGGATCAGATACATGTACAGTGTATAGGCAAGCTCTGAATGGTGGGCCTTGTCATAATCCAGGAGGAACTTCATCCTGGGGTGGCAGAAGGTCTCGGAGGATTCGCTTAGGGTAAAGATGTTGGTTACATGCTCCAAATAATAATCCTGGTAGCAGAAAAGATAGGGTTTCTCTGTCTGGCAGATACCCAGCTCAATGGCCCGGAGGGCCTGGTTGTAAAATTCCTCAAATTTTAAAATATCCTGGAAACAATTGCTCATTCCGGCATACAGACCGTGATCCACACAGATTTTCTGAGCCTCAGTGAGATATTCCTCCGGGATCAGCTGATTGGTGAGGATGCTGAGGATGGTAATAATCTGTCCGTTGTAGATCAGGGTTTTTGTATTGGGAAACCGGCTTTCCAGGATATTCCGTATCATGGCGCTGTTGATGGTGGAGGCGCTGCGGGCAGTCTCCACCACCAGGCAGTACAGGTTGCCGGTAAATTCACTGGCCACATATTGCATCCGCATCAGGTTAGAGCGGTCTGTGGCAATCTTATGGTCCAAAAGATCCCGGAGAAAGTATTCATAATGAAAGCCCCTGCTGGTCCGCACAAAGGTATCCTTCTTCAATTGTTCGTGTACATATTTTTTCAGGATCAGCAGCATTTCGGTGTCGTTTTCAGCAAAAGGCCTGTTTATGGCAGAGATGCAGATATGTCCCAGATCCTTCTGGGTATTGATGGCACAATACATCTGCTCATAGCCCAGCTCTTCATTGTAGGAACGGATGGGAATTTCACTTTTCCGCACTTTGTTATGGATGTTATTCTGGCGGCTGGCCATTTTAAAATCATCATCAGTAAAATGCTTGTTGACGACCACCTGATCCTGGATATTCAGCTCCCGGACCGCCTCCCAGGTGGCTGCGATCAGATTGTAGTTGGCATCAAAGACGAAGATGGGATTGCGGAAGATGCGGAAGGAATATTCAATCGCAGACTGCAGCCCGTCCTCAAAGGCCAGAAATTCCAGTAAGGTGGCGCCAAATAAGCCGGCGCCGCATTGGCAGTTAAAGTAATTCTGCAGCTGGGAATAAATGGAAACAGGGTCACCGGATTCCACCAGCAGGAGACTGACATGATCTGGAAAAGCGCTGGCAGCAGTGGACAGGTTATGTCCCTCCTCCACAATGCAGAGAAGATGAATTTCCCTTGCAAAGGCACAGGAAGCAAGGCTGTCGCTGTACCTGCAGACATAGAGCAGATGGTCCGTGTAAGGCCTCGGGGCATCGTCCAGTTTGGTCCAGCCGGTGAGGCAGTGGAGGCCGTCGGAGTGGGTCAGCAGTGTGGAATTCTTAGAAAAAATGTTTTGTATGTTCCGTAATCCAATGTACATATCTTATCTCCCGTTCTATGGAAAATGATTCCCGGCAGTAGAAATTATAAATTTCACCATTAATATAGCATAGCCCTGTCTGGCATGCAACATTTTTCTACACCAGTGTAGGAAACAGGGGATGATTTCCCCTGAAATTGTATCAAGGAACCAGGGATTTGGGATTTATAATAGAACTATGATAAGATGATAAATGACTGAAACAGGAGGATGAAAAGATGGCATTTATAGACAGTATTTATGAGAGGGCAAAAAAGAACCCAAAGCGTGTGGTGGTACCAGAGTGCAATAATCCCAGCATGATGCGTTCCTGTGTCCGGGCAGCAGCTGACGGGCTGGCACAGATCATTTTCGTGGGAGATGCCCAGAACTGCCAGAAGGTGGCGGCGGACCATGAGATTGACCTTTCCGGGGTAAAAGTTGCCGATGCCGGGGATCAGGCGTACCAACAGGAGCTCCTGGAAAAATATGCCAAGCTTCCGGTCCGGGGATTCAGCGCCAAGTCTGTGCAGAAACGTATGAAGAAATCTCCCCTGTATGTGGCTCTGGTGATGGAGGCCGTGGGGGAGGCGGACTGTACCTTCGGGGGATTGGATACCACCACCATGGAATTCGTGATGGCTGCCCAGGGAACTCTAGGGCTGAAACCGGGGGTAAAGGCGGCCTCCGGGATGCTGATGATGGAGATTGACGGCTATGAAGGGGAGCAGGGCAATGTCTTCGGCATGTCGGACGGGGCCATCAATACGGAACCGGAGGCAGAGGTGCTGGCGGGTATTTCCATTTCCTGCTGCAATACCTTTACGGCCCTTACCGGCAAGGAGGCATTTTGCGGCTTCCTGTCCTACTCTACGGATGGAAGCGGCAACAGCCCTTCTGTATTTAAGGTGCGCGATGCCCTTAAGATGGCAAAGGAGCAGCGGCCGGACTTAAAGATTGACGGGGAATTCCAGGCGGATGCAGCCATAGTAAAGAGGGTAGCGGAGAAAAAGGTGAAGCGGGAAAGTGCGGTTGCAGGCCGTGCGAATGTATTGGTATTTCCCGATGCGGCAGCCTGCAATATCGCTACAAAGCTGATTCAGCAGTTTGCCCCGGGGCATAGCTACGGCCCCATTTACCAGGGCTTTGGCAAGCCGGTATTGGATTGTTCCAGAGGGGACACCGAGGAGCGGATTTATGACAATGTGGCTTTTTGCAGCGTGATGGCGGGAGAACAGCCAGGGGAGTAAGTCAGAGCGGGAAGAATGATCAGTAAAATAGCAAAGCTGGAGGAGAGTATGATGAAAGAATATACAGTTTTAACAGTGAATCCGGGATCTACCGGTACCAAAATCGGTGTGATGAAGGGCGAGGAGGTGATCCTGGACTTGAATGTGGATACCCTTCCGGGAGAGTTTGACGGCTGCGCCACCTTTGGGGAGCAGGCGCCCATCCGGGAGAAGAAGATCATGGCCATGCTGGAAGAAAATGGCATCGATGTCAGTGCCATT
>CAJUQB010000122.1:4579-12877 GCA_910588285.1 uncultured Lachnospiraceae bacterium
GTTTCCGGCCGGGGGGTGGGGGTCCATTCCTGCGCCGGTGGAACCTATTTGATTGATGATTTGGCATACGACCATGCTTACAATGACGCTGCACAGATCCACCACGCTGCCACCCTGGGCATTGTCCTGGCTAAAAATATCGCTGACAAGCTGGGAAAACCAGCCTATTTTGTGAATCCCATGAGTACGGATGAGCTCTGCGACGAGGCACGTATGACGGGAGTAAAGGGGCTGTACCGGCCCTCCCATGCCCATCCCCTGAATATGAAGCAGGTGGCAATCCATCACAGTGAGCTTATGGGGAAGCGGTATGAGGATTGCAATTATGTAATCATGCATATGGGGGGAGGCACCAGCATTGGGGCCCATTGCAAGGGAAAGGCCATCGACCAGACCCGGATCGGGGACGGCCAGGGGCCCATCTCGCCCAACCGTGCCGGGGATCTGTGTATTGATGATGTGATGACATTGATGAAGAAGGGGATGTCTATTGAGGAGATTAATATGCTGGCAGCTCGGAAAGGGGGGCTAATCTCCCTCACCGGAACGGATGATGTGCACAAGATCCGCAGTGAGCTGATTCCGGCCGGCGACAAAATGGCCAAGCTGGCCTTAGACGCCATGGAATACACCATGGTAAAATGGGCTGCAATGATGGCAGGGGCTCTGAAGGGAAAGGTAGATGCCATCCTGATGACCGGCGGCCTGGCCAACGACAAGGAGCTGGTGGCACAGCTCACAGAGGATCTCTCCTGGATTGCCCCGGTGTACGTCTACCCGGGAAGCTATGAGACCCAGGCTCTGGCAGCAGGCGCTATCCGGGTTTTAAGCGGAGCGGAGGAAGTAAAACGCTATACAGGCGCACCGGTGTGGGACGGATTTGATTTTGAGTGATAGGAGGAGATCGACCAAAACGGCCATATGGGATGCAAGAAACGCACCCTATATGGCCGTTTCTTGCGTATTTTCCCATTTTCGTCACCAGTATACAAATAGTGCCTCTATTTCCTTACCAAGTAGCGAAAAAGCCCGGTGTGATCTGGTGGTAAAATAGCAGTAAGAAAAAGACGAGGAGGTATTTCAATGATTGTAACAAATCAAGGGCAACAGCAGAGCGTAAAATTCACGGTTGACACAGACCGCTGCTGTGGATGCAGGCGCTGTATCCGCCGCTGTATGGAAAACGTCTGGCAGTGGGATGAAGAGCATGGACATGCCTATCCCAAATACCCGGATGAATGTGTGCTGTGTCTTCAATGCGAGATGGACTGCCTGAACAATGTAATCGATATTACGCCGGTGGAATTTCTTAAGGTGGATCCCCTGGAGTACAGTGCAGGACTGGTAACCATGGATGAGACGGAGGGAGGAAGGTAAGATGGCAAGTATAAAAGAGTATGGGGAGCTTTATACCGCCGACATTCTGATTGTGGGCGGCGGCATGTCCGGCCTGGTTACCGCGATCCGGGCAAAGGAAAATGACCCCAGCCTGGATATTCTGGTGGTGGATAAAGGAATCATCGGATGGAACGGACAGGCCACGAAGGCAGGAAACGGCATCCGTGCAACCTCTAAGCATCCGGACGGGGTAATGAATGCATTGAAATACCTGGTACATGCCCACACTCCATTTATGAATGACCAGGAATTCCTGAAGCGGTATCTGGAGGTACATAGAGATAACATTGACTACATGAAGCATTGCGGGGTGATTACCTCCTGCAATGAGGAGGGCGAGGCGACGCCGCTGCCCTTTATTCCGGACGCACTGGATATGGGCGGTGTATCCATCCATGTCTGTAAGCAGCTGAGAGGCTTTGCGCTGAAGCTGGGCATCCGGCTTTTGAGCCGTGTCAATATCTTTGAGCTCCTTACCAATGACAAGGGCAAGGTGATCGGAGGGATCGGCTTTGATATGGATCATGGCGACTGCAAGATCTTCCATGCCAAAGCAACGGCCATGGCCACCCAGGGCTGCCATTTTAAGAAAATCGGCCTGGAGTTCATGGGCTATGGCACCGGTGTGGGCGCCATGTACCGGGTAGGGGCCGTTATGAGAAATGTGGAGTTCTCCACCCAAGTGGATGTGGTGTTCAAAAAGACCAATACGCCCATATACGGAGGCTTCAACCTGATCTGCAACCAGCAGGGGGAGAATATTACAGACAAATACATCGGCCATAAGGAGTGGGAGGTAACCCCTGCCCTAGTGGAGGGGATGGTAGAAGAGATCCGGAAGGGCAATGGACCGCTGTGGTGCGACCTGGAGCACCCGGATGAGGTCCGGGCCATGATCGGCGGCCAGGGAATGGATGAGACTACCCAGAGAATGTTCCGGGATAAGCTGGCCTGGGAGGAGCATGTATTTGCAAAAACCATACGTACCTCCGGCGAGATCGGGAATACGCCGGAGACCACCATTAAGACGGTAATCCAGGTAGAGCCCATCAAAGTGGATACGGATATTAAGACGGATGTGGAAGGCCTGTGGGCACCGGGTAAGATTTCTACCCAGGGAAATGCCTATTTTGGCTGGACAAGAGGCGACGGTCTAGGAAACGCCTCTACCACCGGTATGATGGCAGGGGACAGCATTTCCAAATATGCGAAGGAGGCGGAATTTGACGAGATCAACCTGGCCCAGGTAGAAGCGCTGAAGGAGAAAATCTATGCCCCGCTGAACCGTAAGGATGGTCGCAAGCCCAAGGAAATCTTCGATATGATTGAACGGTATATCTTTGATGTGAATAAGTGCATTACCAAGAGTGCGGAAGAGATCCGGAAGGTATATGCAGATATTGAGGAGATGAAGGGGATTATCCCAGAGCTTTGCGCAGAGGATCCACATACCTTGTCCAAGTGTCTGGAGGCAGCAGATACCGTGCTGTGCCTGGAAATGATTTTCCGCGCGGCAGACATGAGGAAGGAATCCAGGGGAATCATGTATCCCCACTACCGTACCGATTATCCGGAAACGGATGACAAGAACTGGCTGAAATGGATCAATATCCGCCAGGGCAAGGATGGGGAGATGGAGCTGTTTACCGAGGAGATCCCCCTGTGGAGGTACCCGGTAAGGCCGGAAGGGTACGAGATACCTGAGGGCCATGTAGAAGCGTATTATGTGTAGGAAAGGAGGAGAGGTGGAAAATGGGAAACGTAACATTTAAGATCAACAAGTATGAATATACCATGAAAAAAGGGATCACCATTCTGGATGCATCCCTTGAAACCCGAAAGCTTGCCAAGGAATATCTGCAGCATCCGATCCCGACCCTGTACTATTTAAAAGGGGTTATGGATATTGATGAGAGCGGCGTCTGCATTGCGGAGGTTGACGGCAAGGTGGTAAATGCATCCATGACCCGGGTGAAGGAAGGGATGGAGATTTGGACCAACACCCCGGCGGTCATTGAGGCGAGGAAGGCTGCCCTGGCAAGGATTCTGGAAAAGCACAATAAGTCCTGCCTCTACTGCCTGCGGTCGGAAAGCTGCGAGCTGCAGAGCCTGCTTCATGAGTATGGGTTTACCAATGAGCCGGAGCTTCCAAGGGCAGAGCTGGAGCAGCTGGAGCTCTCTTCCAAGGTGCTGGTGCGGGATAATAACAAGTGTATCAAGTGTAAGCGCTGCATCAACGTCTGTGCGAAAATGCAGGCAGTATCAGCCATCACCGCCTGCGGAGAAGGGCTGGATACCCTGGTAACCCCCTCCTCGCCCAAGGGTCTTGCCGCCAGCAGCTGTGTCAACTGCGGCCAGTGTGTGGCAGTATGTCCCGTGGGGGCATTGACAGAGATTGACCATACCGATGTAGTGAAGAAGGCGTTGGAGGATCCGGAAAAATACGTGGTAGTGCAGGTGGCTCCGGCAGTGCGTGCAGCACTGGGAGAGGCTTTTGAATTCCCCATCGGTGTAGATGTAGAAGGTCGGATTGCCGAGGCACTGCACCGGGCGGGCTTTGATAAAGTATTTGACACAAAATTCGGCGCAGACCTGACCATTATGGAGGAGGCCCAGGAGCTGATCCACCGGATCCGGCATGAGGGCGTGCTCCCCATGGTTACCTCCTGCTGTCCGGGCTGGGTCAAGTACGCAGAGCATTTTTATCCCGATATGCTGGAGAATATCTCCACCTGCAAATCCCCCCATCAGATGCAGGGGGCCATTGTGAAATCCTACATTGCTGCCAATGAGGGCGTGAAGAAGGAAAATATCGTGATGGTCAGCGTGATGCCCTGCACTGCGAAAAAGTTTGAGATCACCAGAGAGGATGAATGCGGGGCCGGGGTGCCGGATGTAGATATCTCTATTACCACCAATGAGCTGGCCAAGCTTCTGAAGGAAAAAGAGATCCAGCTGGAAGCCATGGATCCCAATGCAAAATTCGACGATCCCCTGGGCCAGGGCAGCGGCGCAGGCGTCATCTTCGGAGCCACCGGCGGCGTGATGGAGGCGGCCTTGCGCACTGCTGTAGAGAAGCTTTCCGGGAAGCCCTTGGAGAATCTGGAGTTTACTGCTGTGCGTGGGATGAACGGCATCAAGGAGGCCTCTGTGGAGGTGGATGGTACAACCATCTGTGTGGCGGCAGCTTCCGGCCTGGCCAATGCCAATGCATTGCTCACCCGGGTGAAAGCCGGTGAGGCGGACTATCAGTTTATTGAGATTATGGCCTGCCCGGGCGGCTGCGTCAATGGCGGCGGACAGCCCCATCAGCCGGCAGCAGTCCGTGCACTCAATGATGTGCCGGCCCTCCGTGCAGCGGCATTGTATAAAAATGATGAGAACAGTGGGATCCGCAAATCCCATGAGAATCCGGCAATTAAGGAGCTTTATACCAAATTTTTGGGAGAGCCCGGCGGGGAGCGGGCCCATGAATTATTGCACACCAGCTATGTAGTCAGATGACTTTAGCCTGGGATTGGGAAGGGCGTGATGCCCTTCCTACAGTGAAAAGGAGGATCAGATATAATGAGCTTTAATGATAATGTTCCAAAGCTAAGACCGTATTCACGGAGTGTTTCTATCATCGGAGTGGGAGCCACGCCCTTTGTCCGGGTGCTGGATGACCCTTCTGTGGACGGGATGAATGAGGCGGAGCTGTTTGCCTATGCGGCCCGGGATGCCATGAAGGATGCGGGCGTGACAGGAAAAGATATCGAATTTTATATTCACGGCCAGGCAGGCCCTGGCTGGACCAGCAATTTTGCTACCCCCAACATGCATGTAGCCAACTGGATCGGCATGAAGGGAAAGGGCTCCTACCATCACAGCGAGGCCTGTGCCACCGGCTATGTGGCCCTGGAGACCGCTGTACAGGCAGTGGCGGCCGGCCAGTATGATATGGTATTGAGCGGCTGTATCGAGATGCCATACTCCATCGCGCATCCTACGAGGGTTCTGACCAAGCGGAGGTTCGGTACGGACGCCATGTTCCATGAGGTACTCTGCTCCACGCTTCCAAGGGATTATACCCTGTTTACCCGGGGCGCCCTGCCCTTCAATTCGGAATCCTGGCTGGATCATTATGTCAATGAGAATCAGATCAGCCCAGAAGATACCGATGCATTTATGACAAGGCTCTCCATCAATTGTCGGCGGGCAGCGGCGCTGAATCCTTTAAGTACCATTACCAACGATACTTATGAGGAACTGGCGGCTGCAAATGGGATGGATTCAGAGTATGAGTACCTCCATTCCAAATTTAACCCGCTGATCGGAAAATATATGCGTGCCTCCCATTTTGAGCAGCGCTGCGACGGCGCGGCGGCAGTGATCGTCTGCCCCACGGAGCTGGCGTACAAATATACCGACCACCCGATAGAGGTTCTGGGGGTGGGCCATTCCTGCCTGGAGAATTCCAATCCAAGGCTGGAGATGCAGGCTACCGCCAATGCCTACCGGCAGATGAAGGAATTAACCGGGCTTACCGGTGCGGACATGGATCTGTTCCTGACCAATGATTTCTACAACCAGTCGGAGATGCTGGCGGCAGAGATCTGTGAGTATCTGCCTAAGGGACAGGGCTGGCAGTATGTGAAGGAAGACCGTATCGCCTTTGACGGAGACCGTCCGGTGAACACCAATGGCGGACGCTGCCAGTACGGCCATGCAGCAGGCGCCTCCGGCCTCCACGACCTGTATGAGGCAGTGCGCCAGATGCGGGGCGAGGCAGGGGCAACCCAGGTGAAGCATGCGGTGAAGCGCGCCATGCTCCGGGGCTTTGGCGGCGCCCAGAACCTGTTGAATATCATATTGGAGAAGAAATAAGGAGCAAAGGAGATGGTTGTGATGACAAAATATGATTTAGAGCCGATTACAAAGACCTTTTACCAGGCATTGGAGGAGGGCACGGTCTTAGGGCGGAAATGTACCAAATGCGGTCATATCGAATTCCCCCCATACCTTTGCTGCAATTCCTGCGGCGGCCTGGATACGGAGTGGGTGGATCTGACCAATATGCGGGGCGTGGTAAAGCAGGCCCTTCCCACCAAGGGAGCTTTCGGTGACCCGGATTTCCGGAAAGAGCACGGGGATTATTTTGCGGTGGAGATTGTGGTGGACGGTGCCGATCCGGTGAGCACCAGCCTGCTCCATGTAGATTATGACAAATATGATGAATTTGATAAGCTGGTGCGGACGGAGGAGGTGCTGGCAAAGCCCCTGATCATCCAGGATGAGGACACCAAGGTAGTGGTGTGGGAGCTGGATGGCCATGAAGAATTTAAAAAGCTTCCGGAAATGAAAGCAGAGAAGAAGCAGGAGTTTCAAGAGGCGAAGGCGGAAGAGGCAAAGCCTGCGAAAGCCAAGGCCAGGGCAGCTGAGACGGCCCCGGTGGATGACGAGGTGGCTAGGACCGTATTTGCCTGTGCAGCAGAGGCCTACGGCGTGGATGAATCAGAGCTTACCCTGGAAACAGATATCAGGGAGGATCTGGCCAATGAGTCCATGAAGATGATTGTCATGATCTCCCAGATCGAGGATGAGCTGGATGTGGAGATTGAGATCCAGGAGGCCAGCCTTTTGAATACATTGGAGGATTTTATCAATAAGGTGAAGGAAAAAATGTGATGGGCTTTGGCAGGAAAATGATTCTTGCTATGAAAAAAGAAATGGGGAAAGAGTAAATGAACAAAGAGATAAAAATGAATCCAAATTCTAAATGGTATGGGTCGAAGCAGATTGGCACGATGCTATACACTGCAGTATTGTTCCTGATTGGGACAAGTATTATTGGCGGTAACACTTTTCATATCAGCGGCATTATTACTGGTATTTGGGACGACACAGAGCATGCCGGTATTTCTGGTGGTAATCCTGGTGATTGGGTTCCTTGGGGGCGGTTATGAGAAGAATGGTGGTATGACGCTGACGGCCAATTGGTGGCCAACCAAGAAGGGAGTGGTATTGGGAATTACCACCATCGGTATCATTCTAATGAATATTGTATATGTCCCAATGATGCCAAAGCTTTTGGGAAGCCTAGGGCTTGGCGGCGGTATGGCGGTGATTGCTGCAATTCTCGTGGTAGTGGGGATTATTACCTTGCTCTGTGTGAAAAATAACCCGGAGGAAGCCGGGGAGTACCCGGATGGAGATACTTCTTTTTCCTCCAATGCCGGTGAGGTCTTAAAGCAGATGAAGGACTATAAGAGCCCCTTTACCTTTGGGAAGGTCTGCGGGGATAAGGATACCTGGCTGATCGGCCTTGGCTCTGCTTTTGCCTTCCTGGCGGTAATGAGCTATATTGCATCTGCCATTCCAGCCATGATGTCCTATGGATATGACTATTCCCTGGCAACGGCTGTGTTTGCAGTGGGCGGTATTTTCGGTATTGTCGGAAGCTTTGTATTTGGAATCATTGACCAGAAGATCGGAACCAGAAGGACCTTCCTGATTTATTTTGTATTTATAATCATTGGGTTTGTGTTTAATCTGTTCATGTCGAAAGCGCCCATTTTCTGCTGGATATCCGGGATTGTGATCTTTGCAGCCCAGGGAGCACTTTGTAACCTGCTTCCCTCCTATGTGGCCACCAAATATGGACGCTGGGACTACACCATGGGCTATCAGGTGATCGGGACGATTTTTGAAATCGGCGCTGGGATCGGCGTGATGATGACAGGATTTTTTACTGATTTTGGAGTGATGTATGTGGTAGATCTGGTACTGCTGGTGCTGGGCTTGCTCATGATGGCAGCCTCCAATGATAGATTCATCGGAAAGATCCAGTAATCTTTTTGATGATATCCTAGTATAAGTGATTTTAAATACCTTTATGATTCAACAGCAGCATCTGGCTTT
>CAJUQB010000123.1 GCA_910588285.1 uncultured Lachnospiraceae bacterium
AAGCAGTTCATCATATCCAGATTCAGAGTCTTCCCAAATCGCCGGGGGCGGGTAAGTAAGGTTACGATATCCTGATTCTCCCACCATTCTTTGATAAATCCTGTTTTATCCACAAAAAAGCATTCATTCTTCCGTATAAATTCAAAGCTCTGGGCTCCGATTGAAATTGTCCTGCACATAGTCCTGCCTCCTTCCACAGCCTGTAGCATCTGGGGTTACAATTCACGGTTCCTTGCACCTTGCTGCAAGGCATCCGGCCAGTAAAATAGCGGTTGCATCTGGGTTCTATTGTCATGGTAACATATAATTTACTGCCCCGCAAGATTTCACATCGTCAAAGATTCATGGTCTCCGCCGCCTCCCGCAGATACCGGTCAATCTGCTGCCGGATGCTGCGGTATGCCTCGCTCTCCAGCGCCGGATCCTCCGCCAGGATCTGCTTCGCCTCCTCAGAGGCTGCCTTTAAGATCTCCTCGTCCTGGTAGATATCCCCCAGCCGAAACTGCAGGAGGCCGCTCTGGCGGATGCCAAAGAAATCTCCGGGCCCTCGGAGCTTTAAGTCCTCCGCGGCAATAAAAAACCCGTCATTGGATTTGTTCAGGATGTCCAGACGCTTTTTGGACACCTCATTCTCCCCGGTATTGATCATAATGCAGTAGGACTGGGCATCCCCCCGGCCTACCCGTCCCCGGAGCTGGTGAAGCTGGGCCAGGCCGAACCGCTGGGCATCCTCAATGAGCATTACCGTGGCATTTGGCACATTGACCCCCACCTCAATCACAGTGGTGGACACCAGCACCTGGGTATGGCCTGCGGCAAATTCCTCCATAATTTGATTCTTCAAGGCCCCCTTCATCTTCCCATGGAGGCAGGCAACGGACAGCTCCGGCAGCCTGCGGGCCAGCTCCCTGGCATAATCCGTCACATTCTCCGCCTCCAGGCCCTCGCTCTCCTCAACCAACGGGCAGATCACATAGACCTGGTGGCCCAGCTGCACCTGTTTCTCAATAAACTCATAGGCCTTGGGCCGGTAGGAAGTGTTCACCACACAATTTTTAATCGGAAGCCTTTGGGATGGAACCTCATCCACCAGGGAAATATCCAGGTCTCCGTAGAGAATCAGCGCCAGGGTCCTTGGGATAGGGGTTGCGCTCATCACCAGGATATGGGGCTGGGCCCCCTTCAGGTACAGCTTCTCCCGCTGCTTCACCCCAAACCGGTGCTGCTCGTCAGTGATCACCAGAGCCAAGTTGTCAAATAAGGTGCGCTCCTGGATCAGGGCATGGGTGCCAATCACCATGGCCTTGGAGTACAGCTGGATGCGGTCATAGGCCCTGCGCTTCTCCTTGGCTGTCATGGAGCCTGTCAGCAGGATCACCGGAATCCTCAGCTGGTATTGTTCGCACAGGCTGGTGAAGGTCTCATAATGCTGCCGGGCCAGCACCTCTGTGGGCGCCATCAGGGCAGACTGGCAGCCGCTCTGGGCGCAGTCCACCATGGCCAGGAAGGCAAGGATGGTCTTGCCGGAGCCCACATCCCCCTGTACCAGGCGCTGCATAATCTCAGGAGCCCTCATATTTTCCCGAATCTCCGCCAGCACCCGCTTCTGGGCCCCGGTCAGCTCATAGGGCAGCTGTTTCACCACCTGGTCTGCCCAGGAATCCTCAATAGGTACAAAGTCAAATTCATTTTTTACCTGCTCCATCTGGCTCTTCTGCAGCTGGGCTGCCAGGATGAACTGGAAAAATTCATCAAAAACCAGACGCTTCCTGGCCTGGGCCAGAGCCAGCCCGCTCCCCGGAAAATGGATGTTTTCCAGGGCAAAATTATATTCTGCCAGCTCACGCCGCTGCCGGATCTCCTCTGTCAGATAATCTCTGCTCAGATCCAGTGCTTCCAAGGCCAGCTGCACGGTCTTGGATACCATATTTTTGCTTAAGCCCTGGGTTAAGGCATAGCAGGGCCAGAGGCTGCTCTGTATCTGCTGGTATTTTTCCGGGGGCAGCACCTGGGGCTGGTCTAAGGACAGGCGTTTTCCTTTTTTTGCAAGCTTTCCCAGGAAAACAAAGCTGCTGCCCGCCTTCAGGGTGTTCCTTAAGTAAGGCATGTGAAACCATACCAGGTTCAGACTGTCGGGCCCCTCCTGCAGGGTGAGGGTGGTAATGGGCATCCGGCCGGTATTGCGCACGGAGGGCGCCTTCTCCACCCGGCCGGCAATGGCCGCCAGCTCTCCCTCTATGGTCTCGCGCCCAAATAGCTCTGATACCGTCTCCATGGCCGGCATTTTTTCATAATCTCGGGGAAAATGAAGGAGTATATCACCCACGGTGTATACTCCTACTTTGTGAAACAGCTGTTCTGTCTTGGCCCCGATTCCCTTGATCTCACTAATGGAGGAATCCAGTTCCATCATACGCTCCTTCTCTCCTATTCTACTGATACTACATAATAATAAATGGGCTGGCCGCCGGAATAAGTCTCAACCTCGCAATCCGGGTATGTCTCCTGAAGGTACTGGGAGAATGCTTCTGCATCCTCTGCCCGGACATCCGCGCCATAGTAAACGCTGATAATCGCGGAATTCTCATCTACCAGCTGGGCTACCATCTCCTTTAAGGCCTCATCCATATCCGCATTGGCTGACAGGATCCCGGCATCGCCGATCCCCATGTAATCCCCCTGCCGGATCTTCTTATCCTCAATCAGGGTGTCACGTACCGCATACGTTACCTGGCCGGTCTTGACAGAATTGATCTCCTCCAGCATCCGCTCCTCGTTCTCCCTGGCATCCTGATCCGGGATATAATTCACCAGGGCGGTAATTCCCTGGGGGATGGTCTTGGTTGGGATCACCACAATATTCTTGTGCTCAATCAGGGAAGCCGCCTGGTTGGCTGCCAGGATAATGTTCTTATTATTAGGCAGGATAAATATGGTGTCCGCATGAACCTCATCAATGGCATTGAGCATATCCTCTGTACTGGGGTTCATGGTCTGTCCCCCTTCAATGATATAGTCCACGCCCAGGCCCTTGAAGATCTCATTGATGCCCGCCCCAATGGATACTGAGATAAAGCCCATGGGCTTATGCTCCGCCTTGGCGGCAAATTCCGCATCCGACTGCTCTGCCGCAGCCCTCTTGGCCGCGTCGCGCTCCTCCTTCTGGGCCGCTGCCACCTTGGCCGCATCCTTGATGAGCTTCTCCTGGTGCTCCTCCCGCATATTGTCAATCTTGATCCTGCTCAAGGAGCCATAGGTCAACGCACGCTGCAATGCCAATCCTGGGTCATTGGTATGTACGTGGACCTTCACAATCTCATCGTCCGCTACAACCACAATGGAATCCCCCAGAGACTCCAGGAAATTCTTAAAATCCGTCTCCTGCTGGTCGCTTAAGGGCTGATTCAGCACAATGATAAATTCCGTACAATATCCAAACTTGATCTCCTCCTCTGTCTCGGAAGAAATCCTCACCACTCCGGAGCCTGCAGATGTCCCGGCCCCCTCGATGGTATAATCAATCTCCTTGCCCATCAGCGCGTCATACGCGCCCTGAAGAACCGCCACCAGCCCCTGGCCGCCGGAATCCACCACACCGGCCTGCTTCAATACGGGAAGCATCTCCGGCGTCTGGCTTAAGACGTATTCCGCATGGCGGATGATCTCCTCCAGAAATACAGCCAGATCCTCTGTCTCCCCGATCAGCTCCAGCGCCTTGTCTGCCGCGCCTCTGGCAACAGTCAGAATCGTGCCCTCCTTGGGCTTCATGACTGCCTTGTAGGCCGTCTCAACCGCCTTCTGCATCGCGTCGGAGAGCACCACCACATCCAGAGTATCATAGGGGGCAATCCCCTTGGTAAAGCCGCGGAACAGCTGTGACAGGATTACGCCGGAATTCCCCCTGGCCCCGCGCAGGGAACCGGAAGAGATGGCCTTGGCCAGAGACGCCATATTCAGGTCGTCAAGGGCGCACACCTCCTTGGCTGCCGACAGAATCGTCATGGACATATTGGTCCCTGTATCGCCGTCCGGCACCGGGAATACATTCAGTTCGTTGATCCATTCCTTTTTTGCATCCAGATTCTTCGCGCCTGCCAAAAACATCTTCGACAGCAGGGAAGCATCTATTGTATTAATCGCCACGTTTCGTTTCCTCCTTAATCAATAACTCTCACACCTTCTACGAAGATGTTAATTTTCTCGATCGACATACCGGTAAATTCCTCTACCTGGTATTTTACCGTACTGATTAAGTTGTCAGAAACGGTGGATATGCTGACGCCGTAGGAAACAATTACGTGAAAATCCAATGTAATCTTATTGTTCCGGATTGTCACGCTGATCCCATGATTCAGATAGTCCCGCTTCAAAAGCTTGACAAGGCCATCCTTCACATTCACAGCCGCCATTCCTACAATGCCAAAACATTCTACGGCAACAGAGCCTGCGTAAGTAGCAATGACATCTGCATCAATCCATACTTTACCCAGCTTTGTGTCCAACTGTCCCTTCATCTGATTAACCTCCATTGATCTTCTTGAATCATATTATAACCGCTTTTCCTCAAAAAGGAAACATTTATTTGTTTTTTTTTAATTTTTTCATTTTCTTCTTGCAATCTGGCACCTGATCTGTTAAAATGTTCATGTTGTGAGCTTGTATGCTATATTTGTATACTTATATTTATATATTGTATATGTATCGTAAGGATACCCATAGATTTTGCGGTCATGGCATGACAGGCTTAAGTTTGTGCAAGGAGGTGCAAGTATGGCGAAGTGTGATGTATGCGGAAAAGGCGTTCATTTTGGAAACAATGTGAGCCACTCTCATAGAAGATCCAATAAAATCTGGAAGTCCAATGTGAAATCCGTTAGATGTAAGGTAAACGGAAACAACAAGAGAATGTATGTTTGTACTTCTTGCCTCAAGAGCGGCAGAGTTGAACGGGCATAGAAATATTTTCAAAACGGCGTAGCCTGCGGGTTATGCCGTTTTCCCATTTCATGCATTGTTTGCATTCCTGCAATATTTTGCACATCCCTTTGCAGGAATACAAACAAATACAGAGCCGATAACACGCAGATGAAACATGCGGTTATCGGCTCATTTGTTCCCTATATGGCAGCTCTGTCTCCACATCCTTAGCAGAATAGATTATAGCCTGCCAGAAGGAATACTGCAATCAGCAGAATCCCAATGAATATATTGTGAATCAGCAGCATCAAAAGCATACCGACTGCGATCCAGAATAAGGTAAAACCGATCAAGCGCTTCATGCTGCAGCTCCTATCGTATCCGGTATCATAATACTATATGCAGCATGCCCGCCTGATATGCAGCAGTGGACAAGGGCAAATGCTGCTGCCCCTCCTCTGCTACTCTGCCTCCTTGGTCTCCACGGAGATATTCAGCATGTCAGCCATCTCCTCTGCCGCCTGCTCCTTGGCCTGCTCATCCACCGGCTCCTGCTTCTTCTCTCCCTTATCCTTGCTGGTGAACTTGTTCACAAAATCCGGCACCATATCCAGGATCTTGGTAATACCGTCCTGATTCTTCACATTTACAAGCTTTGTGGTCCCGTTCTGAATCACCAGGACTGCGCTGGGGGTAATCTTGCCGCCAAGCCCTCCGCCGGCATTGTTCTTCTTCTCCTGGGAAAATGCCCCTGCGCCAACGCCGAAGGTCACCTCCACCAAGGGCAGAATGATGGTATCTCCGATGTGGACTGCATCTCCCACCACGGTCTTGGTGGTAATAAAGCTGTCCATCCCCTTAAAAAGAGACTGTACCGTACTGTTAAAATTATTGTCCTGCATAATTGCTACCTCCTGTTTCTAACACGTTGTATCAGCTTTTTCACATCCTGCTCCCTCCACAGATGAAAGGCTGCCGCAAGCACATGGACCGCCCGCACATGTCCGCTCATCTCAAAGGAACCGGTAACATATATCTTTTCTGCCATAAAATCCGGCACGATCAAAACACCTGGTCGCAGAAAAATCGGGAACAGGCTCAGCACTCCCAAGAGCTGCCCTGTGGCCGCCGGGTCTGCCATTCCGAACCGCACATCCGCCGCAAGCTTCCGGGGCAGGTAATGCCCCAGCAATGATTTCCCCTCTCTCAGGAGCAGCCGCAGCACATTCTGGTTGGTCTCGTCCCTGATCTCCTGGAAAATGCGGTGCACTATTTCCTTTAGCTTTGCCACTTTTTCCTTTATCATGCAAAGCAGGGCTTTTCCTTTTTGCAATACTCCCCCTGCCCTGCCTGGCCGGGAACGAGCCTTCTTAGCGGATTCCTCCTGGCCCGGCGGCTCTGCCTGCGGAGCCGCTTCCTGCCTCTCTTCTTCCGACCTCTGGGAAGCCTCCTGCTGCCTTTCCTTTTCCGTCTCTTGAGCGGCCCTCTCCTGCCTCTCCTCTTCCGGCTTCCGTGAGGCTCTCTTCCGCCTCTCCTCTTTCGGTTCCTTCCGCCCCATTGAAACAGGAATCCCCAGAACCCGCAGCTTCTGCGTCAGCTCCTGCTCCTCATAGCGAAGCAAAACACTGACCAACGGAAACAGCCAGCGCAGCCTCACACTCACGGAAATCCCCGGATCCAGGGAGCCCCGGATCCGGTATCGTACCGGAGCCAGCAAAACGGACAAAACAATCAGAAGCACCAGTCCCAGAACCGCCAGAAGCACAATGCCAATTATTTTCAAAATCAACAGCACTACACTCATAACCGGAAACCGCCGGTATCCGCATACTGCATGGCCTGCAGATACTCCTTCACATTAAACTTGCCGGTTTTATTGAATATATCCGTCACAATGCCGGCTGCCAGCTTCTGTGCCTTCTCATATCCCTTGGCAAGCCCCACCACAAACAATTCCCCTTTGGGATAATGCTTCTGCATCAGCTCTACCGTAGAGATGATCTCCAAAAGATTCGATTCCACATCCGGCAGGGAGATCACATACAGATCCAGCTGTCCGGCATTGTGGCAGATTTTCCATTTGATTTTTTTTAATTTGTGAACAATATCCTCATCCACGTAAAGGTGTTTGTACCATATCATGGGAAATCCTTCCTTAACCTCATATAAGAAACGGTGAAAAAAGATGTATATTAAAAATATTTTCGATTACCCCAAAGATTACTTCGTTTCAAATCTAAATATTCATTATATGCCTTTTCCAAAATCTGCTTCTCGTTTGCAAACTTCAGTAAATGATAGGCCTCGTGAAATTTGTAATACCCCGAATCAACAAAATATTCTTCCCGTTGTGGTTTGCTGTAATAACTGTCCGCCATCATTAAATACCAGTGAACCTCCTTCTCCACCGTATCCTCCGGTACGGAAAAGGAATACTGGCTCTTGCCAATATATTTTATAATGGAAGCCTCCACGCCGGATTCCTCCAGTACCTCTCTCGCTGCGGTATCCTTGAACTCCTCTCCCGGTTCCACGGTTCCCTTGGGAAGTACCCAGCCTTCATACTTGTTCCTGAAATTCTTGTAAAGGACAAGTACCTTTCCGCGAAATATTACCACACCACCACAACTCGTTGCTTCAATCATTGCAATACCTCCTGATGTGGTCGTAACTGACTTGAAAACAGTATACCCCTTTTTCTGTTTTCTTGCAAGCATTATGTCATGCTAATTGAAATATGCGTCAAACACAGCCTTTGCAATGGGTACTGCCGTTCTTCCGCCGGAGCCGCCGCCCTCCACAATCACTGTCACCTGGATGGTTTTGCCCTGATCCTCATTGACAGCATAGCCGGTAAACCAGGCGTGGGTCTCCCCCTTGGTATTGGAATACTCCGCCGAGCCGGTCTTGCCATAGGCCTGGAAATTGCCGGGATATACGCCATGGCCTGTGCCGTCCGTTACCACTGCCCGCATCAGCTCCTGCATTTTGCCGCATTCCTGGCTGTTGAGAATCACACCGTAGGCAGAGGGACGATACTGCTTCACCGCAACCCCCTTATAATTTTCCGTATGATCCAGCACATAGGGGCGCATCATGGTCCCGTTGTTGGCAATGGCGCAGGTGATTAAGGCCATATGCAGAGGGGTCATCAGCGTCTCCCCCTGTCCGATGGCTGTCTGCATGATCTGAAATTCCGTGGAGCCTTCATCCAGCACAAACCGGCTCTGCACAGAAGGATAGGCAATGGGCAGATCCGTCCCAAACAGAAGGGAATGGCACAGGTCATAAAACCGGGTCTTATCAAGCCCCAGGCCTATATTGGCAAAGGAGGTATTGCAGGAATTGGCAAAGGAGCTTGTCAGATTCTCCAGACCATGGACACTCCCCCCCGCACAGTGGATGTCTGCCTCCTCGCCTGCCAGGCTGCCGGTGCACTCATAGGAATAGCTGTCCAGGTCCCCATGCTCCCGCATATATTCCAGGGTGGTAAAAATCTTAAAGGTGGAGCCCGGCGGATACAGCCCCTGGGTGGCCCGGTTCAAAAGCACCGAATTGTTCTCATCCGACACAATGGCATCCCAGTCCTGGGCAATGGTATTGGGGTTAAAATCCGGCTTTGACACCATAGCCAGAATCTTTCCGGTGGAGGGCTCCATGGCAATCACTGCTCCCTGATTGCCGCCCAGGGCCTGATAGGCCGCCTCCTGCAGCCTGTAATCCAGGGTTGTCACCACATGGTCCCCAGGGTTCTTCTCCTCCTGGAAGCCGTTCAAAATCTGCTCCAGGAAAAAGGCATGGGAGCGGAGCAGGTTAAAATTTGCAAAGGACTCAATGCCGGCCTTTCCGTTTACGTCATATCCCACCGCGTGGGCAAACATGGCCCCATAAGGATAATACCGCATTTCGCTGCCATCCTCCCCCACCACGGTTTCTGCCAGGGTCACGCCGTCTGCGGAGCGTATCTCCCCCCGCACCACATGCTCCCCAAAGGTATCCTGCCGTTTGTTGTAGGGACTGTTGATAAAATCCTCGCTGCGGAACACCTGAAAATAGACAAGATATGCCATCATCAACAGGAACAGCCCGAGAAACAGATATGTAATCACCCCAAATTCACGGTCTTGCACTGCCTTTCTGCTGCCGGCCCGCCTGCCTTGGGATGTCTCCGGCGCTCCTGCTTTCCTTGGTCTGCTTTGATTTTTTCCTGGATCCGACACCTCGTGACCCTCCTTCCTTTTGATGCATAAGATACAATCCCTGAATAATGGAAAAAATCATCAGGGTGGACAGCATGGAGCTTCCCCCATAGCTTACCAGGGGCAGCGTCACGCCGGTGGACGGGATAAACTTGATATTGCCGCCAATGGACAAAAAAATCTGGAAGCCATACACAGTCCCCAGGCCCAGGGCCACATATTTATAGAAACGATCCTTCATCTGCATGGCGATATTCAAAAACATCAAAAAACAGCAGAAGCACACCAGAATCAGGCACAGAGCAAACAGCAGCCCCAGCTCCTCCGCAATGGCGGAAAATATAAAATCCTTTTTCACCTCCGGGATCCTGCCGGGCATGCCCTGGTTTAAGCCCATGCCAAACCATCCGCCGGTGCCAATGGCAAACAGGGAATGAGATACCTGGTTCCCCTCCAGCTCAAAATGCCCCAGCGGATCCTGCCAGGCCACCACCCGCACCCGCACATGGTTAAACAGGAAATAGGCAACCACGGAAGCCACGCTCCCGCCTGCCAGGCCGCCGAAGAAATACAGCGGCTTTCGGGTGGCCACATATACCATGATCAGATAGACCACAAAAAAGATCAGCGCGCCCCCCAAATCCCTGGACAGCACAAGGATCAGCACATGGATCCCCGCCACCACCGTAACCTTCACAACCTGCAGAAAATCCGTGGAGGCATACAGCATGGAAGCAATCAGAAATACAAATACAATCTTGATAAACTCTGAGGGCTGAATGGTAATTCCTGCTATCGTAAAGGAAAGGTTCGCTCCCTTGGTCGCCACGCCAAGGGCTGCCACAACTCCCAGCATTCCAATGCCTGTCAGGGCATACAGCCAGGTCAGCTTCCGGAAGCCGCTGCGGGTCTGGCTGATGATATAGGGAATCAGTGTGGAAATCACCACTGAGACAACCGCCAGTACGAACTGGCGCATAGCCGTATCATAGGAAAGCCTTGCAAGCATCACAAAGCCAATGGCCATCAGCATGCACATATTGTTTACCACCAGCCGGGAGGCCTCCTTGTATACCGTGCAATACATACTGTAAATCGCTGTAAACAGCAGCACCTGGGCAAGGTACAAAAACAGCAGATCTGCATTTTTGGTAGAAAACCACAACACTGCGTAGGCATTGCAATGGAACAGATACAGATAACAGGTCTGCCTGCGCAGCTTGCCGGCCTGCTTCCTGGGCGGGCAGTTCCGCTTCAGGGCAGAAAAGCCCTGATAGGTATACAGCGCCATTAAAATCAACATGGTATATTTGGATAGCTCTGTGATTAAATGTACCATACTACTCGACTCCTCGTTTCAAATGCCCATTGGTATAATCCTTGGGAATACAGTCCGGCTCCGGCTCTTCCCCCTGGCAAAATACCCGGTCATAGCAGGATAAAACCCTCCGGATCTCCTTCTCCTGCTCTGTGGTAAAGGAAACCCGATATCCGGATACCTTCAGCTGCTTTAGGCGTTTTCTCTGGTGAAACAGCCACAGCGGGGCGGAATTATAGATCACATTATAGCAGTCCGTACACTGGCAGAGCACGGAAAATGTTTTGCCATACCGGTCCTTCAGCTGCATCATCCCGCTCTGCTTCCTGCAGCCTGCCGTATTCTTTCTAAGGCACTGGGCACTGACCATCAGGGGGAGATATCCGTACAGCAGCAGCTCTCCCCCCTCATAGCCCCGATGCAGCAGCTCCTGCCAGTTGGCCTCCAGGGGCAGGGTCGTCTCCCAGACCCCCAGGTCCGAAAGCGCCTGCCTGCTTTTGCTGTTCCACACATACAGGCTGCTGTCCGTTATGATCCGTCCCCCATTCTCACGCAGGCCAGGGCCCTCATTTTCAAGCAGGCCAAGGCCCTCATAGCTGCCGGTCACAAAGCCGTCCACCCCTGCTTTTCTCACCATGGTGAGCTGCTCCTTGTGCCATTCCCAGGAGCCCTCCCGAAGAACGGCCGGCAGCACATAGTAGAGCTCTTTTCCGGCCCTGTGTACCTGCCTGACTGCCTCTGGCCATCTCTCTGCAGCCGCATCCCTGGGCACAGCGTCCGATTCCAGATAAATCCGGTTCACAAAGCCGTATTCCAGTACTGTCTCCAGCTGCTCCCAGGTTCTTACCGCCACCGCAAGCCCATGTGCCTGCTCCGCTTCCCCTGGAGGTAAGCTCATGTCCACTGGCTTTGCTTCCCTGGGACGTAAGCTCATCTCCACTGGCTTTGCTTCCCTGGGACGTAAGTCCCTGCGAAATTCCTGCAGGCCCAGCTCCATGAGCTGCTCCAGAGCCTCCCTGCGCATCCGGCTGAATTCCCCCACCGGAAGAAACAGGCTATTCTCCAGCTGAATCTCCAGCTCCCCAAATGCAAATGCACTGTTTCCGGTCTTACAAAGCTTCTCCCGAATCCCCTCTTGGGTCAAGGGCTGCTTTACCGCCTCCTGGGGCACGGCTCCCTCCACTGAGATCCGGTTTCCATTCCATTCTACCACAAGGCTTGCAGGAAATCCTTTGCAAAGTTTTAAGATTCCCTTGATATTTTCCTGAAGAGGCTTCTTTGCATACCGCCTGCGCATCTCCTCCTGGAGCGTCTCGGAGCCGCTGGTGTGGGCTGATTTCTCCATGGCCATCATCTGGGGGCCATTTCGCTGCTCATAATATCCCCTGGTATATCCGCTGCGGCTGCCAAGCTCCATCAGCCGCTTCCGATCTGCCTCCTCCACATGGTATGCTTCCCCTGGATGCTCCAGGCATTGATCCAGGTATTTCCGGTAAATGCCGGTAACTCCTGCCGCATACTCCAGCTGCTTCATCCTGCCCTCGATCTTCAGGGAATAGACGCCGCTGGCAAGGAGCCGGGGAAGCAGCTCAATGGTACACAGATCCTTGGGACTTAAGGCATAGCTCTCATGGCCCCCTCCTACACGGTAGGGCAGACGGCAGGGCTGGGCACATCTGCCCCGGTTGCCGCTGCGGCCTCCCAGCATACTGCTGAACAGGCACTGGCCGGAATAGCAATAGCACAGGGCTCCATGGATAAAGCTCTCGATCTCAATATCCACCTCCCGATGAATCCGGGCAAGCTCCTCAAGGGACAGCTCCCTAGCCGGGACAATCCGGCCACAGCCCAGCTCCTTCATCAGCCTGGCCCCCTGGGGGCCTGTGATGCTCATCTGGGTACTGGCATGAAGCTCCAGCCCGGGGAACTGCTCCCCCAAAAAGGCCAGCACCCCCAGATCCTGGACAATCACGCCATCCAGCCCATGACGGTACAGCGGCAGGATATAATCGTACAGCATCCCCCAGAGCTCCTGCTCCTTCAACAATGTATTGACAGTCAGGTAAAACCGCCTGCCATGGATATGGAGGTAATCCAGCGCCTCCCGCAGCTCCTGATCTGTAAAATTGCCGGCATAGGCCCTGGCTCCGAATCGCTCTCCGGCCCCATACACGGCATCTGCCCCGGCACAGGCCACAGCCTTCAGCGTGGCAAAGGAGCCGGCCGGCGCCAATAACTCTGCTTTCGGTTTTTCCATGAATACGTGCCTCCTATATCCCCTTCCGGTATGTCAGGTCCCTGCCCCTTGGGGCGCCGCAGGCCCAATGCATCTTGCCTGCAGCGGGTCCTTGGTAAAAAAGAATGCACTCTGCGCATTCTTCGCGCCCGAGCGGTGCCGTTCACGGCTAATTTCACCTCCGC
>CAJUQB010000124.1 GCA_910588285.1 uncultured Lachnospiraceae bacterium
GGATCAACAATTCCCGCCGTCTTTCCAAAGACTATGAAGTGTCTGTCCGTTCTGCTCAAGCGGTTTGCACCATTGCTGCCTTCAGCACTTTGCTCAAGCGGTTTTAGCCTATTGGTACAGCTTCTTAGTATTAAAATTCATCCAATTATAAACATCAAAAGTCCAATTTGCATAGCACGTATTAGACGATGTACTTGTTCCTTTGTAATCCCGTACACTGTTTAACACCTGAAAGTAATCATTAACATTTCGCAGTGAGCAGCCAGAGTCAAGAGATATATCTGTACTTCTACTATATCCTCTACTCTCAGAATTTATATATGCTTGAAATGTAGATTTGTTAATCACCCCGCTGGGCACCCAGTCCAGCTCCGTGGTTTATATCCTGAGTAAGACGGCTACGGAAGAGGGACTAAATCTGTCCTATCATCTGGCTTGGATTTTGAAAGTAGCTTCAACGCTGGATTTCACTCTTGGGCTGGGTTGCTGTTCTCAGTTAATACGCCTGTGTCCCGCTGAACTACATAACTTAAGGTTAACTGCGCAAAGCAATTTAATTGTCGGTATAGGCAATCCAGCATTGACAATCAGTTTTTGCCCCGAGTATGAACCCTATTGAACAGGTCGATTTAATATGGCATATAGTGCTGAAACAGATCAGATATCATAGTAACCAGAAGGGTCAAATACAACACCATTCGGTGTGTGCCGGGCAATATCTCCTTGAAATCTAAGAGGAATTTCTGGATTTTTATTGTAGTCAGAATAACTTGTAATACTTCCAGCAAGTTCTATTGGATTATTTCCTGAAACTGGTCTACCTGAATTACCCGCATTCCAAACTTTTACTGCAAAAGATGCGCAATTATTAGAAACAGACCATGAATCATTGCTGTTAATCACATTATTGATGTTTAGAAGTTCAGTTGCGGTTACTGCTGTTGTCAGTCCATAATAAGAAGAGCCCATTCCTTTACAAGCTTCGATATTATACCAAATCCCCTTATGCGACGACCTATTCCCAAAAGTTCCAATAGTAACAGCATCACCAGCATAAACAGACATATTCCCAACAGTTATTGTGTTATGACTTCTATTGATAAACACCAAACATGCATGTCCAAAACCAATACCACTGCCACTATAATCGATTGTGATTGTGGGATTTACAATAATTTTCATTCCTGCAACAAAATCGATATGCGGTTCAATGGTTTCATCTTCTACTGCAAAAACCGGAATACTAATTGTTACAAGTAGAATTACAGAGAGTATAAGACTTCCAATTTTCTTTCCAACTTTTCTATTCATGTTCACTTATCCTTACTTATAAATTTTTTTATGAAAATAAAGAGAGTATAGCTTATTATGCACACCAACAACAAAATTCCCCAGAAAGCAACTACTACGGTAACCTGCATCCACAAAGGAAATCCCGTTACTACTTTTCCATAATTTCTAATAATCTGAAAAATATTACAAACAGCACAAATCAAAATTACAATCAATCCAATATGAACTACTCGCAATATAATTACCTCCCATAGTTTAATACCTCATTGTGCCAGACACTTGGCGTTCTCTTTTATGGAACACAGTATGTAGATGGTGTAGCTGATGGTCCCCATCTTTAATAAGTTACAATCCCAGATACATATATGTCAAAATTGGAATTATTTCTAATTGCTAGTGTATAGTAGCCTCTCTGATCAACTTCAATGGTCTTATCAAAACGGCCATTCTCTGCTTTAAAAGGATAGAACAGGCCATCTGGGGCAATCAGACCAAAATCCACACTTGCAGACCGTGGAGAGTAGACGGCGTTAATAGTAACCGTTTCTCCGATTTCCAAAGGGAACTCTGTATCAGCAGTGACGACTTCGTTTTTGTAAACGTCCATGCTGAACCGGCCCGAAGCACGTTCAAGCGCAGGAGTAGCTTCCTCCACCGTCTGAATTGCGCTTGCCTCCATGCCAAGACAGCCGATCATGGCCACACACACCAACAACATACAAAAGAGTCTTTTCATCATTATAGGTTCCACCTCCTTCCTGTCTGTCTTTACCAGCCTAAAGAAAAATTCCTGTCAGATACGACCTCCTCTCCTTGTGCTTCCCCTAAACGGAGATGTTCTTTATTTCCGTTGGCAATGATTATCCCAACGAGCACAACCAGCACTAAAGCCATCAGTGCAGCAATGCACCACTTCAAGCCCACGTTCCTTTTACTGTTCGTCGATGTTTCCGGATTGTCCGTCGGCTCTTGAGGGAAGGATTCCTCTTCTTCATCTTCCTCTTTGAGCAAATAGTCAACGTGGACGCTGTATAGTTCACTCAGGCTGCGCAAATTTTCTATAGAGGGTATGGAGCCTCCAGATTCCCACTTAGATACGGCCTGCCGGGACACCTGCATGTCCTCCGCCAGCTCCGCCTGGGTTATCCCTTTCTTCTTGCGCAGCTGAGTCAGCTTTTCATTCAGCTTCACCTTTCCCACTTCCTAATCTTAGTCAATATCCCGCAAAATGTAAACCAAGTGCGCCTTACATCTTGTCAACTCGCAGTTGCATCAACCATTTTTCTCACTTTTTTTTATTTTTTCGTACTCTGCGAGTTCTCCTCTATGCGCCGCCCGGAACTGTTCCATCAGATCGCCAATCAGGTCGCTGATGCTCCTTCGCTGCACATAGGCAATCTTCTGGATGTCTCCATACAGGCTCGGCATCACCGACAGGCTTACCCTCTTCTTGATCTCCCGGTCTTCCTTGGGGCGGCCTCTTCCGCTTCCGGAATGCGTAGGTGTGCCTTCTATCATGCTGCTGACCACTGACGATTTCCTGCGGTTCTCTCTGTCTTCAAACTTACCCATTCTCTTTCTCCGTCCTTTCATATTTTTCAGCAATCATCATATCTGCTATCTTGTTGTACTCAATGGAAATCTCGCTGCCGGGTGTCTGCTCCACTACAGCCAGGCCGTCATAGATTCCTTTCTTGGCGACGGCCAACCGTTTGATTACCCCCAGAAGGTTGTACTCACTCTTCAGAGCGGCCAGAATTGCGTTATCGTCCGCTACCCTCTTCTCGTAAAGCGCTGCAATAACTCCCAGCACCTTCAGTTTCGGATTGATAAGCTCCTGGATCTCCTGGATGCTGTCCTGGAGCTGCGTCAGTCCCCGGTAGGCGAGGTAATCCGTCTTGACGGGGATAATCACACCGTCGGCACAGGAGAGCGCGTTGATCGTCAGGATGGAGAGCTGCGGCGGACAGTCTATCAGGATGAAGTCGTACTCATTCCGAACCGGCTGCAGGGCTCTGTCCAGAATCTTCTCCCGGCTGGCCCTGGACAGCAGCTCCATCTCCATCGGCGCCAGGTCGATAATGGATGTGACAATATGCAGCCGGTCGCTGATCCGCTCTATGCACTCGTTGAACGGCTTCCCGTCCTTCTTCAGAACATCTACAATCGTCAGCTTCATCTCCAGCGGCTCGAGGCCCACGCTGATTGTCAGACTGGCCTGACTGTCCAGGTCAATCAGGAGAACCCGCTTTCCTTTTGCTGCCAGCGCTACTCCGAGATTATGCGTCGTGGTGGTCTTGGTAACGCCGCCCTTCTGGTTCGCTATCGCTATAACCTTCAAATCCATCACTCCTTATTTCAGTTATATAATCTACACTTAATATTTAAGTTATATAAAATATATCGCTTATTCCTGAAATTGTCAAGCTAAAAAGCGGGTCCTCCAGGTTGTTGGAGAATCCGCTTTTATTTCATATACACCTATTATTTTTGGTAAATATCTTAATTACATTATATACTTTATATCTTTACAAACAACCCTATCGGGCAAATATCTTCAAACCCTGGCATTGAGATATACCAGCAGCCGGGGCCAGTCGGCTCCCAGCTTATTTCCAGGGTAATGTCGTACCAGCCATCAGGGAACAAAGCCGTGAAGCATTCACCAGCATGAATGCCTCTCCCATCCAGAAGGAGTCGAGGATGGGGATCTGCATCTGCTGGGTCAGGTAATTGAAGCTGGACTCCTTTCGTATTCTTTGCCATGTGCGTTAACTCCTATATCAGTGTAGGTCAATCATAGTGTCCCCGGCAGGATACAACATAGATTATTCCGTCCTTTTCATAGTAGACGATACGATTGGTTTCGTCGATTCTCCTGCTCCACAAGCCACTGAGGTTTTTCTTTAGCGGTTCTGGTTTTCCTATACCCTCGAAGGTGTTTCTGCAAATGTCCTTGATGAGTATGTTGATCCTCTTCAGTGTTTTAATATCCTGGGTTTGCCAGAATAGATAGTCTTCCCAGGCTCTATCTTCCCACAGCAGCCGCATCAGTCCACCTCAATCAAGTCGTGCTCTGCAAAGTTGGCTTTCCCCTCTTTTACGTCTTGCATGATGTTTTCCAGGTAGCGCATGTTGCTTTCAGTGAAAAAAGGGTCGGCGGTCAGCTCAAATGGTATTCTTCCTTCTCTGGCGACTTTCCGCAGAAACACGTTAATAGCTGTGGACATACTTAACCCAATGTCCGTTAAGATCTGTTCTGCACCGCGTTTTACATCATCATCGACTCGAAGACTGATCTGAGCCATAGTGTTCACCTCTTTCATTTTTCATTGAATCCAGTATATCATGCTGTTTCACAAAATGCAAGCAAAATTATATACATTTGCTTTTGTCGATTGATTATCATTTCTTTGAAAAAAGTTACGAGCGACTATGTCAGCAGGAAACACAGTGAGTTTGGTCTACATGAAGGAAAGATATGCAGAAAGAATAATTAACGTATGGATTGCTTTATTTTTTCTCTTTTTTTGTTTCGGCGGCGGAGCCGCATCTTTCTTAAATAATTCTTATATTTCTTTATTTCTTATTATATAATGTATCACCCCCTCTATTGTGACATTCGGTTCATTTTATGGTGACATTTGGTTCATAGTATCGTGACTTTTGGTTCATTCTATTGTGACTTTTAGTACTAACTAACTAAAAAATCGATGTATTGTGACATTTAGTACATATAAAATAAGTTAACAAAATGACTGTTTTAAGGCTCTGAATGACTGTTTTAAGGCTCTGATACGTCCAATCGTGACTTGCTTGACATTGATGTCACGATATTGTATAATTTGAGCCGAGGTGATAAGGATGAAAGATGACAAATGTTTGGAATTGAGGAACAAAACAGTTACTAAGGCGAACAATTTGATTCAGAAGAGTCGTTTTAATCTCTCTCTGCAGCAACAGAAAATCGTATTATACCTAATTTCTCAGATTACTCCCCTTGATGAAGATTTCAAACTGTATGATTTCTCTATAGCAGAGTTTTGCCGTGTATGTGGGATTGATGATAATAATGGCAAGACATATCAGGATTTAAAGTCAGCCATTAAGGAAATCGCGGATAAAAGTCTTTGGGTTACAGTTGATGATAAACGAGAAACGTTGCTGCGATGGATTGAGAAACCTTATATTGATCCTGGGAAAGGAATTATACAAATTCGTCTTGACAGTGATATGAAGCCGTTCCTATTACAGTTGAAGCAGAATTTTACAAGCTATGAGCTTCTTTGGACACTTCACTTTAAGAGCAAGTATACGATTAGGCTCTATGAACTTGTGAAGAGTATTCACTTTCATGATCTGGAGAGTTATCACCGTCGATATAGTGTTGATGAATTGAAGAAGTTGCTTGGAGGGGAACGATATAAAGAATACAGGGATTTCAAGAGGCGGGTATTAAGCCCTTCCGTTGATGAGATTAACCGGTATAGTGATAAGTCCGTTGTCTTTGATGAAATTCGACGGGGGCGGAAGGTGATAGCGGTTGAGTTCCGTGTTTCATCTAAAGACAGTCTCGAAGCGGCAAAGATCAGAAGTGATATTGAGAAAGAGATGGGGTTTGATCAACTTACATTGTGGGACAAGCTGGACAGCAAAGGATTGGTTTGATTTGAAGACAAGATATGCAGTCTTTACTGTATTCTCATTTCTGGCGGGACAACATCAAGCGGCTTTGTGTGAAGAATAATGGCTTCCCAGTAGCCAGTTCTGAAACTGATCCGTAATTTTAAATTTGGTCTTAGTAAAATATTTGCTTCTTTGAACTTTGTTTCCCATTCGTCCAGTTCAATCAACTTTTCGTAATTATAGCTATAAATCATAGAAATACCGAAAAGTACCCAGTATGTTCTTTTTTTTGGCTTTAGCTTTCGGTCGGCGTTGGCTCGTTCCTTGGCAATCCGCAGCAGGTTTTTATTCAGGCCACGCTGATAGGCGCTTTCCTGGCGTTCCTTCTCCAGCTCTCCTTCTAAATCAGCCACTATTTCTGCCGCTTCTGATTCTGCTATCTGGATCTTGTACTGCGCGTCGCTCTTTGCACTTCGTATTGCTTTTTCCGCTTCGCGCTTCGTTGCCTGGGTTTCCTGTTCTGCTGCTGCAATCCGCCGAAGCTGCTCTTCATACTCTTTCATGGTGAGAATCACATGGGTACACTCCGGGTCAGCGCGTCCTCCAGGTATCTCTTTATAGCCAACTAAGGTTTTTCTTACAAACTCGCCCATGCTGCATCTCCTTATAACCCTCTGATATAGTTGTTGGCTACCACGCTGATGCGGTTATGGCCGAGGGCCTTACTACACACCAGCATGGCAGCCTTGTCCAGTTTCTTCCCTGCTTCGTCCTTCCGGCAGACATACACCTCGCTCTGATACCGCCGTCCGGTTCCGCGATTTACCCGGTCATAAGGGATATCTTTTATCTCCCTGGCATGGGTTCTATAGATGGCAGTCGCATACTCGGCTCGATACCCATGGATGTCGGCGCTCTTGTGAACGTGCTTCCATACCTTTTCCTCTGGCGGTGTATTTTTAATCCGTTCCACAATCTGCGCCGTATTCTTGCCTGTAATGGGGCTCAGACGCGCTCTGCCGCCCTTCCCGTTCCTCACAAGGGTAAAGTACTTACCCCGGAACAGGCGGGCGTCCTGGAGCGTTCTGAGCCGATTCTGGGCAATTGGCGTCCGGCGGCTCTCCGGGATGGCTTCTAAGCGGGCAATCTCCATCTCGATCTGCTCCCGGGTAACCAGGTCTTTCCCGCGCAGCTCCTCCAGCTCACTCCGACGAAGCCCGGTCCCCTGACAGAACTTAATCAGCTCATCGTTATTGGTTTTGGAGAAGTGCCGGTCGCGCACCCGGTCGCCGCGGCTTCTCTTGATATCCTCCCGGTTTCTCTTCGGAGGCTTGAAATAATTCTCGTTGTCCGGCTGGATGCCATAGAGCTTGCCGAGGGCCTTTGCCTCCAGCTGTACCGTCCAGGCAGAGAGACCTTGGTCAACCCTGACCTGGAGCCATTCGTTGACGTACTTCCTTGCGCTTTTCAGCGTAGTGCATTCCGGGTGATTTTCTTTTATGTACTTGATGAAGTACTTCGTATGCTTCCAGTAGCTCTTGTAGGTGTTGTAAGAAAATATCTTATCCCTCTCCGTTCCTTCGGCTACCGCTGCCTTCTTGCTCTCTCCAAAGGCGTGCATCCCCTTAAAGCGCTCGTAGGCTTGCTGATGGAGGTCTTTTGAATATGCTTTATTTCGTCGCCCCAAAATAGGAATCTCCTTTTATTTATTTGTTATATATATTCAATAATTTATTTGTGTTAAATATATTATATAACTTAAATGCTATATTTACATTATATATCATATGCAATTTATACAGCGTTAAAGCCAGGCCGCCTCATGTCAGCTCCAGCCGGAGACTCGGCAATCAGCAAAGAACACTTTTTAACGTCTTATGTGTGACGGGGGTGGGATTTCTCCCTACACTTTTTTCTTGCTTATGTGTGCAGCCCTATTTATTCAGTTCTACGGCAGTTAGGGTTCTGTCGGCTCCTTTGTAGAGGGAGCAGCTCTCCGGCAGATTTACAGCATGGCCGGCTGCGTTCAGAGGGTGGGAAGGGACACGATACGTTTTTCTTACCGTCGCTTTCAAAAGGATTACTCGCTCAGGGTCCATGATGCGCTTTCCAGTTCACAAAGGTTACTACGGCAAGCCCGCGCACCACACAGATGTATCAAACTCGAATGGCTTCTGATTAGCAAACTGCTAAACCCCCGACCAGCAAACCTGAAGTCGAGACGCTCTGGGCCTAATTACTGTTTACCCTCGCCCAGACGAGCTATTAACTTGTGCTGCAACGCCTCTTTCCTATAACATCAGGAAATATTTCCCATTATATCTGTATAATATAGATTACCAGAGCAGTCAAGATACGCCTAAAACTATAGTTATAGCGGTTTACCCGTTCACACGTAGTGCAAACGGGTAAACCGCTATTGGTTACGATTGGTATGGGCTGATTCCGTTCCCGCCGCCGAGCGAACCCCCAATCCTCTTTGCCCTTTGAAAAAGGTAGCCGGACAGCATCCCCAAACCCTATCTCATCAACTGACTAAAAGAAAATGCCTTCGTGTAAGATAAATAGTAGTACGACTAAGCACTACATACCATGCTATCTAATATATTTTTTATTGTTAAATATAAATCTCCCCCATTAATTATCGAAATTGAAAAATATTCTCCAATAAAACGACACTGTTCCTGAGAATTTGCAAGAATTAAAACTACAAAAACATCCTCCGAGGAAATAATAATAGAATACGCTTCCTCGTTTTCAGTAATTGGATATAAACTTGAGAACACTCCCCCATATTTTACCTTTAAAAAATCTTCAATTATTTTCAATTTATCCATACAATTAACTATCTCATAACTTTCACCAGATATATAATCCTTTACTGTTACCTGACAGTTTTCCATGTTGGAACACGTCGAAATAGCCTCCTGCAAATCACTAACGCATTTTATGTGTATAATTATAAACAGCAACAATATTAGCGTTACCAATATAAATATAGCACGCATATATTTTTTCATAATGAAAGTCTTACGGCCAATCTGATGGCCAAGTGAAATAAGGGAATGAGAAATATACCAACGTGCCATTCACATCGCCTACTATAGTCTCTACAGATCCAGCAGTCCCCCCTAAATAAATAAGGGCTTCGGTTTCCGGACTTCTGTAGTTAGGCGAATAATACGTTTGGTTCTTCCTCTCAGTTTCTTCGTTTCTCTCTCCCCCTGTTGAGGTATATAAATATGTATCTGTATCAACTTGTTTAACTATCACCTTTTGAGTAGAGCATCCATGTGTCTCTCCCCTTATTGGATTGTAATTGTATGTATACTTTAGGTAGATATCATAGTTAACGTCCATCATAACCTTATTATTTGAATTTCCAAAAATAGGTGTTTGCCCTGTCTCTAACATCCATGCTTCCAAACAAGTTTTCCCCGCATTGAATAATCCATACGCTACTCCAATTGTTGTGTTCTTTGCACCAACAACAGTCATAACTAGTTCTTTTATTGCCTTTAAATTACCAATTGTTGTTGCACCTTTTTCGGATATTGTTTGCCATGATGTCCACATACTTGTAAAATAAACTTCATAATGATGAAATGTATATCCATTCTTTTGAGTTGTGACCATTGGTAATGTATTCAATTGACGATTAGCCTTGTTTTCTGCAACAAAAATAACACAGCGTGCATCCACATTACTATTTTCTTGTGCAAATGCTGCCATAGAAGCAATACCGTCTAACACTTCCTTTGGCATTTCATAATTTTGAATAGTCTGATAGTTTTCATAATCCGTTAACTGAAATTCTACTTTTTCTACTTCGACAAACTCATTATTACTAATTTTTTGAAAATAAGCATCTCTTTCAGGTGAAAAATAAATATTTTCATATTTACTTTCTTGCGTAACCCTTACGGAATTATCTATATCTTTTTCCTGATCTATCATAAACACCTTATTTTCGCCCTCATAAATAAGAGCATCTTCCTTTTTTTCCTCCACAAATGTTCCTACGTCACTTGCGCTTGCAACTATAGTGCACGAAAAAAGCATAGTCACAGTTATCAATATACATAATAACTTTTTCATGTGTTTCTCCTTTAATAAGTTACAATTCCAGATACATATATATCAAAATTGGAATTGTTTCTGATTGCTAGTGTATAGTAGCCTCTCTGATCAACTTCAATGGTCTTATCAAATCGGCCATTCTCTGCCCTAAAGGGATAGAACAGGCCATCTGGCGCAATCAGGCCAAAATCCACACTTGCAGACCGTGGAGAGTAGACGGCGTTAATAGTAACCGTTTCTCCGATTTCCAAAGGGAACTCTGTATCAGCAGTGACGACTTCGTTTTTGTAAACGTCCATGCTGAACCGGCCCGAAGCACGTTCAAGCGCAGGAGTAGCTTCCTCCACCGTCTGAATTGCGCTTGCCTCCATGCCAAGACAGCCGATCATGGCCACACACACCAACAACATACAAAAGAGTCTTTTCATCATTATAGGTTCCACCTCCTTCCTGTCTGTCTTTACCAGCCTAAAGAAAAATTCCTATCAGATACGACCTCCTCTCCTTGTGCTTCCTCTAAATGGAGATGTTCTTCTTTTCCGTTGGCAATGAATATCCCAACAAGCACAACCAGCACTAATGCCATCAGTGCAGCAATGCACCACTTCAAGCCCACGTTCCTTTTGCTGTTCGTCGATGTTTCCGGATTGTCTGTCGGCTCTTGAAGGATGGATTCCTCTTCTTCATCTTCCTCATTGAGCAAATAGTCAACGTGGACGCTGTATAGTTCACTCAGTCCGCGCAGATTTTCTATGGAGGGTATGGAGCTTCCAGATTCCCACTTAGACACGGCCTGCCGGGACACCTGCATTTCCTCAGCCAGCTCCGCCTGGGTTATCCCTTTCTTCTTGCGCAGCTGAATCAGCTTTTCATTCAATTCCAATTATTTCACTTCCTGATTTTAGGCAATATCCCATCAAATGTAAACCAAGCGCACCTTACATCTTGTCAATTCGCAGTTGCATCAGCCATTTTTCTCACTTTTTTTATTTTTTCGTACTCTGCGAGTTCTTCTCTATGCGCCGCCCGGAACTGCTCCATCAGATCGCCAATCAGGTCGCTGATGCTCCTTCGCTGCACATAGGCGATCTTCTGGATGTCTCCATACAGGCTCGGCATCACCGACAGGCTTACCCTCTTCTTGATCTCCCGGTCTTCCTTGGGGCGGCCTCTTCCGCTTCCGGAATGCGTAGGTGTGCTTTCTATCATGCTGCTGACCACTGACGATTTCCTGCGGTTCTCTCTTTGTACTATGCAAAAATCACTAACCACGACAAGAACCGTTCGGGACACTGAAAATATCCCAAACGGTTCTTGTTATATTTAGCTGTCTGCACAAAGCAAGCCATGAAGTATATAAAACAACTGAGAATTGCGAAAAAAACTGAATTTCTAGGATTTTGATGGAATCAGTTAGTTTTGAGACAGCCCTTTAAAAGGTTAATAATAGCTACCAGTAACTGTCAACAGTCGCAAGTTATTCTGAGATGAACCTAAGAAACTTTGAAGTGTCTCGTTTAACCGATTAGTTGTATGTGCACAAATATAGTAATCTTTATTTGTTCTGGATCCAGAAGTTCCTGTGGCTTTCACAATAATATATGTATGATACCAACCACTCGATTTTCGAAGGTGAATCATATCTCCTGCATATCCGTTTGCGATTTTTCCGGCATTTCCAACTGCTCCAACGAGGCCAATAGTCCCCTCTCCACCATTCTTCACATAAGAACTAAATCCACTAATCGTAGTCCATGAACCATTAGAACACATATCTTCTGATGTGGCTCACCATTCACGACCAGACCAATCATCGCATCAAGTCCTTATGACTTATTGAATGATAACCCCTTCTGCATCTTTTAATTGATAATAATTTCTCCCTATCTTATGAAAAATAATCTTCAAAGCTGGAACGTGATCAACTTTAGCGATCATAGTATTGTTTTTGTCTTCTAATATAATTGATGAAAGATCAGAATTAGCTGAAAGGAACGCGCAAAAATGATTTTCTTTAATTGATATTGGTGTAACCCATACTTTATTTGCACGACGGACCATTTTCTCACTCGTTTTAATCCATATTAACTCAGGTCCATACTTTTTGTTATGCATCCATACAATTCCATATTGATTGGAAGCATAACATATGCCTGCTATCTGATATTCATCAACTTTTTGGGTATCAAATAGGAAGACATCCGTTTCTGTTATTCCTAGTTTTTGCGCAATTTGCTGTTCAATAGATAGTGTGGTTTTATAATAATAAACTGTTATATTTATTGCAACTAAAAAACATAAAATTATGCCGCAAAAGCTCAAAATCCATTTTGGTTTCATAATTAATTGACTCTACAAGAAAAACTTTGAGTTTTCGTATAGGATTTAGAAGCTGTACCAATAGAGGGAAAAGTAGTATAATGAGGGAATGATACAGAAAAATGAACGACGCAGCTATGCGAGCGATTTGAGCGACAGCCAATGGGCGATGATAGAGCCAT
>CAJUQB010000125.1 GCA_910588285.1 uncultured Lachnospiraceae bacterium
CTCCCATAGCAGAGTAATACTTGGAACGTGCTGAGAAAGATGCGTCGATGTCGCGGTATTTAAGCCTGTCGACCACAGAGCTTTCCGTATTCAGCCTGCTCTTATTATAAGTATCTCTCTTTTTGATAAACCAGCTTCCCCATCCAGAGCTTGAACCGGAGCCTGAATCATATCCGGAACCTGATCCGTATCCAGAACTGCCATAACTTCCGCTATAGCTGCCACTATTATAACCGCCATAGGATACATTCTGTAGTGAACCAAGTGATTCAAAGGAAGATGCTGACGATGATGCGGTGGGAGACTGTGATGCCTGTTCCACGGATGTCAAAGTTGCGTTTGCTTCTGCGGCCACTATGCTTACCATTGTCTGCATAAGCTTTTCAATCCCAGAGATTGTGGTATTTACAGCAGTAAGCTTTGCACTGAAATCATCCCCATATTTTGCCAGCACGTCATTCTTCATGGAAGTGCCGTACTCATTCCAGATATTGCGCATGGAATCTGACAAGTTGTACCCAAGGTCATCAGCTTTCCCAGAAATCGTATCAGCAATTGTAGAAGAGGATGCGTTTACCTGTGTAATCAAGTCTGATACCAATGCATCCAAATCATCCAGGCGCATATTCAGGATTTCCTCATACTGGCTGTAGATAGCATCCATGAGCTTCTCCTCGTCGGAGATATATTTCTCATATTCCGTCTCTTTCAGGTTTTCCCTTGCTTCTTCTAACTGGACTTTAATCTGCTGTATCTGTGCCCGTGTTTCTTCGGATGTATCGCCTTTGTAGGCTTCCATCTGTTTCTCAAGCTGGGCAATTGCTTTTGTCTGTTCTGCTACTCGTTTTTGATAGTCATATAAATCTTTTTCGGCATCTAAAGCTTCCTTGCGTTTGTCAATCAACTCCTGCAAGGCATCCAATTGGATGTCAATGCCTTCCTTGACCAAATCACGCATAGCCTGTTTTTCATCTTCGGCAGCAGAAATCATATCCCTCTGTGCTTCCAATAATTCATAACGGCGTTCCAACAGTTCTGTATTGTAGGGATCTTTTGCCAATTCCTTATTGATGGCAAGTAATTCCTTCTCATATTGGTCTGCCTGGTTCATGTACGTGTTGTAATTTACGCCATGCAGTCCAATGGTTGACCATCCCTCCTTGTTGAAGTTGCCGCTATCGTCAAATAGGTTCCCATCCTCAAATAAGCTAATTAAGAAGTCGGCCTCATCCGTAATCTGGGAAATCTGATCTTGCAGGCGGTCAAAGGATTCCCATTCCAGTTCTCGGATTATATTGCCAAACTCGACAAGTGCCTCCTGGGATTCTATGATTGCCTTCTCGACCTCCATGATTTCTGCTTGCATATCATCAAAGGCTTCGGAGCCAACGTCAATATGTCCTGTATCAATTGCTTCCTGGAGAGAACGCTTCAGTTCGTCACGTTCTGATGTAAGCTTAGATAGCGTCTGTGTTTCTATGCTCATCAGTGTTTCATAGTATTTTTGGCTTATGATGTGTGCCTCTGTCTCAATTTTACTAATATTTGCCTCTATAAGTGATGCCTGTTTCTCAATAAGGGCAAGCTTGCTTTCATACTCTGAATTTATGAGGTCAAATCTCTCCTTGGCAAGATCACCAAGTTTTTCCTTTAGTTCCTGTACTGCATCTGCACATTCGATTGCTTTTTCATACCACTCGGTATATTCTTCAATCTGCTTTTGCAGTGTTTCATCAGTAATATCTTCGATCCTAAGCCCGCCATTCTGGACAAGGTTCTTATAAAAATCAGGCAATCCAACCGAATTAGCTTTCTGCATATATCCAGCATATGCTTGCTGGTTTAAGTTGATCTGGGCACGGATATTGTCAACCTCTTTGGCAAATGCGCTGTTACGCTTAGTAAATACACGGTATACGGAGGATGCAACCTTCTGTAACCGTTCGTATGCCTCCTTGACACGGGTGATGGCTTTTTCAATCCAATCATATGTTTTGGTTGTGTCTTTTTCGGTGGTGGAAGATTTGCCAGAACCTGATTTCGGACTTGAGCCAGCTTTTGCAAGGTTTTCCCTTGCTTTATTGGAAGCGGAGCCTCCTGTATAGTTCATAGCTGGTGCTACATAGAAATCGGAAGCGTTCAGCTGCGTTTTCTGAACTGCTACACTTAACTGATTCCTAATCTGGTTCTCCAATGCTCTGGCACTTACATTTGCTACCGTCTGCCCAACCTTGGACATTGCATTGGCTACGGCACCTTGCTTAGATGCCTTCCCATTCATCCCTGTTCCGCTCTTGACTGTTTTTGCGGAGGTATCAAACTGCATATTCCGGAAATACACCAATGCATTGCCAAGGGCCTGCAAATAGCTTGTTGCCGTGCCTGCTGCATTTGCAATTGCAATAATCTGATTCACATCATTGGCAGTATTGATCTGGATGTTATTCACATCAATTTTCTGACACATCAGGAGATATAAGTACTGCCGTGTATCCTCGGAAGCGTACCCTAAATTAATGAACTCCGCAATCTCTACTGCCGTAGCATTGGCAAGCTCCATCCCTGTCTGTGCAAGATATTGTTTTTCAGCCGCCAGCCTTGCTTCTGTCTCAGCCAGTTTTGCCTCTACAACCTCTGTGGCATTTGCAACCCCCATCTGCTCCAGCATGGCAATCGTAGCTGCTTTCGTAGATTCAGTTACATCATCCAATACACCTGAATTATAGATATATGCGCTGGCAAGGTTATTGAATGCTTCCTGGCAGGCATCAATGTCACCGGAGGAATTTGACACGGTTTTAATAAACTCATCGTATGCATCCGCAAATTCTTCCGGCGCGTTTGCCATGTTGGAGAAGGTCTTCTCAAAATCTTCATTGTTCAGGATGGATGACCAGTCAAATTCCTCCATATCAAGCACATCTGCATAAATTTTGTCCAGTTGATCTAGGCCGTCGGAGAGGGACTGGATGCCGGATAATGTATCTGTGAAGGAGGGTGGCTGCATCTCTGGGGCTGCATCTGCAACCTCCTGCTGTACAATGCCCATCTTCTGGAGCAATGCGATCACATCCTGTAATTCCACGCCATATTCCTTTGCCTTGGCAATCAGCTTATCAAATGCATCCCCGTTATTGCCATCATTATACATGGACTGCAAATCAATTTCTGATAAGCCTTTCAATTCCTCTGTGAGCTTGGAAATCCCGCTGTCATCCTGCATGGCCTGATAAAAAGAATAAATATCATCATTTGCGGCAGAGAAAACTTCATCCATTAAACCTGCATATCTTTCCCACTCGGATTCGTTTTCTATAATCCCCTGTCTGACTTCCTGGAGGTTCTCCCATGCCCTTTTTACAGATTCATCATTATATGGATCTTCACTCCGCAGTATCGCTTCGTTGTACTGTTCAATAGCTGATATGGCTTTGTTATAGCCATTGGTAAGGGACGCATCCGCCGCGATCTGTGCCATCTGTGCCTGCCGGAAGATTTCCCCGTATTTGTCAATAACCTCATTTGCGTCTTCCAAGGACGATGAGGACATTTCGATTACGCTTGACAGGTCAATGTTACCCTGTATATCTATCCCAAGCTGTTCTGCACGTTCTTTTACATCTGTCATGAAATCATTGATTACTTCATGTGCAGACTGCGCATCTGCCCTTAAATGGATAGAAAATGTACCGTCCAGGCCGTCATTCATGGTTACGCCCAAATCTTTGTATTCTTCGGCGATTTCCTTTAATAGCTGCCCTTCTTTGCTATTTTGGTTGACATATGCACCGCTTAGATTATAGTGCTTATCCCCCGTCATTTCCTTTTCTGCTTTTTCTATCCCGCTGTAATTTTCATTCAGGAAACGGTTGGCATTCTCTTTGTTAAATTCTTTAATTGCCTGTGTCTGGTCTTTATAGGCATCTGTGACCAAGTTTAACCTGCCGTATTCTTCCCCAAATTTATCATTTAATTCTGTCTGGAGGTCAAGAAGCTGTTTCTTGACTTCATATGTCTCCTCCTCATTTCCCTTTGCTGCCAGAAGTGCTTCCCTAAGTTCCTGGTATTTGGATACATAATCAGATATGGAAGATGTGGACTGCTGATAGGCGTTGGCGGCTTCTTCGGTTGCCTGGCGGAGGTTTTCTTCCCTCTGGATCAGGTAGGATATCCCTTGTACCACTGCCTGGATTGCAATCCCAAGCCCCATGCTGATAGCCGAATTTAACAGGATTGTTTTCAGCCTGAGCGCATCGGTACTTACACCAGCCGCATTGAGGTGGGCTTTGTATCCTGATAATGAAGCGGGTGCTTCTATAGAGGTTGTGCTGAGATAGTCTTTTAATTGTGCATTGTTCTTTACAACCTGGCTATTAAAAGATTCCAAATTTGCTTTTCCACTAATTAATTTATCATTCCATTGGAATATTGCTGCTTCTGCTTCAGAAAAATGTTTCTTCTGCTCCTTAATTGCTGTGAAATCAATCCCAAACATATTCCCCTGGATATCCAGCTTATTTGTCTCTGGATTCACTATCTGGGTAATTCCATAATCTTTCTTCATAGTGGTAAGAGCGGTATTCAGTGTAGTTAAAACCAGAGGTATTTCACCAATCGTATCAGTTAATGCCTCCGCCCCTTGGATCAACCTGTCAAAAAACGAAATCCCACCCATAATTGCTTCTTTATTGGTAAGTACATTGCAAAAGCTAGTCCAACTGTTAGAAAGAGCATTCAAGCGTCCTTCCCAGGAATCAGCGGTCTTATTCGCTTCTTCAAGTGCACTCCCCGTTCCTTGTGAAAACTCACCAAGCATCTTTTCATATAAATCCCAACGGCTGAGAAGGGCACTTAGACTGTTAGAATGGTATTTCCCGCCCAAATCCGATATCAGACCTTGCTTTTCTGCACTGTTGTCTGGTAATGAATTATAAACTTCTGCTAATTCTCTAAGAACGTCCATTGTATTCCTAAGTGTAGGTACACCATCTTTCATATATTCAAGTTCAACACCTAAACTATGACATCTTGCTTCTACTTTCTTAAGCTGTTCTTCATCGATAACCTCACCATCAAATTCACCTGAAACTTGTTGAAGATTGAGAACAATACTTCTAAAAGCGCGTCCAATTTCGGAGCCGCCCCTCTTGGTCACTGCAAGCATAGTTGCTTCTGCCGCCGTCAGTTCATCAATGGCCACTCCGGCATTTGCAGCGAATGATGCGGATACACGGGTAGCATCGGCAATGTCACTGAGGCTTGCTGAATTACGGTTGCTGATGAAATTCGCACCATCAAGCGCGGCATTCAGTTTTTCAATACTTCCACTGTACTTATAAGCAGCATCCGTGGCCAATAAATAATTATTCGCACTATCCGCTGTCATATCCCCCGCCGATTGCGCCAGCAACGATAATTCACCAAGAGCTTTCGATGTCTCTTCATAACCTGACCTAGCCATCTCCTGGACACCAAGCAAATAATTCCCCGATGACTGCCCATATTTGTTTGCAACTTTAAAAGCTTCGTCCCCAAGCTCCTTTAATTGCTGCTTTGTCATTTCAGAAGTCTTTGATATCTCCGTTAAGATTGTATCATTCTCTTTCAGCGTTTTCATTGATTTGACAAAATTATTCACAGCAAAAGAGGCAATACCAAAGGCACTGGAAATCTTTGTAACATGGCCAAGCATATCTTTAATTTTATCCGCTGTGCCCTTAGTGGCAAATCCTGTTGCGCTTACCTGTGATTTATACAATTGGAATGCATCTGTAGCTTCCCTTAAGCTCTTTTTATCATCAATCACGCTGATAAGTTCCCGGACTTTTTCTGCCTCTTTCAGCAGAACAGAAGATTCATTAATCTTGGAATTCCTATTCAAATATGAAGTCAGGTCATTATCCAGTTTACTTTTCTTTGATCCTATATTTACAGAAATTGGTGTCTTCTCTGCAAATGATTTTGCATCTGCAATGATTTTTCTAATCTTAAGTTTTACTTTGCCCTCATCAATATTCAATAAATCAATGTCTTTAAAGGATATGTTCTTTAATGCATTGTCTACTTCACGTTTTATGTTCCTACTGTCAATTTTCGCATTCAATTTCACATGTCCAAGCTGTGACTGTAGGGATTTAATATGGGCATTTAATTCCTTTTTCGTATTACCTTTAGCAAAAGTTCCTGTAATACGGAGCATATTAATTGCCTTTTCAAGCTGCTTGATATCAGAATTAATCTGCTTTTTACTACTACTTTGTTGCAATGACCCTATAAGGTCTAAAATAAATTCGTTATTCAAATGTTGCTATTTCCTCCTATTTGTGAGCATAATAAAAGAGAGACTACGGAAATAATCTCTCTTATCAAACTCATATTTTCTATTCAATTTTTAAAATTTTTTCTTACAGTTGACACACATTCTGTCAAACCTGTTAGTGGCGAAACCTGTGAGCAGGCTGAATTTTTTATGAACCAATTGTATCTCCGTGCTTCTGCATCGGGGGCAACGCACTTTTTCTGGCTGGCTGTTATTTATAAGCGGGCTATTGGGCATAACTTCTTTTAGCTGCCTTTCCGCATCCTGCATGTCTACAGCTTCAAATGTGTATAGGGGTGTAAAATGGCTAGACAGAGTGTCATCTAACATGCCCCCACCCTCTTTATAATAATAGTAGGTATGCTTCTCTTTTTCAGGCTCAACGGAACTATCACCGTTTTCCCATAGTGCTTCTCCACAAACAGGACATTTTTCCATGCCTTTTACTCGTTCAAACGGGAAACTGCTCCCACACGATTCACACGTCACTTTAGCCATATACCCAATCCCCAACTTTCCTACATTTATCTATCTTTTCTACATTGTACCACCTCCAAACCATAATTGCAAGCAAATCCAAACATATGTTTCTTACTTTTCACTCGTTCTTTTCTGCTCTTCTACTGCATTGGCAAATCTGGATGTAATCTCTATACATGCATCTCCAAAGAATTTTGGGGAATCCATCAAATGACCACAGGCTATCTTCTTATCTTCCTCAGACAAGTTATCATATATACTTGCAATATCACCTACCTGATTATTTTCCGAATCATTGTTATCACCAGCAACAGCATTATAAAGATTTACTAATGCATATGCCATATCATTGCAAAATCTTATTTCATCCATTATACTATTCAGATATTCTTCAAGGCCAGCACGGTCATTCATCAATTCACATAGGTCTGTCAGCTTGTAGGTTGAAAGCAATACCTTCTGGTTATGTCCCTCCAGATGCAATATTGCATTATAGATTTCTGGTATCGTAATGATATCCATTTCCTGGTTATTCTGGTTCTGTTCCGTAAATAATTCCTCCGTAGTCTAAATTTTCTATATTCAGTTGTATCAGTTCGATTTTTGCGGCTATGAATTTTCGCCGCTATGATTTCAGATATTATTTGAATTTGTGCTTGTTTAATTGGTTGCATAATTACTGATTTAATAGAAACAATTATTTAGCGTAGACCTCATCAAGGTAGCCCCTTATACGGTCACACATTTCTTCTGAAGGTTCTATCTCCCCGCGCATCCATGCGTAATAGTATGTAACACTTATCTGAACCTTCCTGGAGAACACACTAAGTTTTGCGCCCGTGTCACTCATAAACATTTTCACTCTTTCCTTTAAATCCATCCTTTTTCCTCTCTTTCCCTTTTCATTTTGATATAAAATTCTTTATAAAAATATGCATTAAAATACAAAAAATATACAGACTTACATCCGGCAAAAAGTGTTTGAGCCTCTCTGCCGGATGACCTATACAACGCATCTTGGAAATACACCATATAGGATTTTAGTTGTTGTTGTGGCCTAGCTTGTGGAGGGCTAGGCAAATGGCTGATATGGCTGTTACACACATACCAGCCTGGAAGATTTTTTATTGTATAATAACTGCTTCAAGCAGGAATTACCGTTTGGAACAATAGGCTTGTCCAATTATTGAACTTTTCCACAGCTCAGATCAAACCTGTTGCGCCGTCATAGTACAATATGTAAAATAGTTTTGAGGAAGAGAGCATTACTAGGCTTACGTTCCGTTCATACCCTTCTCTCATATGTGGATTATGAAACTTTAGTAAAATCAAGGCTTCCGGGGATTTTTGCGGAACTTTTTCAGTTTTTTTAAAACATGACAAGAACTTTTTAGGGTCTTTATCATATAACACTGTTAATAACCTATCTCTTACATCCCCATTATTAGCAAACGCATAAGCAATTAATGAATACATGGTACTCTTATTTATAGTAAGATTTCTCAATTTTATCATACAGTTGTCAAACAGATTATATGAATCTTTCGCATAATCATCATTATTTTCATCCAATTTCTTAACTTCCTTGTCATATTCCTGTACAATAGAGATTACTTTTTTGTACTGTTTGCTATCCCTGAGCCTGTCCGTCCTGTATTGGAAGACCGTATTCAAATTACATGTATGAGGTATTAATTCTTTATGTTTTCTTAGGTCAATTACGCCTTCATCTATATTATCAGCTAATATTTCCATAGCACAACCAAATTTCCTTATTTCAGATTCCTTAATTTCTTTTTTCTTCTTTTTCCCTGAATTCTTTTTCTCCTGCACTTTTGCATAAAAAACAGGATACTTCTTGCCATCTTCTGGCTGCATACACGGAAGATGGCTTAATCTTGATAGCTCACTGTTTACATTGATATCAAAAGTACGCTTTGCTGAATCAATAGCGACCTGTGCTAAAACAGAACATATAATAAATACGTCCTCAAGTTCCTTGTTCTTACCTCCACCATCATAATAAAAACTTAAGGCCAATTGTGCAATATTACTTGCTATACCTATAGCATATTGGGAGGAGGAAATCTTGCTATCCATTTCGGCATATGATTCCATATCTTTCTTATACTCGCTGCTACCTCTTAATCCTATTTCATTGATAATTGTCGGATATTTTAAATAAGCTTCCTCTGCAATCTTGACTATATCAGGCTGGTTTGTAGTATATATGGAATCTGTATCCAGGTCTTGTCCGTTTAAACGGTCTTGTACATCTGTACCAATTCCATTTATGACAATCACATTCCTCCCTAAATTTGGAAAATATGTCTGGATATCTTCCGAATAGGTATTAACCAAATGGACAATATTATTCGGTGCATTATGCGGCGACCTGAATCCTGCCAGCCTTTCCCCATCCTTAAACCTTGTGGTATAACACTGAATCCCATTGTCAATCTTCTCAAAGCATCCTTCCTCCAGGAAATTACCCTGTCCTGTAGCTTTCATCAGTAATGCAACTGGATTACCGCATATTGTCAGATTATCTCCATATTGCAAAAGTTTCCCTAGTTTTAACCTCTCATTTTTAAATTTGCTTATAATCTTCCTTTTCTTCTCTTTAAAATATTCCGTATATTTAAAATTATCGTTCCACGCATCCAGAGCAATGAGGACATTATTAATACTGTATCCTTTTGAAGCATTTGCAGCCAAATACCCCATAAAAGCTTTATGGCTTATTTTCATGGCATTACAGTATTCAATGCTCACTTTTGCAATCCTTTTAAGGACTGCCCTGTCAACACATGGAAGGCTGTTATTTATCTGGTATGAACTTCTTTGAAGGTCACCATATTTGCTTGCGTGTGCAGTTTTTACAATAGCAAACCTTTCTTTATGCTTTTTCATGAATTTCTTATAATATTTATATGCTTCCGCTTCACTACCACCCATTAAATCTATAAATTTGATCCACTTGATAGAGTTTTCTGTAATGACAGCTTTTATATTTTTTACAGGAAATATATTGCCAAACATATCTCTTACAGTTGCGGTATCATAATTACTTCCATAAAAATCCTTAAAATATTCCTGTATATTTCCTCTGAATAAACAAGATTTAAAAAAGTGGCTTCTGCAATAAATAAATCCTTCCATGCCCTTATCCTTCGGAAATATAGACTCATCAATCAATCCCATGCCGTCCCATAAAGTATTTTTTACCTCCGCTTTTCCATTCGACCTGTCAACATAGCATTCCTTTTTATAAATAGTTTTTATTTTGGTTGGAAAATCCAGCATCCCATTTTCGCTCAATATAACCTTCGATTTTTTAATATACTTAAGCTTTGGGTTATCCCTGCGTTTCTTTTTATAAAACGTAAAATTATGTACATTTATAAGCTTCTCTATTGCTTCCCAGTCAATAACCTCTCGCTCATATGGAACATCATGCGTTTTTACAGAAACAGCATTTACCATGGCAGTTACATCCTTATCCTCCACAATGAGGATATTCTCCAAAGGAATCGAAATATAGCCTATTGCTGTTGCTGTAACTAATGGTGCATATGCAGACATTTCAACTATTTTAGCATTTTCATATGGCATCTTATCCCACAAATCCATTGTGATAAATTTCAATGCCGTATCATGCAAATTTTCACGGATAAAGATACAATCACCTTCCTTGGCTTTGCCAGGGCTACGCATGAGCATTTTGTAATGGATGCTTTTCCCTTTTATTATATTCCCTTCCTTATCATAATCTGGCCATGTAACCGTAGCACCATTCTCATAATAATAATCCCTTAATCCCTTTGCTGACATTCCTCCCTTAACACCATAGTCAAATTTCATTACAATAAAATCTTTGCTTCTGCCTTTTTTATTAACGGCAACTGCATGATGTTTCATATATTCCGAAAACAGACTATTATTTATCACAGCCTCCCCTAAATCAAGGTATGGCTTTTTATTTTCTGTTTCATTCTCCTCTTCCACATAATTATTTACAGCATAAAGGCTGTTAGCCTGTATACTCTTAATTTTAATGGCACTGCTTTCATTCTTACTATTCTTGCTCATATTCAGTTACCTCCACAATTTTTATAGTCATCCACAACAACAACTATCTACACTTATCTATTCTCCATTTAAAATTCAAATCCACAAAAATCGCATCATCACTTCTGGAGAGAATAAGCCAGATCGGAACCATGGTGTTGCTTATGGCTCCGAAATGGCTTGTCCGCAATATGTATCAGCATCAGCATATACAAACGATATACATTTGGCATCCCTTTTGCCATATCAAGAGTAAGGGAGTAGTACTTGGTTTTTCTATCGCCACCATGAGATTTTTGATTTGCCAAATTTGGCAAATCAAGTTTAAAGTCTTCATTTTCAACAAATTCATATTTATTTATCCGATCTTTAATCCATGTAGTAAAGTCCTTTCCAACTCCCAACTCCTTATGCTTTTATATACGCAATGTCTTCCTTAGAGCCTAATATCACTGGCTCCTTATCTGATTCCAAAAATTTCATCTTCATTACAATATTCCCTATTGATTTTTCCATAATGGTCTATATGCGAATGTAGATTCCTGCATATTCTTTCATGCTCTGACTTTCTCATTAATCCAAACATCCATGCTCCTTTTTTTGACACTATATATTGTATGGTCTTTATTGATACAAACTATATATAGTTTCCTATTTTATATGAAAGAGTGATTTCATTGACATAATCAATTATATCTACCCTCACAGCTTGTGAGTTTACATTTCACTTTCTCACAAACTCAACAATCTTACCCACGCCCTTATTCTTCAACGTAACCCTGAAACCCTTAAAATCTAATATATTGAAAACCTCTTCTTCGTGCACATCACCAATCTTTAAATCAGTTTCTACAGCCCTAATACTGAAATCATAAAATGAGATCCTCTTTACCTCATAGAGCTTGTCTATGTCGCCTATTTTGATGTATTTAATTTTTGTTTCGTTAATTATCTGTGTCCTCCTTAAAAATATATAGGTAGGGGATATTAAATCCCCCAAGTTTCCTTTAATTTGTTCAAAAATTGCATCGGTTTATTATCTTCTATAACGTCAGGATGGAATTTCGTAGCTAATACTTTATAAAACTTCTTTAAATACTCTTTTTCCTTGTCAGTGTAGTTACTATTTGAACCAATCGAGTAACTACCACTTGTATATTGCTTATAAAAATTATCCCATTGTTTCTGTTGCTCCTCATGACATTTGCGTTCGTATTCCCTTTTCTCTTCATCAGCTTTTTTCTTTTCAGCCCTAATCTTTGGAAGCTGCTCATAAAGTTCTTGATTCATCACTTTTAAGTGAATATCATAAATCTGTTCAAAGATATCCTCCCCATAAAGTTCGTCAAACACTACTTTCTTAGATTCATACTTTCGTATCATTGTAGCCCAGCAAACTAAAGTTCCTTTCTCCCGCACAAAAACGTCAAATTAAAA